>NZ_JACCDE010000038.1 GCF_013415125.1 Vreelandella glaciei | reverse complement strand
ATCCCAAAGGACGAATCCTTTAACACCCTATTGCTTGAGTCGCTTGCCTTGATATTCGGTGATTTGTCACCAACATCAGCAAGCGCCCACATGAATTACCTGATCAAATTGTTAAAGAGCTAGTCGATGAGGCCGTGCCCCGTTGACGTGTGCGTATACTACCCGATCCACCGCTAGGGTCAACAGTGATTTGAACATTTATGACTAAAAGTCGTTAAAGATTAGGGCTCACCCTGCACGCACTATAAAGCAATGCAAGATTTGATCTGGGTCAAAACGGCTACCCCCCTCTCCCATAAGCTTACAGATAGTGGACGTTGAGGCTCTTCGCACGAAGCCCAAAACGCCGATTATAAAAGCGAGGGAGATTAAACATGACCATAAAAGCCACCTTACTACCCGCACTGGCGGCCAGCAGCTTTCTTGCTGCAAGCTTAGCCATGGCTGACGATGGCTTGGAAAATTACCGCCAACGTTTCGAGGCACTGCCTTACCTGCCACCAATCCCTGCGGACAACTCATTAACAGAGGAGAAGGTAGAACTCGGTAACATGCTGTTCTTTGAACCACGCATCTCGTCGAGTGGCGTTATCAGCTGTGCCACCTGCCACAATCCAGCGCTAGGCTGGGCTGACCGAATTCCCCGCGCTGTTGGCCACGATGGGCAGGTCGGTGAACGTAATACCCCCACCGTGCTGAACAGTGGCTTTTTGGGATCACAATTTTGGGATGGCCGAGAGCCTGATTTAGAAGGCCAAGCACTGGGCCCTATTGAAGCACCGGTGGAAATGGCGATGGATCTGGAAATGGCCCTGGAGCGGCTGGTGGGATTCGAGCTCTATCAGGAAAAATTCAACGCCGCCTATCCTGATCAAGAAGAACCTATCACCGATGATAATCTGGCCCACGCGTTAGCCGCTTTCCAACGTACGCTCAATACACCCAACTCACCTTTTGATCGTTACCTACACGGTGATTTAGAGGCAATTAACCAACAAGCCAAAGACGGTATGGTGGCTTTTGTTGATAATGGCTGTATCGCCTGCCATCGCGGTCCTGCTTTAACCGATAGCCAATTTCATGCGATTCAGGTTCCAGGCTCAACCGATTTAGGTCGTTACGTAGTCACCGAAGAAGAGAGTGATAAGTACCGTTTCAGGACACCTACGCTGCGCAATGTGGCGGTGACGTATCCATATATGAATAACGGAGCGACTGAAACACTGAAAGAAGCGGTCGCTATAATGGGCAAAGAAATGCTCGGACGGGAGTTTGATGATGACACTATTAGTGCTATTACCGCGTTTCTCAATACACTAACCGGTGAAATGCCTGATTTTGACGTACCTGCATTGCCCTGAACTATCGTTTTAATCCGACACTTAAAACTATCGCCTCAATGCGAACAACCGCCTGATCAGCGCGACCAAGCGGTTTGATGTTATACAGCAGCCAAACGAGCCAGCAACTCTTCGCGACGCTTTGGAGTAACAAAAGCTTCTTCAATAGCATTGCAGGTTAGCTGACGAAATACCGCTTCATCCCAACCAAACGCCTCGGCGCAAGCAAGGTGATTGGTCAGCATCCCGCCTCCAAAATAGGCGGGATCATCCGAGCTAATCGTTACCTTGAGCCCTTCAGCCAACAGCTTAGGAAGCGGATGATCACGCAGATCTTCCACCACCTTTAAACTCACGTTAGAAAGTGGGCAGACCGTTAATACAATTTGCTCGCTGCGCAAACGTTCAACTACCTCATTACTTTCCAAACACCGCACACCATGATCGATACGTTGAACATCAAGAAGATCCAGGGCTTCTTGAATATATTCTGCTGGGCCTTCCTCTCCTGCATGGGCCACACGAACAAGGCCAAGCTGCTTAGCGCGCTCAAATAAATCCACAAACCCAGCAGGCGGATTATTTTGCTCAGCACTGTCTAAGCCGATCGCATCCAGCAGCTTCCAATACGGAGCCGCTTGCTCCAGGACATGTAACGCCTCCTCAGCAGGGCGATCACGTAGAAAAGCCATAATCATGCCGATAGAGAGATCGAGAGTTTCTTCAGCTTCCTGCTTGGCTTTTAATAATCCCCCCATGACCACTTCAAGGGGAACGCCACGTTGCAGATGCGCCTGAGGGTCAAAGTGCATGTCGATATGAACAACACCTTCCTCCCGCGCACGCTTGAAATAATCCATCGCCAGGTCATAAAAGTCTTCTTCATTACGAAGCACGTTCATGCCTTGAAAATAGAGGTTTAGAAACCCCTGCAGACCGCTGAAATGATAAGCATCTTTAGCTTCTTGAACAGTCGCATAAGGCAAATCAATGCCATTGCGCTGCGCTAACGCAAACATTAATTCTGGTTCCAATGAGCCTTCGATGTGCAAATGGAGCTCTACTTTGGGAAGGGCGTGTAAAAATTCTTGCATGGAGGGCTCCTAGCTGCCTTATCAATTAATTAATGTCATTCATTATCGATTATTTCAGCGGGCATTGGCTAAGTTTACCGGCATCTAAATGCCAGTGGTACTCGATCCCAGGCAATAGTTTTAGCGAACTCACTTGATGTAGAAAGAAGATAGCCGTTCGATTAATCAGCCATTTATCCAAGGAAGCCGCAATATGCTTAGCTGTCGCTGAATCAACACCAGCAAACGGCTCGTCTAGAATCACGACTTGAGGGTTACCTAGCATAAGACGCGCTAGAGCTAAACGCCGGCCCTGACCACCCGAGAGCTGATGGCCTTTCTCCCCCACCGCTGTCGCCAAACCTTTTGGCAACTGCTCAACCCAACTGTCCATCGCTACCGCCCTCAAAACCTCCCAAAGCATGACATCGCTAGCGGTAGGGTTAGCAATGCGCAAATTTTCAGCTATAGAAGCATCAAAAAGGTCTACCTGCTGGGTGAGCATGGCAAAGTGATGAGCACGGCTTTCGGTCGAAAGTTGCAACGATGGCACCCCGCCGACCATCGCCTCTCCCTGCGTCGCTTTTAAGCGCCCCATTAACAGGCTGGCTAAAGAAGATTTACCGGCTCCGGAGTTGCCGGTTATCACCGCTCGCTTTCCGGCGGGCAGGTAAAACTCAACCTTACTTAACGCGGGCCCAAGTGTATGGGCATAGCGCAGAGAGAGCTGATTCGCCTGAATATCTAGGCCGCGCCCTTCTGGTAGAGTAGCAGAGGCCTTACTTGCCGTTGGAACATCGGCTAATTCATTTAAACGTTGAACCGCAGCATGGCTCGCGCCTAGCTTTATAAAGCTAGCAGGTAGCGTAATAAACGCCTCATTGGCTCCCAGTGCTATCAATGCAGCCATCACCAAAATAGGCCCCGCTACCAACTGCTGACTAAACACTAGGCTAGCCAACCACACGACTGCGACTACCATGACGCCGCTAACAACACTCACCACGCAATTTAATAGCGCAGTCTTACGCCCTAATCGGCGCGAGTTGCTAAACGCCTGCCGCTCTTGACTGGCGATAAGCGTACGGTGCCACTCGGCCGTTTGGTAACTCATCAACTCAGCCGAGGCCTGCACCTGGTCAACCACTAAACGACGCAGCAACTGCTGATCAACCACCTGCTGATAGCTTTGCGAAAACCCCCAAACAGCAGCCAAGAGTGTTGCTACTAGCCACAGCACGCCTAGTGTCAACGCCATCAGAACGGCGACGCCGGGCAACCAAATAGCCACAAAAAGCGAGACGGCTACCACGCCGAGCAGCGCAACTAACGGTGGCACCAAGAGCCGGAGATAAAAGTTATCCAGCGTGTCGATATCCGCCGTTAACCGGCTTAGCCAATCGCTGGCACGCTCACCATGCAATCGGGCATCGTCGAAGTGGGTTAAATAACCAAATACCCGATACCGCAAGTCAGCCAGTAGCGTTAGCACCGTATTATGGTTATACAGCCGCTCAACATAACGGGCGACGGTACGCGCCAAGGCAAAAAAACGAATGCCACCGCCGGGCACATAAACATCCAGTCGCGCTGGAAGGCCTAAGGATAGCGCGATCCCTGTCAACGCGCTGGCAGTAATAAACCAACCCGACAGGCCCAGCAGCGCCAGTCCTGCCATCAGGGTGATCCATACCAGCAAAGCGCCTAACAAGAAGCGCCTGCGCCTCCGAACTAGAAGCAGCAACCAAGGGCGGAATTCACGGTAAGTCCCCATCATGAGACCACCTCTACCAGCTCGCCCTTCTCAAAAGCAAAGTGACGATGAGCAACGGCGATGACGGCGGGGTGGTGAGTAGCGATCACCAGCGTTCGCCCCTCTTGCGCAAGCTCAAGTAGAGCAGTCATAACGAACTGCTCTGTCTCTTGATCTAAACTCGCCGTGGGTTCATCTAACAGTACCAGTGGAGCATTACTGAGATAAACGCGGGCAATTGCCAAACGCTGAGCCTGCCCCCCCGACAGTCCAACTCCACGCTCACCAATTAATGTATCTAGGCCTTCGGGCAGTTGGGTTAAAAGAGCCCCAAAACCTGCGCGCTGAAGCGCTGCAACCATTTCTTCACGAGAAGCGTCAGGAGCTGCTAAGCGGAGATTATCAATCAAGCTTCCGTGCAGGAGACAAGGCTGCTGATCCAGCCAGGCATAATGGCTATTCACCTGTCGCCAGTACTCTCCCGCACTGGGGGCGATAAAGTCCGCCAGCAGCGCCAACAGTGTCGACTTTCCGCTACCGGAGATACCGCTAATCGCCACCACCTCCCCCTTTTGAATAGTGAGAGTGATCGGGCCTATTACTTGCCCTCGGCTGGGATAAGCAACGCAGGCAGCCGTTAATTCGATGGCTGATCTTTCCGACAGCGGAGGCAAATGACGATGACCGCTCACCAAGCTTGGCTGATTAAGTATATTCACTACACTTTCGGCGGCACCGAGTGCCGCCGCGCGATCATGGTAGTGCTGAGAAAGCGTACGAAGAGGCTGGAAAAACTCGGGAGCGAGCAGTAGCACCGCTAAGCCAGAAAAAAGCGTCAGTGACGAAGATGGCCCGTACTCGATATAGCCCAACAGGCCAAAACCGACATACATGGCCACCACTGCAATCGCGACTGAAGAAAAGAACTCGAGGACGGCAGAAGAGAGAAAAGCCAAACGCAAAGTACGCATACTCAGACGCCGATATTCGTCGGTGGCATACCAAACATCCTGCTGTGCGGCGAAGGTACGTCCAAATAGCTGCAACGTCGTCATACCACGCACCCGATCAATAAAATGCGCAGACAATCGCGATACCGCAACGAATTGGTCACGGTTAAGGCGTTCCGCCCCCATACCGACCAACGCCATAAAAAGCGGAATAAGCGGTGCAGAAAGCAGCAGGAAAAGTGCCACCAAGTAATCAAGCCAGCCTGCCACCGCCAAGATCAACAGTGGTAAACAGAACGTGATACGCAGTTGAGGGTAAAAACGCGCGAAATAACCCTCTAGCGTATCGATGTGTTCAACCACTTGACTGGCTAATGAACCACTATGCTGACTGGTAAGCCAAACGGGACCTAATGCAGATAATTTATCGAGCAACTGAGCTCTGGCACGCTGACGTATTCGCAGGCTCGCTTCCAAGCTCAGCGTTTCATGCCCCCACTGAAAGGCGGCGCGCAAAAGCACACAGCCCACCAATAGAGAAAATATCGGCAGTAAAGACATTGGCGACTGGTCGTGAATTACCAATTGATCAATAAGCCAGGCAAGACCCACTACTATCACAACCGTTTGACTACCTGCCAGTACGCCGCAAAGTGCAGAGCCTAGCAGACGTTTACGCTCTCCCCTGGCCAATGTTTGAAGCCAACTGCGCGGCGAAAGGGAGAGCGTTTCTTCAGTTACCATGAATCAGTGATATCCCTCGCCTACACGCACCTTGCCGCGGAATACCCAGTAGGTCCAAGCGGTATAGGTCAATATAATCGGAATAACAAACACCATTCCCACCAGTAAAAACAGCTGTGATTCAGGCGAAGAGGCTGCATCCCACAGCGTATAGTCTGGCGGCACGATGACTGGCCATTTACTTACAATTAGACCTAAATAGGTAAAGACATAAATACCAATAGTCGCTAGGAAAGGTACGCCTTCACGACGCTTTTGAACCGAACGAAAGACGATAAAAGCACAGATCAGTGCAGAGACGGGGAAAACCCAAATTAGCTGAATATTACCGAACCACCGCTCCCACACTAGTGGATTGATGAACGGCGTCCATAGGCTGATCACGGCAAAAACAAACAGCACCAGCGCCAGCAGCATTGGGGTAATTTTGTAAGCCCAATCTTGCACATGGCCTTCTGATTTAAGAATTAACCAAGTGGCCCCCAACAGGGCGTAGCCTGCCATTAAACCAAGCCCGGTCAGCACTGAGAAAGGCGTCAGCCAGTCAAAGGCGCCGCCTACATAGGCGAAGTTTTCCACTGGAAAGCCTTGAATATAAGCCCCGACAACAGCTCCTTGAGCGAATGCGGCGATAGCCGATCCCCAGCAGAAAGCGCGGTTCCACCAGCGCCGATTGCGCCTGGATTTAAAACGGAATTCAAAAGCTACGCCACGAAAGATCAAGCCCGCCAGCATTAAGAAGACGCCGATATATAAAGCCGGCAAGAAAACCGAATAAACCAGCGGGAAAGCGCCCAACAAACCAGCCCCGCCTAGCACCAGCCATGTTTCGTTGCCATCCCATATCGGTGCCACTGAGTTCATCATCACATCGCGGGCATCTTCATCAGGAGCAAAGGGGTAAAGAATCCCCAGCCCCAAATCAAATCCGTCCATCAACACATACATCATGATGCCGAAACCGATGATAAAGGCCCAAACTAACGTCAGATCAAACATTTCCATGTCTAGCTCCTCACCGGGTCAACGTCATCGTCAAAAGGGGTATGCGCAGCAGACATTGGGCGCATGGGCCGCTTGAAGTTCTCATCGGTTGTATCGCGCTCTTCTTCAGGCAGCATACCGTTGCGCACCACGCGCGTGAGGTAATAAATGCCCGCATAAAACACCACGGCGTAAACCAAGATATAACCAATCAGAGTAAATAGCGCCATAGGGCCCGTTAGTGAAGGCGTTAAGCCTTCGGCATGCGTCATCATTCCATAAACGAGCCAAGGCGCACGACCTGACTCAGTCACGATCCAGCCCGCCAAGACAGCGACAAATGGCATAGGAATCATGGCAGTCAAGCCTTTTAAAAATAGCCGTTTATCAAAGATACGACCTTTGATGCGTAACACTAATCCCGTTAACGCCACTGCAATCATGAGTAGGCCAATCCCTACCATGACTCGGAAGGCCCAGAAAATGATCAGCACTGGCGGCTGCTCTTCAGGCGCCGCCTCGCTAATCCCCGGCACCTCCCCATCAATAGAGTGGGTCAAGATGATGCTGGCCAGATTAGGAATACCCAGCTCAAAGTGATTGGTTTGCGCATCTTGATCAGGAATAGCAAATAACAACAGCGGCACATTGCCGGAGGTTTCCCAATGCCCTTCCATCGCAGCCACTTTAGTCGGCTGGTGCTCTAACGTATTGATGCCATGGAAATCGCCAATAACGGCCTGGGTAGGTGCCAAAAACAGCAACAGCCAAAGGCACATTGAGAGCGCACGGCGGTTAGCTTCTGGGTCCCGGTCACGCAACAGAAACCATGCGCTCACCCCTGCGACAACAAAGCCACCTGTCAGGAAGGAGGCAACGGCCATATGCATAAAGCGGTATGGGAACGACGGATTAAAGATCGCCTCTGTCCAAGAGGTGACGTGGAAACGGAAGTCGATCAGCTCTACCCCTGCCGGCGTGTGCAGCCAACTGTTAGCCGATAGGATCCAAAAGGACGAAATAAAGGTGCCCACCGCCACCATAATGGCCGCAAAGAGGTGGACGCCTTGAGGAACCTTTCCACGCCCAAATAGCAGCACGCCCAGGAAAGCCGCTTCTAAGAAGAAAGCTGTCACCACTTCATAGCTCAGCATAGGGCCGAGGAAATTCGAGGATGCTTGTGAAAAATTGCTCCAGTTAGTACCAAACTGGAAGGACATCACAATGCCAGACACCACCCCCATGCCAAAGACAACGGCGAACACCTTTGTCCAGAAGAGCGACAGGCGGTCCCAGGCTGGATTTTTCGTTTTGAAGAACAGCCCATGAAGCAGCGCAATGTAGGACGCCAGACCAATAGTAAACACGGGGAAGATCGCGTGAAACGACACAACGAATGCAAATTGCAATCGCGATAATACGAGCGGATCAAGTTCCATTTCACTCTCCTAAGGCCTGAATCGACATTCCATCAACGAGTTAACACAAGCTTAGTTGAGCCTTAATGGCAGCGCACTTTTAGTTATAAGCACTAAGCTTATTTCTTAACTATGTTAATTTTTTAAACATATTATATATTAAGTTCCCATCATACATTGACAACCTAACACCCAAGATGGGTCGCATTGACGCACCAAGCACCATAGCGCTGCGCTATTAGGAACATACGTCTAACGAGACATAATAACGACGCTTACCATATAGCCGGTGTACGCGACAAAAAGCGCCAGCAATATCCCACCTTCCAAACGATTAATGCGCCGTGGGCGACCACGCCAAGAAAACGCAAATAGAATCATCAGCAGTGTCATACCCGTCATCACGCTCCAGTCGCGCACCAATACTTCCCGACCTGCTTCAATGGGCGCAATAACCCCCGCTAGGCCAACGACCGCCAAGCTGTTAAACAGGTTAGAACCGACCACGTTGCCCAACACCATATCGTGTTCTTTCCGACGCAGAGCGCTAATAGAAGAGGCGAGTTCCGGCAGCGAAGTACCAATAGCGACGACGGTTAGACCAATAATCAAATCACTGACACCGAAGCGAACCGCAATTTCAACCGCCCCCCACACCAATAGACGTGAACTAGCGATCAAAAACAGCAGCCCTACCAGGGTCCACATAATGGATTTACCCCGGGACATCGGTTTGCTATCCAGGGTCTCAGCTACTTCAGATACGATTGCGTCGTCAGGCTGACTACGTGAGCGAATAATACTAACAACGATAAAAGCCACTAATGCCAGTAAAAGACAGACAGCTTCCCAGCGTGCTACAAAACCGTCCAGCAGCATCAAGCCAGTCACCAGCATGACTAGCATAAGTATTGGCATTTCTTTACGGATAACGCTGGAATGAACGGCTAATGGCGAAATAAGCGCTATTAGCCCCAGTATTAAGCCAATATTAGCAATATTAGAGCCGTATGCATTACCTACCGCCAGCCCTGGGTTACCATCTATTGCCGCCAGCACCGATACCATCATTTCTGGGGCCGAGGTACCAAAACCGATGACAAGCATCCCAATCAACAGCGGCGAAAGCCCAAGCCAACGCGATGTGGCTGCAGCGCCATCAATAAACTTTTCAGCACTCCAAACCAATAATATCAAACCAAACACAACCGCTAATGTGGGAAGCAGCATTTCATTTCCTTCATGGCATAATGAACGGCACTAATTTCAACGTTTTGTAGCTTAGCGCACCCTCATAGCGAGGGCGCCAAGATGATTTTACTAGCAACGCTAACCATCACGTTGCGACCTCTTGCTGAGGAGCTATCCTGGCAGAGAAGCAACCGGCAGTGCTGTTCATCCGCCGCCACTCGCCATTGCGCCGCAGCATCGTTGTCTAAACTGATGCCATGGTCAAGCGGCTTGGCTATGTTTTTGAACATTATTTCAGTGACATAAACTTGCTAAAATGTGTAATTAACAGCTTAATTCGCCACATCCTAGTAGTTTAGCTAGGTATTCGCACTGAGAGTTTTGGTTTTTGCCTCCACAACGATTGATAAAGCGCCGCGCACTACCGGTTAACACCCCCCTTGTTGACCTCATGCCGCCTGAGACTCGAACTCAGCGAAGGCGTTTGCGCGCCTGTCATGAATGTGACTGGGTATCCGCACTACCACCACTCAGCTCTGGTGAAAGAGCAAGCTGCCCAAGGTGCTCGCATGTATTAGTCAAACGCCATCGCTACCCTGCTCAGCGCAGCATGGCGCTCGCCATCGCATCTCTCATTGCACTAATGGTGGCCGTCTCATTTCCTTTTATTAGTTTTACCGTTAGCGGGGTTAGCAACCGCATTGAGTTAACCCAAACCGCCACTGCCCTGATTGGCTTTCATCAACCGCTCGTCGCAATCGCCATCATCATGACCATAGTGGTATTGCCAGCGGTATACCTGCTTGGCGTGCTTTGGCTCCAGTTTGGCCTCTTGCGGGGTCACCCTCTGCCTTTTAGCCGCGATATAGCCCGCTCATTAGCGCATTTAACGCCATGGATGATGGCCGACGTATTTATTATTGGCGCCCTGGTAAGCCTGATCAAAATAGCGGGCCTAGCCGATGTTGAGCTAGGTATATCCTTTTGGGGTTTTTGCGTGTTTGCACTGCTACTACTGATGACCACTCAATCTATCGACGCAGATTGGATGTGGTTCTCGCTAGAGGGAGAACCCCTGGCCCCCGACGGCACTCAAACTGGAATCCCTGCCGCTGGCCAAGGGCTAACTGGCTGCCCCACCTGCGGGCTTATTAATCGTCTATCGCCACAGGGCCGAGGACATTGTATTCGCTGCCATGAAAAGCTTCACCAGCGGTTACCGCATAGCTTACAGCGCACATGGGCACTGCTGGGCGCCTCCGCGATTATGTACATTCCTGCTAATGTTTACCCTATTATGACCACCACAAGCTTGGGCAACTCTTCACCATCAACCATCATAGGCGGTGTCGTTCAACTGATACAGATGGGCTCCTGGCCAATTGCAGCCGTCATTTTCATAGCCAGCGTTATCGTACCAGTCGGCAAATTAGTTGCCTTAACCTGGCTTTGCCTAGTCGTTAGACGCAGCAGCGTCTTGAATGCCCAAAGCCGTACTCGGCTTTATCGCTTAACGGAATTTATCGGCCGCTGGTCGATGGTCGATGTTTTTGTGGTCGCTATTTTGGTGGCGCTGATCCGCGCAGGATCATTAATGTCAATTACACCAGGTCCAGCTGCACTCGCCTTCGGCTCTGTGGTTGTGTTAACCATGTTGGCGGCGATGACATTTGATCCACGCTTAATATGGGATACATCACCTCCCCATAGAAACTCTCTTCGCCACTTTCTTCTTCGCCGTAAAGCGGCCACCAAGGAACCTGTTGATGGCTAATGAAACAACTCCGCCTACTTCCAACCAGGCTAATGCTGACTCCGCCAGCGAACAGGATTTAAATAAGGCCAAGACATCGCGTCAAACGCGCCTTTCTCCTATTTGGGTAGTGCCTATCGTCGCCATTGCGATTGGCTTATGGCTGGTATATGACAACTACTCCAGTCGGGGCACCCAAGTCACGCTTACCATGGATAATGCAGAGGGCATCGAAGCGGGCAATACACTGATCCGCAGTCGCAATGTTGAAATTGGTCGTGTACAGAGTGTGCGTCTATCCGATGATCTCTCTCATGCAGTATTAACCGCACGCATCCAGCCGGAAGTCGAGGATATGCTGCGCGAAGATAGTCGCTTCTGGGTGGTTAAACCGCGCATTGGGCGTGAAGGGATTAGTGGCTTGGGTACCGTACTATCCGGCGCTTACATTCAGCTTGAGCCCGGCACTGAAGAAGCACCTAGACGCGAGTTTCCTGTCAGCGATATCCCTCCCGTCGCCCCGGCCGGGCAGGCAGGCCTGCGACTAAGCCTAACCAGCCAACTGGGAAACTCCCTTCGCGTCGGCGACCCGGTTTCCTATCAGGGCTACACCGTGGGGCGCATTGAAGAAAATAGCTTTGAACCTGATTCACGCACTATGCAGCATCAGGTATTTATTGAAGAACCGTATACCGACTTAGTGACCGACAGCACACGTTTTTGGACCTCTAGTGGTATTGATTTTCGTTTAGGTGCTGATGGTGTACGCGTTAACGTCGAATCCATTGAAGCCTTACTCGGCGGCGGCGTTACGTTTGGCGTACCTGAAGACCTACCTATGGGGCAGCCAGTCGAAGCCAATACGCGCTTCACCCTTTATGCTGATGAAGATGCGGCACGAGAAGGCACCTTTAATCGTTACTTAGAGTATGTACTGCTGGTAGATGAAACGGTTCGCGGTCTTTCAAAAGGAGCCCCTGTAGAGTTTCGCGGGGTGCGAATGGGCACTGTTGCCGCCGTGCCCTGGAACTTTACCGCTCCTCAGCCTGACTCGCGCGCGCGCTTTGCAATTCCTGTCTTGATACGGATTGAGCCGCAGCGCCTGGGTATTGAAAATAGCGATATTAATCTAGAAGAGTGGCAAGCTCGTTTCGAGCGCATGTTTGGTCTGGGGCTTCGCGCGTCACTCAAAAGTGGCAATCTGCTGACAGGCGCACTGTTTGTCGACTTAAACTTCCAACGAGACCCTGCCGACGAGTATGTCGCTGAACGATTCTCTGAGCGCGACGTATTCCCTACGGTGGCGGGCGGGTTTGCGCAGATTCAAGCACAAGTGACCGATTTGCTTGAGAAACTGAACAGCCTTGAGGTTGAGCCGTTACTTGCTGGCTTGGATCGTAATTTGCAGGCCTCTGAGGATGTTCTTAATGAAGTACGTGAAGTAAGTGCTTCTCTCAATCAGCTGCTGAATGATCCGGAGACCCAGGCGATTGGTGGCAACCTAAACGGGACTCTTGAGGAACTACGTAGCACGCTGGAAGGGCTGTCTCCGTCATCGTCCGCTTACCAAGAGCTCACCACTGCCATCGAACGACTGGATCGCTTAATGCGTGACTTGCAGCCACTTACCCGCACGCTTAACGACAATCCCAGGGCTCTGCTGTTTGATAACCTGGATGCCCAAGACCCCATTCCGCGCGCGCCACGTGATTAAGGAGCCCTCCATGCTTATAGGGACGAGTATGACGAACTGGATCAAGTGTTTACTGCTACTAATGATCTGTGCACTGGTAACCGCTTGCGCCAGCAGTGTTACTCCCCCTGCGCGCTATATGCTACCGAGCGACACTGTGAGCAGTACCACTAACCAGCCAGAGGGTACACTCGTACTGAGTAGCCCTCGACTTGCGCATTATCTTGATGTTGACGGCATAGTGATGCAGTTAGACGATATTACGCTGAACGCGGCACGTGAGCATCAGTGGGCGGAAGGGTTGGATAGGCAGTTAGAACGCCGCATGCGCGCCAATTTATCGCAAGCGATGCCCACGCTCAGGGTGATGCGCGCAGAGGGCGAACCCGCTAACGCATTGACCCTGCGCCTTACTGTTGATCAATTCCAAGGCCGTTTTGATGGTGTCGCCGTCGCGAGTGGCCAATGGCAATTAGTCAACAGTGCTGGCGAACTGTTGGTAATGGAGAATTTCTACTCGGAGACACCGCTTGAAACAGATGGCTACCCAGCGCTCGTGCGCGCTCTGAGCGAAAGCTGGGATCAAGCCGCCGAGCTTATCGCCAATGAAATACGCCAAGGCAATTATTTTAATTAATTCAAGGCTTACTAACCACGGTTTGCTGAACTACGCTAAATATCAGCCTTCTCAGGAATGTTCTCATGATAGTTGAAACGAACAACACTGCTGAATTGCCCGCTGAACAACTGCGCGAGGCGGTCAATGCGTTAATGCAGACAGTGACCTCCCTGCTGGAGGGAGAGGCGACACTCGCAACCCTTGAAACAGCATTGCATAGTCACGACGCTCTACTCGATCAGTTAGCCATTCACTCGCTCGACGCGTCAACGCTAGCCGCGCTTGAGCGTATTGAGCAATTTATTACGCTGCACGCGGGAAATTACTATCAAACCACCTGCGCCGAGCTCGATAACAAA
This sequence comes from Vreelandella glaciei, assembly GCF_013415125.1. Lineage (GTDB taxonomy): Bacteria > Pseudomonadota > Gammaproteobacteria > Pseudomonadales > Halomonadaceae > Vreelandella > Vreelandella glaciei. Next base: position 31,416 of record NZ_JACCDE010000038.1, on the reverse strand, counting down.
CAAAAAAATCGTTTTATTTCTCTTTTTGCACGACGACTACTCGCCCTTGATGGGTTGGGACCGGCGACGGCACAACAACTATTTCAGCTAGGCGTATTCACACCCGAGCAATTTTTTGGGTTAACACCTGGCGAGCTTGCCCAGATGCAATTACCGCCCGCGACATTAGCTCGGTTGATCCCTCTTCATGCCCAGCATTCACAACTGACACAAGAGAGCTAAACAGGCTGGCATCGTATATTCGTGTTACACTGCTCGGCTAATTACTGATACGTAAGTTTTCTGATGTGCCCGTGCACATCAGTCTCAGCATTTCTTAGCGCTGTAATCTTCACGTCTCCTTTCACGGTCATCCACGGCTAACTAACGACCATCGCGGCATGTTGAGATATCTGGCACACTTCGCTGCCGCGAAGGTCAATCAACCTCGCTTTTTGAACATTACATCTAGTGACAATAACCACTTACCGGTATTAACTCACTAGGTGATTGCGGAGAACGCATGAGCTTTTCTGAACTTGGCCTGCACGCCGATTTATTACGCGCTGTCACAGCGCAAGGTTACACTGAGCCTACCCCGATACAACGACAGGCTATTCCCGTTGTACTTGAAGGCCGCGACATGCTGGCCAGCGCCCAAACCGGCACTGGTAAAACCGCTGGTTTTACGCTGCCAATGCTGCAACGCTTAAACACCGGCAAACGACCTGGGAAACGTCAGGTACGTGCACTGGTGCTAACCCCTACCCGTGAGCTTGCCGCTCAGGTAGGCGAAAGCGTGTCGACCTATGGCCAGCATCTGGCACTACGCTCCCACATTATTTTTGGTGGCGTCGGCCAACAGCCTCAAATCGATGCACTAAAAGCCGGTTTGGATGTACTGGTTGCCACCCCAGGCCGCTTGCTGGATCTTCACCAGCAAGGGCATGTGGATCTCTCCTGTGTAGAGATTTTAGTGCTTGATGAAGCCGACCGCATGCTGGATATGGGCTTCATTCATGACATTAAGCGCTTGCTGCGTCTGGTCCCCAAAAAGCGCCAAAATCTGCTGTTCTCGGCGACGTTCTCTAATGAGATCCAGACCCTGGCACAACAGCTGCTGGATAATCCGGCGATGATTGAAGTAGCGCCGCGTAATGCTACTGCCGATAAAATTGAGCAGGCGATTTACCGTGTTGATCGCGAGAAGAAACGTGAGTTGCTGGCCCACTTGATTCAGCAAAACGGCTGGTTCCAGGTGCTGGTATTTACGCGCACCAAACATGGCGCTAACCGCCTTGCAGAGCAGCTCTCCAAGCAGGACATCCCTTCCATGGCGATCCATGGCAATAAAAGCCAGGGAGCTCGCACTCGCGCGCTAACGGCATTTAAGAGCGGTGACCTGCAGGTACTCGTGGCCACCGATATCGCTGCTCGTGGACTGGATATCAATGAGTTGCCCCACGTCGTCAATTTTGACCTACCCAACGTGGCGGAAGATTATGTCCACCGCATTGGCCGCACCGGTCGTGCTGGCAGCAATGGCGAAGCCGTTTCATTGGTGTGTGTCGATGAAGATGCCTTGCTAGGCAATATTGAGCGGCTAATCAAGCAGAAGCTAACAAAGCACATTGAACCTGGCTTTGAGCCCGACCCCAGTATCAAACCTGAGCCCATCGAAAATGGCCGACGCAATCAACGTCAGCCTCGCGCTAAACGCAAACCCGAAGGCCAGAGTGCCAATACCGGTGGCGAGCGTAAACGTCGCGCGCGGCGCTAGCTCAGAGTGCAGGAATATGCGAAGGTGTCGTTTTTGCATATTCCAAGCCGCTGTTTCCAGCAGCTATTTTAGCCAATACTTTTCACGGAGTGATTATGGCGTCTTCTCAACTGATGGCCGAGTACCGCCAATGGCTGACGTTTCAACGTCAAGAGCAGCTCAGCCGCGAACATCAAGGGATCGTACAGCGCTTAGAGGACGCCCGGGCGTCGGCTAATCAGGTGGTACAGGCCTATCGCAGCATGGCTGAAAAAGCGTCGGTTGAAGGCGCCTGCTACCGCACGATTTTCTTACGCCAACGGGATGACAACCACGCACTTCCCTGCGAAGGCTGGCTATTTGTGCGCCGTGTGCTTAGCGAAGGCAATAGCACTCGTGTACGCGTTACCTTGCTTGAAACCTTTACCCTTGAAGATGGCATCTTGGCGCCAGGCGATAAACCTGCTCGCAAGCTTACTTTAGAAATATTTGACCAGTTGAATATGGATAAAGGCATGCGCACAAACGTCAGGGTCGACTGTCTGGACACTCCCCAGGACTACCACTTCATTACGCTACTCGATGCCGTTCGCGGAGACTTGCGTCCCCACCTTAAGTAAATACTCGTATGGCAACGCGTCGCTCGATTACGTTTATTTTGCTGATGGTTGTGGTGGGGCTTAATTTACGCCCCGCCATGTCTTCGGTTGCCCCATTGCTTACTCGCCTGCAAGAAAGCGCGGGGCTTTCCGCTACTGCTGCGGGGCTACTCACCACACTCCCAGTACTGTTTTTAGGCCTCTCCGCCCCACTTGCCCCTGCCCTGGCTAAACGCATAGGCAGCGAACGGGCGCTGAGTGCGGCACTGACACTGCTGGCTGCTGGGTTGATTTTGCGTGGTTTACCCCTCCCCGGTGGACTCTTTATCGGCTCAGCAATGGCAGGCTGTGCGATCGGCATTGGCGGCACCCTGCTACCGGCCCTGGTTAAGCGTGAACTCCCCGACAGCGCAGACCTGCTCACCGGCTTATACACCATGGCGCTCTGCTTAGGTGGCGCGTTAGGAGCCGGGTTTAGCGTCCCATTAACGCAACTGCTCGGCAGTTGGCAGGCGAGCTTGATGAGCTGGTCATTGCTGGCGCTATTCGCGCTGGTGCTGTGGCACTTCCAAATGCCCCGCACCACAATGACAAGCACGCCTACAGCGCGCAAAAGCGGTATTTTACGGCTTCTTAAACAACCGCTCACCTGGCACGTTATGCTGTTCATGGGGATTCAATCATCCATGGCGTACATCGTATTTGGCTGGCTGCCTACACTGCTGGTTGATCGCGGTTATAACGAGGCCGATGCGGGCTGGACCATGGCGATTTCTATTATGTGCCAGCTTGCCTCGGCACTGAGCGCCCCCTGGCTTGCACGTATGGGACGTGATCAGCGCCCCGCGCTATTGATTGTGCTGCTTAGCACCGCCCTTGGTCTGTGGATGCTGCTGATCGCGCCACTAATATGGAAATGGCCAGGCGCTGCACTACTGGGTATCGGCCAGGGCGGCAGCTTTAGCCTGGCGCTAAGCCTGTTAGTCTTACGCACAGCCAACTCGCGCCTTGCCGGTCAGCTTTCTGGGCTCGTTCAGGGCGGGGGTTATACATTGGCAGCACTAGGGCCTTTTGGTGTGGGGATTATGCTGCAATCGGGCGCCAACACATCACAGATAGCTTGGCTGTTAATCGCACTGATCACGGTTTGCTGTGGCTTCGCGCTACTGGCGGGCCGCAATCAGCGATTGGATGACCAGAGCGGCGAACTTGTGATACAGCGTGTAACGCCCACTTTCTGATTAACAGTTTTCGCATAAAGCCCCAGGAGATGGCGATGCCCCCCTACTCCCCTCTAGCCGACAGTGTTCCCACCCAAGAGCGCATTTTAGTTATTTACACGGGCGGCACCATCGGTATGCAACAGCATGCAGAAGGACTTGCGCCTGGCGGCGACTTTACAACTCGCATGGCGACGGCTCTTAACCAGTTACCACTTGCCCAACAGCAATTACTTCCACCTTACCAGGTCATCAGCTACGCCACGCTGATTGACTCAAGTGCGGCTACTCCGCTCACTTGGCAACAGCTCGCCCGTGATATTAACGACCAGTTAACGGCCTACGCCGGTTTCGTGATTATTCACGGCACCGATACACTCAGCTGGACCGCCGCTAGCCTTGCCTATCAACTTCAGGGCTTAGATCGACCAGTGGTCGTCACGGGCTCAATGTCGCCCTTGGAATCGCCCGGCAGCGATGCCTTGGACAATTTGCACGGCGCGCTGCAGTTTGCTGCTAAGCCTGAACTCCAAGAGGTGGCTATTTACTTTGCAGGGCAATTACTGCGGGGCGTCCGCGCCATCAAGCAGCATAGCGAAGCAGCCAACGCCTTTGCCAGCCCCAACTACCCACTGCTCGGCGAGCGCGTAGGCGACGATTTTGTTTATTACCCCAGCCGCGGGCTTGGCCTGCAACAGCGTGGCGCACCGCGTTTCGAGCTCCCCGACTACCGACTGGTCAATCAGGGAGAGATCGTTCGCATCGCTCTTTGGCCGGGCATATCAGCTTGGCAGTTGGACGCCTGGTTGAGCGATTCGCGGGTTAAAGGGGCGTTACTTCAGCTTTGGGGCGCTGGCAACCTCCCTGGCGACCCCAGTGTGCTGGACGTTCTCGCCAGGGTCAGGGGGGAAGGCAAGCTGCTCGCCGCCATTAGCCAGTGCCCACAGGGCAGTGTCCACCTGGGTGCTTACGCAGCTGGGCATGGGCTGAGCAATGCAGGTGTACTCGCAGGCGATGATATGACGCCAGAGGCGGCTTTCACCAAGCTGGCTCACTTACTGGCCCAGCCACTCGCGTTAGAAGACCGGCAACAGCTCTTTTTGACGTCGCTAGTCGGTGAACGCTAGCAAATCAAAGCGGTTGAATAGTGGCGTAGGCTGAGAATCCAGCTATGTTATAAGAAGTCTTTTAACCGCTTGAAGGAGCAACAAATTATGGAAAAACCGGTACACCATTTCAGCGAGCTATTCGAGCAATTGGGACTGGCATCTGACGCAGATTCAATCGAGCGCTTTATCCAACGCAACGCCCCGCTCCCAGAAACGATGCCGTTGGCTGAAGCCCCCTGCTGGAACGAGGGTCAGGCAGAATTTCTAAAAGAAGCGGTAGAGGAAGATGCGGATTGGGCAGAGGTCGTCGACCACCTTGATGCCTCGATGCATAAAACTCAATAACTCATCGGTTTGATCAACACCACGCCGCCTAGTGCGGCGCTATCGATTTAACCGTGCCTCAACGCGTTCGAGAATCTGACGGCTGACTTTACTGACTAGCGGCTTGGCCGCTTTGTTAACGGCTTTCTCCATTAAGCGGTTGCGAATTTCATAGCTTAGCGTCAACGCCACTTCGGTACCTTCTGGCACTTCGCGAAGGCGATAGCGGCCCTGATTCTTGACGCCATTCAGCGACTCCCAGGCAAGCACATTGGGTGGCTGAATCTCGGTAACCATGACATCAAACGCCCAGTCCATACCCACAGCGCGTACGTGCCAGCGATAACGATTTTCGCCCAAGGTCTCTATTGACCGAATCAGATCCGAGTAATCGGCAAAATCCTCGACGCGGCGCAATAGATCAAAGACGCGTTCCGGCGGAGCGTTAATGATTTCACTATGTTCAATCGTTGCCATTGGTTCGCCTCTAACAACATGGATGGTTAGCGTAGCATGTTGATATTAATGCTGCCCACCTACGCATTTTTCACCTCAATGAGGTACGGCGATAGACGCCAGAACTGGTCAGATTAACGGCTATTGCGTAAACTGCTCCCCCTTCCGGACCGGACCCCGGAACGCCGCGCCAGCTAACCGCTGCTCGCGATTAATAAATTCTCCGACAACGAGTGTTTTCTCATGTCATCAATACCCCCAGTGGCCGCTGATAGCGCCACGACCGTCGTTATCTACTCCGGTGGAATGGACTCTTTTACCGTACTTCACCGCGCGCTGCGCGAAGGGCTTACCGTCCACGCCCTCTCGTTTGACTATGGCCAGCGGCATGCTCGTGAACTCGACACTGCTCGTCAGGTATGCACCACGCTTGGCGTGCCCCACCAGGTGGTCGATATTCGCGCCATCCACGGGCTGATTAACAATTCAGCGTTGACCAACCCAGACCAAGCGATGCCCCACGGCGACTACGCCGCGGACACTTTACGCGCTACGGTGGTGCCTAATCGCAATATGATTTTACTCTCTTTGGCGATTGCCAAAGCGGTCAATATTGGCGCAGAGCGAGTCGATTACGGTGCCCATGGCGGCGATCACATATTGTACCCAGACTGCCGTCCCGAGTTCGTTGAGGCAATGAACCATGTCGCAGGCATTGCCAACTTCGAGCCCGTCACGCTCCACGCGCCATACCTCTCCTCAAGCAAGGCCGAGATTTTGCGTGAGGGCTTGGCCATGGGCTTGAACTACCGCCACACCTGGACATGCTACGAAGGCCGTGAATTAGCCTGCGGCGTTTGCGGTAGCTGCCGCGAACGACTAGCCGCCTTTGCCGCTAACGGGGTGACAGACCCACTGCCATATACCTCAGACACCGCAGGACAACGCTGATGTATCAAGTTAAAGAAGCGTTTTATACCCTGCAGGGGGAAGGCGCCCAGGCTGGTAGAGCAAGTGTTTTTTGTCGTTTTAGCGGTTGCAACCTGTGGTCGGGCCGCGAAGTGGATCGTGCAACGGCTAAATGCACGTTTTGCGATACCGATTTTATTGGCACGAACGGTATCAACGGTGGCAAGTTTGCCACCGCCGAAGCCCTTGCCGAACACATCGCAGCCCTTTGGCCTACCCAAAGCGGTGGTGACAAGCCCAAAGCAACTCCCTATGTCGTGTTTACCGGTGGTGAGCCTTTGCTGCAGCTTGACGCGGCGTTGATTGCCACGCTACACCGCCATGGGTTTGAGGTGGCCGTCGAAACCAACGGCACGCTGGCGCCACCCCCTGGCATTGATTGGCTGTGCGTTAGCCCCAAGGGCAACAATCCCTTGGTCGTTACCCATGGCGACGAATTAAAGCTCGTTTACCCCCAGGCTGATGCGCCCCCGGAGCAGTTTTCAAGCTTGGATTTTCACCACTTTTTTTTACAGCCGATGGATCTTGCTCCCCTACACCAGGACAAGACGACCGTTGCTGAGACGACCGCTTACTGTATGGCTAATCCACAGTGGCGTCTTTCGCTGCAAATGCATAAATTAGCAGGTTTTGATTAATGGCTTTATTCGTTCAACAACTGACCCATATCGATGTCTCGCTTTGGTGCGCCAAGCGCGGCTTGGTCGGCTGTAGCTGGCAGGTAGACGCGGTGCTGGAAGGCAAGCTGGGTGAAGACGGCATGCTTTTCGATTTTGGTGAAGTGAAGCCGTGGATCAAGCGTACCCTGGACAGCGGGCTAGACCATACCCTGCTGGTCCCCACCGAGGCACCAGGCATCAGTGTCTCCGAATGCCCTGAAGGATTATGCGTTCGCACCACGACGCCCTACCCGATGGAAGTACGCGGGCCGAAAGAGGCATTCACCCTGCTTCCCTGGCAAGCCATTAAGCTTGAAATGGTCGCCGAGCATTTAAGTCACCAACTGACCGAGCAGCGTCCCGAAAATGTTGACCGGGTTTCCCTGACACTGAGCGATGAACCCAACGACGGTGCCGCATACGGCTACAGCCACGGCCTGAAACGACACGCAGGAAATTGCCAGCGCATTGCCCACGGCCACCGTTCACGACTGTATATCTGGCAGCAGGCGGCGCGCCAAACCCTGCTTGAGCAACAGTGGGCGGCACGGCTGGATAATCGTTACCTTCTTGAGGAGGCAGATATTGCGGCTCGCAATAGTGAAACGCTTACCTGCCGCTACCGAGCCGCCCAGGGAGATTTTTCCATTACCCTGCCACAGTCGCTGTGTACCGTGCTGCCCGGTCCGACCACGGTAGAAAATATTGCGGCCTGGCTGGCACAGGAAGTCGCCACACAGAGCGGTCAAGCCACACGCATTCAGGCATTCGAGGGTATCAACAAGGGCGCGATTGCTATGTTTTCACCAAGTGCTGCGCAATGAGCGAGGAATGTCGTGCGGGGTGTGGTGCCTGCTGCATTGCGCCTTCGATTAGCTCTGCTATTCCCGGCATGCCAGAAGGCAAGCCGGCAGGGGTACGTTGTGTTCAGCTAGATGAGCACAACCTGTGTCGTCTATTTGGTGACCCGAGCCGCCCAAAGGTTTGCGAACGTTTTAACTTTGATGCCAGCGTTTGTGGCGAGCACCGAGAAGAGGCGCTCGCCACGCTGACCTGGCTAGAAGAAGACACACGTTAGAAAGTGCAATTTCTGCCCCTCTGCCAAAGACAACTCCCTTAGGGCTAGCTTTCAATGCTCACGGGGAGCGGCAAACGGCGGTCCAGCAAGCTGATCCAGCGTGTCAACACCGGGGCATCACTGTGGCTGACTTCGCTCAACAAGCGCCTGAAACTCTCTTTGGCCTGCTGGTCATTAGGCTCAATGCGCGTCAACCATAGCTCAAGGGCCGCCAGCTCCTGGTGACGGTTGCCATGCTCGCGAGCTTGGTTAATCGCCATCTCAGCTAATGCTTTCACCTCATTGGCGGGATGCCCAAGCAGATCACGCACCTTGGCAAGCTGGGTGGCTAATTCCGGCAGGAATAGCGTTGTCCTTTCACGGGCGATCACTAAGCACTGATCCAGGTAATCCTCTGCAGCGTTTAGCTCGCCCAGCTCAATACACGCATCCGAATACCAGAGCACTGGCCGCTGGTAGCGGTTACGCCCTTTCAGCTCGGCCATCTGATCTAGACAGTCACGCAGTTGGGTAAGCCCCGCCGTATCCCCTGCCAACGCCCGCTGCCAGCCGAGAATAATTTGTGCGGAAATTTGCCATAGCTGCAAATCTGGTGTGCCGGTCATAGCGGCCGCCCGTTCGGCGTGCCGGGCAGCCAGATGAACGTGTCCCAATTGACGATAAAGCGCCGCGGCAAATAATAGCGCCATCGCCAAAGTCCCAGGGTGTGCAATCTTCTCCGCTAGGCGAATCGCCGACGAGACTTGACGTTCAGCGCGCTGATAATCGCCACGCAAGCAGAGCGCCCAGCCTTGAAAGCAGGCAGCAGAAACCTGCGGGTGATCAGAGAATGGCAGCCACTCAATCATCATCTGCGCATTCAGCGGATCAATTTCATCCAAGTGATCGTGCGCCTGCTGAATGCGCCCAGCCCAATACTCGCAATTAGCCCGGGCATAATCGGCTAAACGGCGATAACGCGGGTCTTCGAGACGAGACGCGATATCGGCCAGAGTTGAAGCCAAAGCAAACGCATCCGCATGGGCATAGCGCTGACTACGACCGACCCAGAGCCCCCATTTGACCAGGAATATCTGTTCAAGATCTTCCGGGTCTTCAAGGCTATCGCTGCCCGATTCACGCAGCAGCTCTCGTGCACGCACAAAGCTTTCGTGGGCGGTCGGTGAACCATGCCCCTCTAACGAAAAGGCCGCCTGACCGCGAACGGTGAGCAGACTCACTTCACGCTCGATCTCGTGCTCAACATGGCGAAGGCTCGCTAAGCCGAAATCCGCCATACGCAGTGCGGTTCGGTTAGCACTGACCTTGAGCGCTTCCCGAGCGGCCAGCTCAAAGTAACGGGCGCCACGGGCATAGTGCCCACTACGACGTAGGTGGGTCGCGAAATCACCGGGGTGACGACTGATCCATACCGGAAAACGCTCTTCTATTAAAGTCACCACCTGCTGGTGCAGCTTGACCCGCACATCTCTCGGGCAAGAGAGATAAGCGGCTTCCTGCAGCAACTGGTGACTAAACTGGAATTCATGGTCACCACTCTCTTTATCAACCGGCTCAACAATTTCCAGTACCCGCATATGCTCAAGCGCTTGGTTAAGCCGACCTTTTTCCCAGCCACTACACTCAAGTAGAAAATCCAACCGAAAGCGCTTACCCAGTACCGCTGCTACGTGGGCAATTTCACGGTCGCCCTCAAGTTGATCAATACGGCTTGCTAAAAGCCCTAATAACCCTTTGGGCAGTTCTTCAAACTGAACACTGCGCCCTTCTCGGCGATCCATATCCAAACGACGGCAAATCTCCTGCATATACAGAGGCACACCATCGCAGCGCTCAATAATTTGATTACGCAACCGCGGACTCAGGTGGATACGGTAACGGCGGGAAAGCTGCGACAATAGCCGTGAAGACTGCAGCGCATCCAGGTTGCCTAAGCTAATTTGCTGATCCCAGTGCAATTTCACCGGCAACGCTTCACGCCCATGATGACTAGCGACCAACATAAAAGCAGTATTGATGGGTAGTCTTGCCTGCAACCCTGCCAATACTTTAAAGGAGGGTTCATCCAGCCACTGTAAATCATCAATCATGAACACCAGCGTGTGGGTCGTTGCTTGCCGCTCAATTAAACGGTGCAAAAGCATCACGACCAGCTCAACGGCTTCGCCACTTTGGGCAAGCTGGGTGATCTCCTGTACTTCATGCACTCCAAGCGCTTGCTCCAACAGATGCTGCCGGTCAGCCGTCAGCTGATCAAACCCTAGCGTTGCCTGTAGTTCGTGAATGGCTTCAACGGTAAGCGCCTGCTTGAGATACCAGCCAACCAGCGTGCGGGCCACCCCATAAGGGTCTAGCACCGAAAGACGCGTGGTGGGCTGCCAGCATATCGCCGCGTCACGGCTAAGTTCTAATTGGCGAAAACCGACCATTAACGCCGATTTTCCCATACCCGAGGCACCACGCACCAATACACTTTGGCGCAAGCCAATACCCGCCCGCGCCAGCGCATCGCGCAGGGTACGCAGCGACGTCTCACGGCCCACCAAGCTGGGGGGAAGTGCATCGCGGCCGCCTTCGTTCTGGCCCAGCACCAGAGCACGCAGGCGCACACGACCATCGCTGGCGATCAAACGTGACACCAGGCGTGGCTGAAGATCAAGCGCGGGCGGCATATGCTGACTGGCTTCTTGGGAAATAACCAGTTCACTACCTTCTGCAGCGCTCATCAGCTCCAAAGACATTTGCGTGACTTGCCCTAACGGGTCCGCCAACTGACGCTCGGGTAGGTACACCACACGACCGCTGTGCAAGCCAGCGGCCAACTCAAAGTGCGGTATATCACCCTCACCAGTCCAGTGGCGCCCGCTCTCTTGGGGAAGGGCCTGACGACAATGCTCATAAAGCGCCACTAGCTCCGCCAACTGATGCGCGGGGCCATGAGTGCCGAAACAGGCCAAGCCTAAGCCGCCCGTAGCACCTGGAAGCCAAAAGCCGCCTAAGTGATGGCACTGCTGCTCTAACCAGCGTAGTAATTCCAACTGCAGCGTAAGGCAGTGGCGTGTCGCCGCGCGATCTTGCCACTCCCCTTTTAGATGCAAGCGTATAGCCATCACGGAGAGCTGACGCAGTTCGATTTCATCTTCACGGAGCGGCTTACTATCTGCTGCCAGCGCGCGCGAAAAGGCACCTTGAGGGCTCATCATCCGCGGGTCGTGGTGGCCATCTGACCAGTAGCTGGCTAACTGCAGAAAGCTTGGCTCAGGCTGCTGACCCGACAGCGCTAACAGCTGTAAATAGCTGTTGTATTGCTCATGGGCAGCAGCCATTTGGTTCTGTTCGGCGAGTTGACGAACCAAACGCTCATGAAAGGGACCGTAGCCTGAAAAGCGGCTGACCAACGCTTCCAAAATTGAATCAGGTACATCGGCGTGAGCTTCGAGCACCTGTTCAGCAAAACGAATGACACGCTGACGCCACTCATTACGAACTTGGACTAACCAACGCTGAAATTCGCTACAGTTGGTCAGTTGCAGCTCTTCAATCAAGTCGCCTTGGTAACAAGACATCAGCGCTTCAAGGGTATTTAAATCGCGGGGTCCTTCTAAGAGCCGCTGCAGCGTATGGAGGTCAACCTGCCAGTTATTAGGAAGTTGAAAAGCAATCGTTTGCCGGGAGACACTTAATACATGGTCAGCGCTCTCACCTAACGATTGGCGCAAACAGTGCAGCGCATGGCGCAGGTTGGTTCTGCCTGATGACAACCCTTGGTCGGGCCACAACAGCTCTGCCAGAGCAGCCCGATTGACCGGCTGGCGGTGCAGCAAAAGATAAACAAGCAGCGCTTTCACTTTGTCGTAACTAAAGTGGGTCAATACATCTTCGCCCTGGGTAAGCGAAAAGTGGCCGAATAAGGTTAACTGGTCTGTCTCACGAGCATCGCGCATGATAAACATCCTGCCGGGCTAAGCGGCTTAAGCTGGCACACCGCTATGAAAACGAAAAGCCGTATCGGGCGAAGTAATCAGCTCCGCTTCACGCGCTACAAAAAAAGCGATCCGCTCGTCAATAGAGCTTGCTGTTTGCTGGCGAGCGAGCAACAAATAGTCTTCAAAATGACGGCCTTCTGACTTCACAAGAGTGCGATAAAACTTGGCAAGCTCTTCGTCTAAATAAGGGATCAAACAAGCGAACCGTTCACAGCTACGTGCTTCAATAAGTGCACCGATGATTAACACATCAATTAGCCGTTCGGGATCATTACTACGCAAGTGTCGCCTAAGCCCTTCAGCGTAGCGTGATGCCGTTAAATGTTGGTAAGCAACGCCGCGTGCTTCCATGAGCGCGACTACCTGCTCGAAATGGAGCAGCTCTTCACGGGCTAATTGCGACATTTTGCTGAGCAACAGCGGTTGATCAACATAGCGATAGAGTAGACTCATTGCCGTAGAAGCGGCTTTTTTTTCACATTGCGCATGGTCGATTAATAGCGTTTGAGGATTTTCGAGCGCCCACTGTAGCCATGCGTCAGGGGTTGCACAGGCCAGAAACTGGTGCAGACTTTCAGGCAACAAATCATCCGCTTTTAACGCATGGTCAGCCCTTTGCAAGGCATTCGTTTGTAAAGTACTGGATTGTATCGACATAACACCATTACCAATCTTGTGTTTCATTATTGTACAACATATAAGCGCTCAAAACGCTCAGTCCCTGTTAGGTACAAATCTTTATACCTTGCATCGCCTATTACTAATGTAATCATTCGCTCAAAAATGCTCCATACACTTTATAAGCACACTATTAATACGATGCCTCTAAGGTTATAAATTGAGGTCTATGGTAACCCGCTGTAACCCCAATCACACCCGCACCACCCTATGTTAACTTAGAAAATGGTAAAAACTTTCCTGATTTTGAGCCAAACGACTAATAAAAAGGTGCTTTTTGATTCATTTAGATCGTAGCATCAACATAAAGTACAACAGACGTCACGCCATGCCAGCTTAACATTGTCGACAGTTTGCCGTAGAATCTCGGCCATCCAACCATATGCTGTTTGTCAAGCGTATGTCATATGTGATTGGTCCACTTTCCAACACTGCGCAGCCAATACGGTGCTACGTGTAGGCCGTCACCATAAAGTAAATCAGAACGTAGATGAGAGGGCCCCAACGTGCTTGAAGCTTACCGCCAACATGTCGAGGAACGTGCTGCTGAGGGCATCCCGCCCAAACCCCTAACCGCCGAACAAGTAGCGTCAGTGGTTGAGCTGCTTAAAACGCCACCGGCCGGTGAAGAGGAGTTTATTCTCGATTTAATCACCAATCGCGTACCGCCCGGTGTTGATGAAGCCGCGTATGTAAAAGCGGGTTTTCTAACTGCAGTCGCGAAAGGTGAAGCAAGCTCGCCGCTGATCGACAAGGTGCATGCTGTTAAACTGCTTGGCACCATGCAGGGCGGCTACAACATTGTTTCAATGGTTGAACTTCTCGATAACGAGGAGCTTGCCCGTGAAGCTGGTGAGCAGCTCAAGCACACACTGTTGATGTTCGATGCTTTCCATGATGTCGAAACACGCGCCAAGAACGGCAATAGCGTTGCTAAAGAAGTCATTCAATCTTGGGCAGATGCTGAGTGGTTCCTCTCTAAACCGGCCCTGGCTGAAAAAATTACACTCAGCGTGTTTAAAGTACCTGGCGAAACCAACACGGATGACTTGTCTCCGGCGCCAGATGCTTGGTCACGCCCTGATATACCGCTGCACGCCAATGCGATGCTTAAAAACGAGCGTGATGGCATTGAGCCTGTGGTGCAAGGCACCACAGGCCCGCTCAAGCAGATTGAAGACGTTAAAGCAAAAGGCTTTCCGGTTGTTTACGTTGGTGACGTTGTGGGCACTGGTTCATCACGTAAATCAGCGACTAACTCCGTACTCTGGTTCTTTGGCGACGACATTCCTTACGCCCCGAACAAGCGCGCTGGCGGTTTCTGCTTTGGTAGCAAAATCGCGCCTATCTTCTTCAACACCATGGAAGACTCAGGCGCCCTGCCGGTAGAGATGGACGTCACCAACCTGAACATGGGCGACATCATCGACGTTTATCCTTATGAAGGCAAAGTCTGCAAGCATGGCAGCGATGACGTCATCACTACGTTTGAACTTAAAACGCAGCTGATCCTGGATGAAGTTCGTGCTGGCGGCCGTATCCCTCTTATCATTGGTCGCGGACTAACCGGCAAGGCGCGTGAGTCGTTGGGAATACCGGCCTCTGACGTTTTCCGCTTACCCGATCAGCCCAAAGATACTGGCAAAGGCTTTACCTTAGCCCAGAAGATGGTTGGCAAAGCGTGTGGTTTGGACGGCGTTCGCCCAGGCATGTACTGCGAGCCTAAAATGACCACCGTTGGGTCTCAAGACACCACCGGCCCGATGACACGCGATGAGCTGAAAGACCTTGCTTGCCTAGGCTTCCAGGCCGATCTGGTCATGCAGTCTTTCTGCCATACCGCCGCTTATCCTAAGCCGGTCGACGTGGATACCCACCACACTCTGCCGGACTTCATCATGAACCGCGGCGGTGTTTCACTACGCCCCGGCGACGGTATCATTCACAGCTGGCTGAACCGCATGCTGCTGCCTGACACAGTAGGCACCGGCGGCGACTCGCACACCCGCTTCCCGCTGGGCATCTCGTTCCCAGCCGGTTCAGGCCTGGTAGCATTTGCTGCTGCTACCGGTGTAATGCCGCTGGATATGCCGGAATCGGTACTGGTTCGCTTTAAGGGCCAACGTCAGCCGGGCGTTACGCTGCGCGATCTGGTTCACGCCATTCCACTTTACGCCATCAAGCAGGGCTTGTTGACGGTCGATAAATCCAACAAGAAAAACGCCTTCTCAGGCCGCGTGTTGGAAATTGAAGGTTTGGAAGACCTAACCGTCGAGCAAGCCTTTGAGCTTTCCGATGCCTCTGCCGAGCGTTCTGCTGCTGGCTGTACGATTACGCTGTCAGAAGAGAGCGTGACCGAATACTTGAAGTCCAACATCACCCTATTGAAGTGGATGATGGGCAACGGTTACGGTGACGAACGTACCATTAGCCGCCGTATTGAAGGTATGGAAGCATGGTTGGCTAACCCGAGCTTGATGCGTGCCGACCAAGATGCCGAGTACACTGAAGTTATCGAAATTGACCTGGCTGAAATTAAAGAGCCGGTTCTGTGTGCCCCGAACGACCCCGACGATGCTCGCCTGCTATCAGAAGTAGCTGGCCAGAAAATCGACGAAGTCTTTATCGGTTCATGCATGACTAACATCGGCCACTTCCGGGCTGCGGGTAAGTTGCTTGAAAAGCAGCCTGCCGGTAGTTTAAAAACCCGGCTGTGGCTGGCACCACCGACGAAAATGGATCAGCACCAGCTGACCCAAGAAGGCTACTACGGTATTTACGGTCGTGCCGGTGCCCGCATGGAAATGCCGGGTTGTTCACTGTGTATGGGTAACCAGGCGCGCGTTGCTGCCAAGAGCACCGTCGTGTCTACGTCTACACGAAACTTCCCGAACCGCCTGGGCGATGGTGCCAACGTGTACCTTGCCTCTGCGGAACTGGCGGCTGTTGCCGCGGTAGAAGGACGCCTACCCAGCGTTGAAGAGTATCAACGTTACATGGGTGAGTTTGACGCCATGGCTGGCGAGATTTATCGTTATATGAATTTTCACGAAATCGAGGAGTATCAAAAGATCGCCTCTAACGTGATTCCGATCGCTCAAGAAGCTTAGTTTAACGCTTGAGTCTGATCACCCCATCGCCGATGCTCGCACCATCGCAGAGAATGTGACAGATTGCATTTTCTGAGTCGATGACCGAACGCCCCGCCACTGTTCTTCAGGGCGGGGCGTTTTTTTGCACTGCCTTTGGACACCGGTTTAATATCAACAGCCTCTACCATTAGGAGCGTGTGATGACGAATTCAACGCAAATTGTGACACCCGATCTTTGTGATGCGCACCCAGAAGTCGCCGTGCTAGACCCACTGTTTGTTAACTTTGGCGGTCTTGAAGCCTTTTATGGTCCTATTCGCACCATTAAATGTTTTGAAGATAACTCCATGGTTAAGCAGGCGGTCGCCGAGCCAGGTAATGGCGCGGTGCTGGTGGTCGACGCAGGCGGTTCGCATCGCTGCGCCATGCTGGGTGATATGCTGGCAGAGCAGGCTGTCGCCAACGGCTGGGCAGCTGTTGTTATGTACGGCTGCGTGCGCGATGTGGATATACTCGCCGCCCTGCCGATTGGCGTTCAGGCATTGGGAAGCCATCCGCGCAAGAGTGAAAAGCGCGGTGAAGGTCAGCGTGATATTGACGTCACCTTTGCAGGCGTCACCCTTCAGCCCGGCCAATGGTTATATGCAGATAACAACGGCATTATTGTTGCTGCGCATAAGCTACCCCTCCCCTGACTATTTCTTGACCACCCATAAGGATTGGTAACAGTCCACTTGCCAGGCGTGGTGCTTACTGCCACCCTGGTAATTCATTCTTACCGTTTAGTGACGATGCAGCCTTTGACCTACCTTGGCTCTGCCTTACTGCGCACGCTGCGCGATCATCTTCGCCCTCTGATCGCCTATCACCTGTTTTTCACGCTGCTTGCCTCAGCCTTACTGCTACCCGCCATTACCTGGGTGATACGCGGATTACTTGCCCAACTCAACCGGACCGTCGTTACCAACGATGAGCTGATCGCTCTGCTGTTTAGTCCACTCGGGTTAGTGGGTATGTTAGTAGGGCTTGGATTCACGTTTTTAATTATTTATTGGCAACAGGCGGGCATGCTGCAAGTTGCGATTAGACCCCGCGACAATCACTACCGCCTAGCGCTTGAAGCACTTTGGCTAAGCACTCAACGTTTGCCAGCACTCGCTGGGTTGGTGATTCTTCAGGTAGGCACACACTTACTGCTATTGGCCCCTTTTATGCTCGGGCTGGCTTGGTTATATAGCTTCTGGCTCAGCGGTATAGACCCTTACTATTTACAGAGAGTGCGCCCCCCCGCGCTGTGGTACTTCATTGGCTGCGCCCTCCCCCTGATCATTGCCTGGATATGGGCGGCCTCATGGCTCTATCTGCGCTGGCTGCTTGCACTACCCTTAGTGGCCCTGGAAAGGTGCAACCCCTGGCGAGCGCTGAAGCGTAGCGTTAGCTTAACGCGCGGCTGGCGACGCTCAATTGGTGCAGCGGTTCTGCTCTTGCTACTGATTATTATCAGCCTGCCGTTACTGGCCACTTTGCTATTCGACCGGCTATTTACGCCCTTGCTGTGGTGGCTGCCTGAGCATAACGCCGTACTCATACCGGCGATGTTGGCGTACCTGTTGGGCTATGTGCTGATTACGCTGACCATTACCTTTTTGGGTATTGCCACTAACGCCCTCCTTTCTGCCTGCTTGTACATGCAGCTGGCGCATCAAGAACCACGCCCGGCGGCCCCACCGGAAGATACGAACGCAGGGCGCCTTGCCTGGGCGGTTGAGCTCAGCGTGCTTGTTTTTGCCGGCCTTCAAGCATGGTGGATTCTGAATAGCTTCGAAATTCGTGACAACGTCGCAGTGATAGCCCACCGCGGAAGCTCCATGGTGGCTCCTGAAAACACCCTCTCTGCATTAGAGCAGTCACTGATTGATGGTGCTGATTATATCGAAATTGACGTACGCTTGAGCAGTGACCAGCAGGTAATGCTCTACCACGACCGCAGCATGGCACGGCTAACTGGTGACAGCCGTGAGTTTGGTGAGCTAACCAGAGACCAACTTAGCCAATTCGATGTGGGCAGTTGGTTTGGGGATGCGTTTCAAGGCGAGAACATTCCTGGCCTGGACGAAGCGCTCGAAAGAGTTCGTGGAAAAGCGGGGTTAATGATTGATATCAAGCCCCTGCCGGGTCAAGAGCAAGCGTTAGCCGATGCCGTTATTGATACCTTAAATGCCGAGAGCGACATTCGCTACCGCTGCTGGGCAACCCAACAAAACGCCTTTGATGGTTATACCGCCTGCGGTTTCCCCAATGCGCTGTTGGATATGCGGATGGCGACCATGTCGCCGTCACTACTTGAGTATATTAATGCCCGGGCGCCAGAACTGCGCGTTACTTTGTTGGCGCAGCTCATTCTGCCCGGCACACTCAATCGTCGTGGTTTTGACGCATTAGGCCTGCGCCATAACCGCATCACGGAAGGAGAAGTTCGCCTGGCACGGCTGTACGGCTACGAAATACACGCCTGGACGGTTAACGACCGCGCTAGAATGTCGACGCTGATTGACCTGGGCGTCGATGCCATTATCACTGACTACCCAGATCGTTTAACAGAGCTTATTCAGATTCGCCGTGAGTTAAGCGACGGGGCGCTAATGCTGGTAAAACTGCGCAACTGGCTTCGTCAGTAGCACTCCTAATCGCCCATCACCACACCCTCACGGCGTGGGTCAGCGCCGCCAAACAGTGTGCCATCGTTAAGCCGCCTGATGGCCTGTAGCCCGCTGGTCAACTCCCGTTCGCTGACCGTGTGGCCTCGCTCGCGTAGTGACGCAATAGTTTCCTCAGGAAAACGCCCCTCTTCGACGTAAACATCGCCGCCCAACGTAATGGCGTGGGGTAGATTGAGCGCTTCCTGAGCACTCAGCCCCCAGTCACGCAGCGCGACTAGGGTGCGGGCCGTATAATGAATGATCGCCGCACCACCCGGCGACCCTAAACTGGCCACTAGCTCACCGCTTTCTTGATCGAATACCAGCGTAGGGCTCATGCTGGAACGCGGGCGCTTGCCTGGCTCGACTCGGTTCGCCACAGGGTCGCCGTCCACTTCAGGGGAAAATGAAAAATCGGTGAGCTCATTATTGAGCAGGAAACCACCCGCTAGGCCCGTTCCGCCATCCGAGAGAATGCGCGAACCGAACGCCTGCTCAATGGTGGTCGTCATGGCCACCGCATTGCCCTCCTCATCCACAATACTGATATGGCTAGTGCCATACTCAGGCTGATCGGGCTGGCTGGCCCAACTAACGGCAAGCTCGCCGGGATTACCCGGTTCAGCGCTGTCGCCCATGCTCATCTCTTCAATGAGCTCACTGCGTTGCTCCAGGTAGTCAGGGGCCAGCATCAATGACCAATCCCCCCCCGGTGCTTCGACAAAGTCCGGGTCGGCGATATAACGACCGCGGTCGGCAAAAGCGAGCCGCGAGGCTTCCAGAAACTGGTGCAACCACCCGCTGCTTGGAGCGCCGTCATCGAACGGGGCTTCAAGCAGCGGCTGTTGTTCGAGCATGCCCAAAATCTGCATCACGGTGAGATGGCCCGACGAGGGAGGCGGAAAACCGCATACTTCCCACTGCTGCCAAGGGGTGCATAAAGGTTCGCGGTCAAGCGCCTCGTAGCCACGCATATCTTCAACCGACAAACTACCAGGACGCTCAGGGTGATTCTGAACCCGCTCAACGATATCTTCCGCTACAGAACCTTCGTGCAAGGCAGCGCTGCCTTGGGTTGCTACGCGACGCAGTACCTCTGCCAAGGCCGGATTTTTGAGTGTTTCACCAACCGCGATAGCCGCACCTTCGCTATCGTAATAAAACTGGCTGGCTAACGGATCTTGGCGCAGAAACTCGTCACTCGTCAGGCTGGCATGCAACCGATTGCTCACAGCAAAGCCTTCTTCGGCCAGGGTAATAGCCGGTGTAAACAATTCTTCCCAGGCTAACTCGCCATGCTCTGCATGGGCTTTTTCAAGCATACGCAGCGTACCCGGCACACCGACAGAAAGGCCGCTAACCACCGCGTCGGTAAACGCAAGCGGCTCGCCATTCTGCAAAAACAGCTCGCCATTTACTCCCTGCGGTGCGGTTTCACGGCCATCATAGGCGCGCACTTCGCTGCCATCGTAATGCATTAGAAAAGCACCGCCACCGATACCGCTGGATTGAGGCTCTACCAAATTCAGTACCATTTGCACTGCAATGGCCGCATCAATAGCGTTACCACCGGCTTTCAATACTTGATAACCAGCATCGGTTGCGAGCGGGTTGGCTGCCGCCACCGCAAACGACTCAGCCTCCCAGCCTGGCTTCTCTTCATAGCCAGACTCACTTTCAGGAGAAATGGAGGGTGTCTCGTAGCTAAACCCCCAACTATAAAACGGCGTTACCAGCAGCACAGGTAGCGCAAACTTAGCTGATTTTGTGAACATTTCAGCGCTCTCCGCGACAAGTTAAATAAAAATCACACATAAAAGAGTAGTCTATAAAAACAGCAACGCCCGGCTCAATGTCCGGGCGTAAACTGAATGTTTTAGCAAGCAAACTTATTCAATTTTTTGGCCTGCGAGCATAAACCACGTTTCCAGGACCGCATCGGGATTGAGTGATACGGAGTCGATGCCCTGTTCCATCAACCACTTCGCCAAATCGGGGTGATCTGACGGCCCCTGGCCACAAATGCCGACGTATTTCCCCTTCGCTTTGCACGCCTGAATCGCCATCGCAAGCAGCTTTTTAACCGCCCCATTACGCTCATCGAACAGATGTGCAACGATGCCCGAATCACGATCTAACCCCAATGTTAACTGCGTTAAATCATTAGAGCCGATAGAGAACCCATCAAAGTACTCAAGGAACTCATCGGCTAGCAGGGCGTTAGCTGGCAGTTCGCACATCATAATCACTTTCAAGCCTGTCGGACCGCCTCGCTCCAAACCATTGGCGGCCAACAGCTCTACCACCTCTCGCGCTTCGTCGGTGGTACGCACGAAGGGCACCATGATCTCCACATTCTCGAACCCCATCTCTTCACGCACCCGCTTCAGGGCACGGCATTCAAGTTCAAAGCAGGGTCGGAACGCTTCAGAAATATAGCGCGACGCACCCCGAAAACCGAGCATTGGGTTCTCTTCCCCCGGCTCATAGAGCTTACCGCCAATCAGGTTTTCGTATTCGTTAGACTTGAAGTCTGACAGCCGCACGATCACACGCTGCGGGTGGAACGCGGCTGCCAGCGTCGAGATCCCCTCAACCAGTTTATCGACGTAAAAACTGACGGGGTCGGCATAACCGGCCGTCCGTAAATCGATCACCTGCTGTAGATCCACTGGCAGCGTGTCGTACTCCAACAGCGCTTTAGGGTGAACGCCGATCATGCGGTTAATAATAAATTCGAGACGCGCCAAGCCTACACCTGCGTTTGGGAGGCTGGCGAAGCCGAAGGCGCGATCGGGATTGCCCACATTCATCATGATTTTGAAGGGGATTTCCGGCATGGCGTCGACACTGGAGACTTTGCAGTCAAACTCCAACAACCCTTCGTAGACATTGCCGGTGTCGCCTTCCGCACACGAAACCGTAACGTCGATGCCCTCTTTGAGCTGAGTGGTCGCGTCGCCACACCCCACTACCGCGGGAATACCCAATTCACGGGCAATAATGGCGGCATGGCAAGTGCGCCCGCCACGATTGGTGACGATGGCGGAAGCACGTTTCATTATTGGCTCCCAATCCGGGTCAGTCATATCGGTGACCAGAATATCGCCATCATGGATCTTGTCCATATCGTCAGGGCTGAGCACCACTTTGACGGTACCACGGCCAATGCGCTGACCAATCGCCCTGCCGGTGATTAATGTGCGGCCTTTTTCGCGCAGCTGGAAACGTTCAAGCTTGCCGCCTTCCTGCTGGGAGACGACCGTTTCAGGACGCGCTTGAACGATATACAGCTCACCATCATCACCATCCAGCGCCCACTCAATATCCATAGGGCGTTGGTAATGCTGCTCGATCGTCATGGCCTGACGAGCCAGTTCCATCACCTGTTGATCATTTATACAGAAGCGACCGCGATCCTGATGGGGCACATCGACGGTTTCAACGGATTTACCGGCGCTGGCATCCTGGCCGTAAATCATCTTGATCAGCTTGGAGCCCAAGTTACGGCGCAGCACTGCCGGGCGGCCCGCCGCCAGGGTCGGTTTATGCACGTAGAATTCATCGGGATTGACTGCGCCCTGCACCACGGTTTCGCCTAAGCCCCAGGAGCCAGTAACGAAAACCGCATCGCGGAAGCCGGACTCGGTATCCAGCGTAAACATAACGCCCGACGCCCCGATCTCAGAGCGCACCATCTTTTGCACACCGGCCGACAAGGCAACATTTTCGTGGGCGTAGCCACGATGGACGCGGTAGGAGATAGCGCGGTCGTTAAACAGCGAGGCAAATACTTCGTGCACGGCACGTTTAATATTGTCGAAACCTTCAATATTGAGAAAAGTTTCCTGCTGACCCGCGAAGGAAGCATCGGGTAAATCTTCAGCGGTAGCAGAGCTGCGTACAGCCACTTTTAATTGAGGATGCTGTTGCTGGAGCTGTCCGTAAGCGTCGCGAAGGGCTGTCTCAAAGCTAGGCGGCAACGGCGTATCAATAATCCATTGGCGAATGGTGCGGCCCGCCTCGGCAAGCGCTTTAACATCGTCTACATCCAAGCGCGCAAGCGTGGCATTAATGCGCTCGTTGAGGCCTTCGTGGGAGAGAAACTCGCGGTAAGCATGAGCCGTCGTGGCAAACCCGCCAGGCACCGTTACGCCAGCACCGGACAGATTGGAAATCATTTCACCTAGCGAGGCGTTTTTACCACCCACGCGTTCGACGTCTGACATGCCCAGTTGATCGAACCACAGAATGTACTCTTCCACGTAACCCCCTCGCTCATAGACATCGACACGATCACTAATATTGCCGTTTAGACGTAGGATCATGGATTATTGATTGAGACACCCTAGCACCGCGCCAATGTATTCGCCATTGGTCTAATAGCGAAGGGAATGGAGGATTTTTACAACACGAAGGGTTTTTAGGTCATTTGTGTAGTCAGTCACTTTGCCCCTTCCCTCGCCAGTACGCATAGCGAGTTGCTCTAGCAAACGGCTCGGCACACAATAGCGCAGTTACTCACCAGTGGATGTCACTATGAAACGTACGGCTTTTTTTATCTCTGATGGCACCGGGATCACAGCAGAAAGCTTAGGGCGCAGCCTGCTGGCCCAGTTCAGCGATGTTGAGATCGATATGCAAACCAAGCCTTATATCGATACGCTGGAAAAAGCTCAGGCGCTAGCAGCCATTATCGAAGCGACAGCCAGCCGCGACGGTCATCGTCCTATCATCATTGACACCATCGTTGACCAACAAATTCGCAACGTTATTCGGCAAGCCTCCGGTTTCAAGGTCGATATTTTTTCAACCTTCCTGGAGCCATTGGAACAGGAACTTAATACTCACTCTTCCTATAGCGTTGGACGCACGCACTCAATTGGTAGCGATGACGTCTATATGGACCGGATTCACTCAGTGCACTTTGCGCTGGATAATGATGACGGAGCACGCACTCATCAATACGATAAAGCCGATATTATCCTGGTCGGCGTCTCTCGCTGCGGCAAAACACCTACCTCTCTCTATCTGGCACTACAGTTTGGTATTCGAGCGGCCAACTATCCGCTGACGGAGGATGATTTAGACGAAGATGGCATGTTAAAACTGCCCAAGGCGCTCGCGCCCCATCGTCAAAAACTGTTTGGGTTAACCATTGATGCGCGTCGTTTATCAGCAATTCGCAATGAGCGGCGGCCGAATAGCCGTTACAGCTCAATTGATCAGTGTCTTCAAGAAGTAGGGCAAGCGGAGTCGCTTTACCGCACCATGCACATTCCTTTTATTGATGCGACGCGCTTCTCGGTAGAAGAGATATCAACGCGGATGATTGCAGAAACGGGCTTAGCGAGGCGCTTTTCGCCCCGCTAACGATCCATTCTGCGGCTAACTTACATTCCTTTTGGGGCAAAAATTCCCGGCGCGTTTCGCCAGTAGCCTTTGTAATCCATCCCAAAACCAAACACGTAACGGTCGGCGACTTCCAAGCTGCAGTAGTCGGCCTTTAAACCGGGTACCGCTTTGCGGTTGTGCTGTTTATCCACCAGTACAGCCGTCGTAACACTGGCTGCCTGGGCTTCTTCGCAGTAAGCCAAAATGGCGGCTAGCGTGGCACCTTCGTCCAAGATGTCGTCGACGATCACCACATGGCGCCCCGCCATCGGCACCTCAGGAGACACACGCCAAAACAGCTCACCGCCGCGCAGCTCGTTGCGGTAACGAGTGGCATGTAAGTAATCCACTTCAAGCGGAAAGCCCAGCCGGGTTAGCAAATGCCCTGTGGTGATTAAGCCGCCATTCATAACGCAGTAAAAAACCGGCAGCTTGTCGCCTAAATCTCGCGTGATCGCTTCCGCCATACGATCAAGTGCCCGCTCTACCTCTTGCTGAGAAATAAGGCAGTCGGCGTTATCCATCAATTCACGCATTGAGTCCAATGACTCTAAGGCTTCTTTATCCAACTTTGACATCTAAACTCCAGGCGGGTTAAAAGCTTCAATTACATCAGTCGTGTGAATTTACACAGCATTGGGTTTCGGTTTATCAGCCAATGCTTCCAACTTAGCGTGGGTACGACGCCATCGGCCCAACGCACTTAGGGCATCAATATCAGGCCGTGCACGGCTGTAGCGCAGTTTGGCGGGACGCTTGGTTTCAATACCCCGGCAGGCTTCAATCACCTCAAGTGCCGCGGCGCGATCGTTGCACACCAGCAACATATCGCAACCCGCCGCTAGCGCTGCCTGGGCTCGCTGTTTGGGCCCACCCGCCTCGTGGGCGCCCGCCATACTTAAATCATCAGAAAAGATGCAGCCTTTGAAGCCCAACGATTCACGCAGCATGCCCAACCAATGAGGGGAGAACCCGGCAGGACGCGTATCGAAAGCACTGTAAATCACATGCGCTGGCATCACGCCGTCTAACGGTGCGGCTAAATGGGCAAAGGGCACCAGGTCGCGTTGTTTAATCACCTCTAGCGGGCGGTCATCCACCGGCAGCGCAACGTGAGAGTCTGCCGCGACTCCGCCGTGACCGGGGAAGTGTTTTCCGACAGCGGCCATACCAGCATCATGGAGCCCTTGAATAAAGGCGCTGCCAAGCTGCGCCACATGCTGCGGATCGCGGCTAAAACTTCGGTCACCAATAACACTTGAGACGCCGCTTTCGACATCCAGTACCGGAGCAAAGCTAAGATCCAAACCGCAGGCGGCCATTTCCATGCCCAATAGCCAGCCAGCATCTTTTGCGAGCGCAAGACCGTCATCGGGATTGGCGCTATAACACTCCCCAATGCGAGCCATGGCGGGAAGGCGCGTCATCCCCTCTTTAATGCGCTGAACGCGGCCACCCTCTTGATCAACGGCAAGCAATAAGTCCGCACGCACACGGCGAATATCGCTGCAGAGTTGGCGTACTTGATAGCCATTCTCGACATTGCGGGCAAACAGAATAACGCCCCCTACCGACGGTTCTAGCAGCAAGCGCTTTTCTGCGGCCGTTAATTTCGGGCCTTCAAGGTCGAGCATGACCGGGCCTAACGGTTGAGTCATCGTGATAGGTCCATTAAAAAAGAGGCGGTGATTCTAGACGATCGTCTAGCGGTGTCAAAACGGATTAGTCAAACGACTGACGACCGCCGTGCAACCAAACGGGGGTACCTGGTAACGCTAACGAAAAGATATAGAGCAAATCACTATTGCGTAAACGAATACAGCCGTGGGAGGCAGCAACGCCCATGGGCTGATCAGGTGGCGTACCATGAAGATAAATATAGCGACGCTGTGAATCGACCTGTCCACCACGGTTCACGCCTTTTTCTAATCCGCATAGCCACAGGATGCGGGTCAAAATCCAATCCCGCTTCGGATATGCTTCAGCTAGCGCAGGAGAAAATGCCTCTCCCGTCCAGCGACGACCACGAAATACCGCATTATCAGGCATCCCGCTGCCAATAGCGGCTCTTATATAGTGCCAACCCTGGGGTGTTTTGCCACTGCCATTGTACTCACCGACGCCCGCGAGGCCAGACGATACTTCACACTCATGCAGCACCTTCGGCCCTCGCCAACAGCGTAGCTGCTGCTGTGTGGTATCGATTTCCAACCAGATGTTCTCTACAGGGGGAAGCTCAGCGAGCTTGGGCGTTCGCATATTTTCCTTCTTCAAGTGCTGGGGGCAACGGTGCATTCATGGCAGCCACCACTACCGGGCGCAACCGCCTAACCAAATCCCGCACGGTGACCTGCTCGTGATAATCCTTTTCAGCGATGTCGCGCAGTGCATCAAGGCCTGAAAGTGTAAAAATCACCGTACCAAGCATAAAGTGTAGCCGCCAAAAGCGCTCCGCGTCAGGCAAGTCGGGCGTTGCTTGATGCACTAGCTCGGTGAAGCGGGTAAACACATCACCGTACTCTTGCTGAATATGACGCCGAAGGTGCCCCTGCGCTTGGCTATAGGCAAGGCCCAGCAAGCGCATAAACACCTTCAAACTGTTGCGCTCCGCAGGCACTGCCAGCACGCTGGTCGCCATTGTTTCGAGTAGCGTTTCCAACGGAATAACGCGCCCTGCATGCTGGGCTTCAAGTTCATCAAGCGCGGTATGAAAACGTTGAGTGAACGGGTCCAGATAGCGTGAAAACACGGCCTGAATTAAGGCTTTTTTGGAACCAAAATGGTAATTCACCGCCGCTAAATTGACGCGCGCTTTGCTAGTGATGTTGCGCAGCGATGTTTCAGCAAAACCTCGCTCAGCAAACAGCACTTCCGCGGTGTCGAGTATTCGAGTTACCGTATCAGATTGAGCCATGCCGCTCTCCGGGGAAACGAGTGTTTAAAACATAGTAAAATACTATGCCATAACGTTGGAGGGCTCAACGCTTGATTTTCTGATGAAATATGGCTGTCTATATCAGTAGAAGCTTAGTTTAAAACGATTAGGAAAAATTCGGGGACCTTGCCCGATAGGGGTTGACAAGACATATACTGGACAGAGGAACATACTGTATACTTAACCACTTATCGATTAAGTCGACATTTAATTTGTTACTGTCTATTCACTATTATTGGAGTCTGGTATGTCGCGTCCGCTAACCGCTCGCCAACAGCATGTATTTGATTTTATTGTTAAGACCATGGGCGAATTTGGCTACCCTCCGACCCGTGCTGAAATTGCGAAAGCCCTGGGATTCCGCTCACCTAACGCAGCGGAAGAGCACCTGCGCGCGCTAGAGCGTAAAGGCGCTATTCGCATTATTCGCAATACGTCACGCGGTATTCGCCTACCTAATCAAGAGCCCCAGGAGGTAGTAGACAGCACCATAAGCGCGTTACCCGCTGCCAATATTGAAGCCTCGCCTGCTGGCCTGCCGGTGATTGGCGAAGTAGCCGCCGGGAGCCCTATCCTAGCTGCTGAGCATATTGACCGTTACTGCCCTCTGCCCGCCGAGTACTTCACTCCTAAAGCCGATTACCTGCTGCGTGTGCGGGGCCTTTCGATGAAGGATATTGGTATTTTAGAAGGTGATTTATTGGCAGTTCACCGTACCGAGCGGGTGCGCGATGGCCAGATTGTCGTCGCGCGCCTAGATGATGAGGTAACCGTCAAGCGCTTCAAACGTCAGGGCCACCAAGTAACGCTATTTGCGGAAAATGCAGACTTTGCGCCCATTGAAATCGACCTGCGTTCACAGTCACTCGATATCGAAGGTGTCGGCGTTGGCGTTATTCGTGGCGGTAATGGCCAGGCACTGGGCTAACCACCGTCGCTACTGCATGTCGATATAGCGGTGGTCATTAAAGGTGGCCACCCAATTAGGATGATAGACCAGCAAAATACTCAGCAGCATCCCGGTAATAAACGCCTCTGAAGGCATTAGTAGAGGTAAGAAGCGTGCATACTCCTGAGCAAGATAGATAGCGTTAGGGTCTGTGCCTGCCACGATGATCAGCAGCACGGCAGCCAGCCCTGCCCCTAATGTTGCCAACGCCGCCCCAAAAAACCCGCAGGCAAATAGAAACACCATCAGGTTATCCGGCAGGCGGCGATCTACCAGCCGCCACACTGTGCCAATAATGGCAGCCGGAACAATGCCCGTTACCAATACATTCGCCCCCAGCAGCGTCCACTCATTGCGGCCGATAACTACCATTGCCACATTGATGAACACATTGCTGAGCAGCGCTAGTGGCGCTTTAAACACGAGTGTCATCAATACCGTAAAGACGAGATGCAGCGTTAGCCAGTCGACCGCCTGAGCGCGTAGCTGCCACATCAGCACCACTGCCAGCGTTGCGCCTAACCAACGATGCTGAAGGGCAGTGTCTTTCAGTAGCGCTTTCCAGGGCCGCCGCCAAAGAGCCCACACCACTACGCCTAACGAGAGTAGCGAGGTGAATATCAGCGCCCAGGGCGCCAGTACACTTTGTGCGAACGACATAGCGGCTTCTCACTTTATCGAGCGTTAGCTAAATACCACGGTCTTGTTGCCATGCACTAAAACACGATCCTCAAGATGCCAGCGTAAACCGCGTGCGAGAACGGCTTTTTCAACATCACGCCCAAAGCGGACTAAATCGGTTGGGGTATGGCAGTGGCTAACGCGATGAATATCCTGTTCGATAATCGGGCCCGCATCGAGTTCCTCGGTGACGTAGTGGCAGGTGGCGCCAATCAGCTTCACACCGCGCTGATATGCCTGGTGGTAGGGCTTCGCCCCAGCGAAAGAGGGTAAAAAGCTGTGATGTATATTAATCACCCGCCCAGCATAGCGTGCGCACAGGTCAGGCGGCAGGATTTGCATATAACGCGCCAACACAACGCAATCAGCGCGCGCACTATCGATTTCTGCTTGCACCTTGGCAAACGACACTTGCTTGTTATCGGGGTCGACTGGCACATAGTGATAAGGAATGCCGTACCACTCGGTCAATGAACGCATATCGTCATGGTTGGAAATGACGCCGACAATATCGCAATCCAACTCACCGGCCTGCCAGCGATAAAGCAAATCTACCAAGCAGTGTGACTCTCTAGAGACCATCAACACCACCCGGCGGCGCTGCTGTGTATCCACCAATGACCACTGCATATCAAATTCGATCGCCACAGGCTCGAACGCTGCACGTAGCGCCTCCACCGACATCCCCACTGAATCCGCCAAGATGTCGTAACGCATAAAAAAACAGCCCGTTTCTAAATCGGAGTGCTGGCTTGCTTCGGTGATGGACCCCCCTTGCTTAGCAATAAAGCTCGATACTCGGGCCACAATACCTACCTGATCAGGGCAGGACACAACTAAACGATAATAATGGGACATGTGAGCAACTCTTGACCTATTTCTAAGGTAATTATGACAAACCAACGGCTTAGGTTGCATAGTGTATCGGAAGGCCAAGGATGATTGTTAGCCGCCCCTGCCTTCCCGTATAGTTGAGTCACTACTTTTTAGGCTTTTCATAACTGATGCACTCTTCACGCGTTCAAATTCGTCCCCGTCGTCGTCCTCCGCTGCGCATGTTGCCGCTGGGGGGATGCGGTGAGATTGGCATGAATCTAACGCTCTACGGCTACGATGATCACTGGATTGTCGTCGACTGCGGCATGATGATTCGCCAGGATCTCCCCAACTCACCGCTACAAGTGCCTAATCTTGATACACCAAAAGCATTAGGGATAGTCCCGAAAGCACTATTTATTACCCACGGCCATGAAGACCACATTGGTGCCGTCGCTTGGCTCTGGCCGATGTGGAATTGTCCTATTTATGCCACGCCATTAGCCGCGGGGCTATTACGTCTTAAATTTGCTGAACATCAACTTAGCAGCGCTGCTATTCATGTCATCGAACCAGGCGAGGCACTTGAAAGCGGGCCGTTTACGCTGCGCTACTTGCCGTTGACGCACTCGATACCCGAAAGCTGTGCCATCATCATGATGGCTGGCGGCTATCGTGTTTTACATACCGGTGACTGGAAACTTGATCCTGAGCCGCTTATCGGCTCTCCGGTGAGCGCGGCACAGTTTAGAGCGCTGGCCCCGGTCGATTTAGTGGTCGGCGATTCCACCAACGCCCCCATGCCAGGCCACTCCGGCAGTGAAGGTGATGTGGCGAGGGCATTGGTAAAAACCCTCGCCAACTGCCAGGGCCGTGTGGTTGTTTCTTGTTTTGCCAGTAACCTTGCGCGGGTATTGGCTATCGGGCGCGCGGCGCATCAGTGTGGCCGTCGCATCAGCTTAATGGGGCGCTCAATGGAGCGAATGGTTAGCGTTGCGCGCGGGCTTGGCTATATGGATGACTTACCGCCGCTGGTACCCAATCACGACCTGGGTTATCTCCCCCCGGATGAAGTGGTTATTATTGCCACCGGCAGCCAGGGTGAGGCGCGTGCCGCGCTTCAGCGTCTTGCTCAGGGCCGCCATCCCTTTGTTGATCTTCAGCCTGGCGATAATGTCATCTTCTCGGCTAAAGCCATTCCAGGCAACGAACGCCCTATTGAACAGCTAAAAAAACGTTTAGCGCAGTTAAGTGTTCGTATTTACGACGAAATCAACCATCCCGAGTTACATGCTACGGGGCACCCCGCTCATGATGAGTTAATCAAACTCTATCAATGGACTAAGCCGAAGCATCTGATGCCCGTCCACGGCGAAGCAAGGCATCAGCAGGCGCATCAGGCAATTGCCAGTCAATTAGGGATTAGCGCACCTTTGTCGCCAGTTAATGGCGATTTAATCAGCTTTGATCACCAAGGGCTGCGCTGCGAGGCACGCTATCCCCAGCCGCCCTGCATCGTCAGTCAAAACAGCGTGGTTCCTCACCCAGGGTTGGAAATAAAAGACGCCAGTACGGCACGTCGTGGCAGTTTGTACCTAGCACTGCCGGTGACCGCGACTGATACGGGCTGGGCCCGCATTGGACGTTTGATGCTGGATGCGACGGGTGCCAGCCCACTGGATGAAGATAGCTTTAGTGATTGGCTGGATGATCAGCTTGATGAGATTGCCGCCGACACACTGGCCGACCTTCGCCAAGCATTGCAGCCTCGCTTGGTACACTGGCTGGCGGAGCATATGCAGCACCTGCCCGATGTGCATCTTCAGATTATGGCCGCCGAAATGCCAGAACCTGCTGCGTATGAAAGTGCCGCTAACCGTTAGAGCCGCATCATTCAACGACGGCAA
The DNA here is from genome assembly GCF_013415125.1 of Vreelandella glaciei. GTDB lineage: Bacteria > Pseudomonadota > Gammaproteobacteria > Pseudomonadales > Halomonadaceae > Vreelandella > Vreelandella glaciei. The sequence continues at coordinate 127 of NZ_JACCDE010000038.1, read as the reverse complement.
TAAAACTGAGATTGCTTCACTGCGTTCAATGAAAGGGACTCCTCCCCTCTCGAAGCTTCAGAGAGCTACATTGATAGTTGAACCACTTCAATGCGGAGGGGAAGAGTCATGAACAAGCATAAGATAA
>NZ_JACCDE010000037.1 GCF_013415125.1 Vreelandella glaciei | reverse complement strand
GCAGTGAAACCGCTTAGCGCCGATGGTAGTGTGGGGTCTCCCCATGCGAGAGTAGGTCATCGTCAGGCACCTATACCGCAGAAAACCCAGCCACCCGGCTGGGTTTTTTGTTGCCTGGAAGAAAAACACCTCACCCTTACCACTCAATAGGTTGGCCACTCCAGTCCCAAAAGGTACCGCTATCATCAGGCGTTCGCTGGGCGATGACTGCTAGCAACTTCTCTGCTACAAATGCAGACGTGAAGAGCTTCTCGTTAGGCACCCTTGCTTGAAAAGGTTTAGAGAGCGCTGTATCGGTGGTGCCAGGGTGCAGGCATAAAACGGTGCATTGTTTGTTAAGCCGTTTGAGCTCTATTGATGCCGTCTTAAGCAGCATGTTATGGGCTGCTTTGCTGGCACGATAGCTGTACCAGCCGCCTAGCCGATTGTCCTCGATAGAGCCAACTCGCGCCGAAAGGCTGGCGATCACTGAAGGGTGTACACCTTTGAAAGAGTCTTGTAGTGCCGCTAGAAGTAATATCGGCGTAAATGCATTGATGTTCATTGTCTGTGTCAAATTTTCAACACTAAGCTGATCTAGGCGCTTTTCAGGCAGCAGCTGTTGCGCTTTATTATGAAGAATGCCGATGGCATTGAAAAAGAAGTGGATAGGCTGGGCAGCCAGCTCTTTCTTAAGCGCATACCTACCCTGTTCTTGGGAAACATCAAGCATTAGGTAAGTAAGGCGGGGATCGACTATTCGTGGTTGTTGGCGGCTTACCGCGATAATGTGGCCGACCTGAGAGGAAGAGAGTAACTGCTTAATGATGGCAGCGCCTATTCCTCCCGATGCGCCGACAACCAGCGCTGTATAATGATGAGGCAGTAAGTTGAACATAAGAGGCCATTGCTATCATGCAAGTAAAGGCTTTCATTGAAGCGTTATCTAGAAAACTTGTCGAGAGATTAGATTATTAGCCGAGGACTCCTTTTTTTCCTGAGTTTCTTCCCTAGGCTTGATTTGCAATGCTCAATATTTTGGGGCTGCGGGTTTCTCTTTACCTCTTAAGACATATATTTACCCCGTTACTGAAAGATGATGTGCTGCCAGATAGAGAATATTAGTGCGTAGTATATTCGGCGCCTTTACATTCAGCCAGCATCCGGTTAATTGCCGCGTCGGCGCCTTGCAGGCTAAAGGTCATATACCAAGGCTCGCGCTGTTCCTGGTCAAAACCGAGAAACAACTGCTCGCCCTGGCGCATGTCGTCCATCAGCGCCGCCAAGTCGCTTAAGTAAAAGTGGGCATAAAAACCGTCGTCGCCGCGTTCGGTAATAAATTCCGCCATGGTATCAATCACGGGCTGCTCATCAATGCGTAGCCTGGCGGGTACTAAGTTCACCGCACGGCTCTCACCTTGCTGCTGCTCAAGCGTCACGCGCATCTCCAGCCAGGGTAAATCACAAACGCCTGCGGTGGCGTTCAGGCTTAGGGTGGCATCAGAATAGCTGTGAGTTTCTATCGCCCGGTAGTGTCGTTCACCCCCCAATGACAGTGTCATCGACTGCCAGTGTTCGTGGGTGGCCACGTCGTCGGTATTAAATGTTGCTGCGCTAGCCATGGATGTTGCGACCATCAATGAGATGACCATTGCCGCCATAACGAACATAGGGGCTAACATAGCGATTAGCGTTGACGAGTGGAAACGCAGGGCGACCGTCGCCGTGATGATGTGAGCCATGTAACCAAAATCCCTAGACGAGTAACCGGAAAAAACAGTCTATAGCGTGTTTGATATTGTCAAAAGAGTAACGCGCTGATTTTTCTATATATGGTAGAGAATAGTTAAAAAAGTGCCTCATATGGTGGAAAGTCAAGTCTATACTTCACTCCGATGCCACGTATAATCGCCCATTTGAGCGCTATATTCACCCCGTTGTGAAGGAGTTTTGCGACATGAGCACCGCTGCTAAGGCTATCAAGACCTCTAATGACGTCCCGATGCAGGCCCCCTCGCGGGAGATCTGGGATGCCAAGTACCGCCTCAAGGATCGTCATAGCCAGCCCGTCGACCAAGATGTCGGTGCTACATTTGAGCGTGTTGCACGCGCCCTTGCAGCGGTGGAAGGAGACAAGGCAGAAGAGTGGTTGCCGAAATTCCGCTGGGCGCTGGAACATGGTGCTATCCCTGCCGGTCGCATCCTTTCTAATGCGGGCGCAGAGGCTTACAAGCCCGCGGTAAGCCTGATCAACTGCACCGTTTCACGCACTATTCGCGACTCCATGCGCGATATTCTCGATTCCGTCGTGGATGCGGGCATGACGCTAAAGTCAGGGGCGGGTATCGGCTACGACTTCTCGACACTGCGCTACAAAGGCGCGTTTGTGTTTGGTGCTGGCGCAGGCACCAATGGTCCGCTGGCGTTTATGGATATCTACGACAAGATGTGTTTCACCGTGGCTTCTGCCGGTGGCCGCCGTGGCGCCCAGATGGGTACCTTCGATGTAGGCCACCCGGATGTGCGCGAATTTATCCAGGCGAAACGCGAAGCAGGGCGCTTGCGTCAGTTTAATCTGTCGTTGCTGATCACTGATGAGTTTATGGAAGCGGTCAAAAACAATACCGATTGGCCGCTCGCTTTCCCGTTGCATCCCGGTGAGAAAGAGGACGTTAAAGCGGAAGACCTGCTCTATCGTGACTGGCCGGTAGTGGAAGAGGGCTACACGGTGGATGCCGAAGGCCGTGTCGCCTGCCGTATTGTGGAAGTGATCAAAGCGCGCGAATTATGGGACACCATCATGTCCTCCACCTATGACTACGCCGAGCCAGGTTTCATCCTGATCGACCAAGTCAACCGCATGAACAATAACTGGTTCTGCGAGGATATTCGCGCCACCAACCCCTGTGGCGAGCAGCCGCTGCCGCCAGAGGGTGCCTGCCTGCTGGGTTCTGTCAACCTGACCAAGTTCGTGATCGATCCCTTCGGCGCAGAACCGCGCTTTGACTGGGAGCGTTACCGCAAGGTCGTCGCCATCTTTACCCGCATGCTCGACAACGTGGTGGAAATTGCTGGCCTTCCGCTGCCCCAGCAGCAGCGTGAAATCGAAGCCAAGCGCCGCCACGGCATGGGCTTTTTGGGCCTGGGGTCGACGCTTACTATGCTCAAAATCCCTTATGGCTCGAAGCAGTCACTGGTGTTCACCGATGAGGTGAGCCGCCACCTGGCGATTGAGGGCTGGAAGCAGGCACTGGAGCTCTCTAAAGAGAAAGGCATGGCGCCAGTGCTTGAGCAGGAGCACACCATTACCCCCAAAATGTTGCGTGAGCGCCCACAACTGGCCAAAGATGGCTATGAAGTGGGCGATCAAGTGCCGGGTCGTATTCTGCATGCCCGTTACAGCCAGTACATGGCCCAAGTGGCCGAGCTTGAGCCCGAACTGGTCGCACAGCTGGCCGAGTATGGCGCACGCTTTACTCACCACAGTTCGATCGCGCCGACCGGCACGATCAGCCTGTCGATGGGTAACAACGCCTCCAACGGTATCGAGCCTTCCTTCTCGCACCGCTATTTCCGCAATATTATCCAATCGGGTAAGAAGACCAAAGAGCAGGTCGAAGTCGTCTCCTTTGAGCTCGCCGCCTACCGTCACTTTATCGCCGACGACGCTGTGGATAGCGACCTGCCTGACTACTTTGTGACCGCCGATGCGATCTCACCCGAGCAGCACGTCGCCGTTCAGGCCGCCGCCCAGCACTGGGTGGATTCAGCGATCTCGAAAACGGTTAATGTGCCTACTGAGTTCCCGTTTGAGCAGTTCCAAAACCTCTATTTGCAGGCCTATGAAAGCCGCTTAAAAGGCTGCACAACCTTCCGTTTTAACCCAGAAGCCTTCCAGGGCGTGCTGGTGCGTGAGGATGATCTTAAAAACACGACTTACGTATTTGAGCTGGAAAATGGCGAAACCCTCGAACTGACCGGGGATGAAAAGGTGGTTTACGACGGCGAAGAACATAACGCTGCCAACCTATTTGATGGCTTAAAAGAGGGCACCTACGGCAAATGGTAGCGGCGGGGGCTGCGCCCTTGCTAGCAGCGTCCATGTAAAGAACCGCCCGATTACCTTTGCTAAGTGGAGAACACCATGGCTGTAGAAATTACCTCAAAAATCGTTGGTTACCGGATCAAGCAGCAGGAGCAGGCCGCGCCCGTTCCTGAGCTACAGGATGAAAGCCCGCTGACGGTGCGGATTCCGTCACGCCCGGAAGGCACTCTAGAAGCCGTATCAGAGAAGATTTCGTACGTGGGCGCGGAAGGTCGCAAGAAAGTCTATCTGCTGGTGTCGTTTATGCCGGTGGAAGGCGTGATTGGCGGTAAACGCGTGGTGATTGAGCGCCCGGTAGAGTTCTTTTTCCCGTCGGGCCAGCTCTCCAGTGAGCACCAGTGGATCACCGCCACCATGCGCAGCCTCTCGCTGGCAGCCCGCGGTGGTTACGTCACCCAGGCGGTGGCGGATCTACGCAAAGTAGCTTGGGATAAAGGCCTGGTGCGCTGCGGTATGAACCGCTGGAAAAAGCCGATGTTTCACGATTCAGAGGTCGCTGCGATTGCTTGGTCGATACAGCAGATTCTTTATCGTCGCGGTTTCCTGGATCGGGATGGCAATCAAGTCCCGGCTGAACAGCTGGTTGAGCGCTATGCCCACCGCATGACCCATGGCCATGCTTGGCAGCCGGATGAGGAGGCGGGCGATGCGCCCGTTGAAGCGGGTGCGGTAGAGCCGATCGGTGAAAAGGCTACTGAGGGAAAAAAGCCTGAAGGCAGCGCCCCGGCCATAGTGGGTAGCTGCCCTGAGTGCCGCGGCGAGCTCATCATGATGGATGGTTGCCCAACCTGCTATGCGGGGTGTGGCTGGTCCAAATGCGGTTAATGTGCTGTCGCCTCAGCGACTGACGGCGTAACAACACTACCGCGTGCTTTATAGCACGCGGTTTTTTTGTGCTGATCGCCTAATTTATGCAGTATCACCTAATAGGGGGCGGACGTTGTCGGTGAGATAGCAGTCATCAAATTGGCCTTCGGCGCATAACGCCGCCAAGTCTGGAATGGTGAGGTGGTGACGATCACGGAATACCAACTCGCTTTCACTAAGTGCGGTAAACGTTCGGCTCACGTGAACGGGGCTAAGACCAAGTACATCGGCCAACTGTTCTTGAGAGAGAGGCAGGCGAAACTGATTGCTAATATCGGGATTAGTTTGGCGTAGCCGCAAATACATCTCGTAGAGAAAATGCGCCATTTTCTGGCGGGCACTGCGTCTTGCCAAGGTGACCAGCCGCTCTGTCATCAGCGCCTGTTGGCGACTACCAATAGCAAACATTACTGATGTAAGGGGAAGCGACTGGCGGAAAATATCCAGCATACGTTTGTGCGGGAAGTGACAAACCACACCGTCATCAATCATGCGCACATTCTCAAGGCGCTCGGAGAACGCAAACTCGCGCAGACCAATAATGTCACCCGGTAAAAACACTTCCAGAATTTGCCGATCACCATTTTCTAAGTGGCGATAGGAGAAGGCCCAGCCGCTCTTGAGCGTGCAGAACTCATTGGCCGCATCGCCCATTTCCCATAGGATCGTGCCGGATTTTATATTGCTTGGACTCTCTTCAAGCGAGAGGAGCAATGTTTTCTCCTCCTTCGTCAACGAGCAATAGTGACTGAAGTGCTTGATAATACAGCTTTTTTCTTCGTTCATGGCCTATCCCTCTAAGAGAGGTTTACTTAATATAACTAACTATTAGCTGCTCGTCACAATACACAATAGGGCTGCGTACTGCGTTGTTCAATGCGTGAGGTAGCGGGCTCCTTTAGTTAGGGGCGCGTGCGCGCCCCACCTTCGAAAAAAGACCTAAAGGTTAGCGCTTGGTTGCTCGTTTACCACGCGCTAGCAGTGGTGCTAAGAAATGCCCGGTATGCGAGACTTTCTGTTTTACGAGCTGCTCCGGTGTGCCTTCAGCGATAATCTGCCCGCCACCTGAGCCCCCTTCGGGGCCGAGATCGACAATCCAATCGGCCGTTTTGATCACATCCAGATTGTGCTCAATCACTACGATAGTATTGCCATGATCACGCAGGCGATGCAGCACCGTCAGCAATTGACGAATATCTTCAAAATGCAGGCCGGTGGTTGGCTCATCGAGAATATACAGCGTTTTGCCGGTATCGCGCTTGGCTAACTCACGGGCGAGTTTCACCCGCTGCGCTTCGCCGCCCGACAGGGTGGTAGCGCTCTGCCCCAGGCGGATATAAGAGAGTCCTACATCGAGCAAGGTTTGCAAGCGACGGGCAATAGCGGGCACCGGGCTGAAGAATTCCAGCGCGTCTTCCACGGTCATGGTCAGCACTTCGTGGATCGTTTTGCCTTTGTAGTGAATATCCAGCGTTTCACGGTTATAGCGCTTGCCCTTACAGACGTCGCAGGGCACGTAGATATCGGGCAGAAAGTGCATCTCCACCTTGATCATGCCTTCCCCCTGGCACGCCTCGCAGCGCCCGCCCTTGACGTTAAAGCTGAAACGGCCGGGCTTGTAGCCCCGCGAACGCGCTTCTTGGGTGCCCGCAAACAGCTCGCGAATCGGCGTAAAAATACCGGTATAGGTAGCCGGGTTGGAGCGCGGCGTTCGCCCAATGGGACTCTGATCAATATCGATCACTTTATCGAGCTGATCGAGCCCTTCGATTTTTTCATAAGGTGCGGCGGTCAGCGTGGTCGCGCGGTTTAGCTCGCGAGCCGCAATCGGCATCAAGGTGCCGTTGATCAACGTCGATTTACCCGAGCCCGAAACGCCGGTAATGGCGATAAACAGCCCCAGCGGCAACGTTAGCGTCACGTCCTGCAGGTTATTGCCGGTGGCGCCGCGTAGCACTAATTGCTTTTCTGGATTGCCGGGAATGCGGTAGGGCGGTACGGCGATTTCCCGTGTGCCGGAAAGATACTGGCCGGTCAGCGAGTTGGCATTATCCATTATGTCCTGGGGCGTGCCCTGGGCGACGATTTCACCACCGTGGACGCCTGCACCGGGGCCGATATCCAGCACGTGGTCGGCGGCACGAATAGCATCTTCATCGTGCTCTACCACAATCACGGTATTGCCCAAGTCGCGCAGTCGCTCAAGGGTTTTCAACAGCCGGTCATTATCGCGCTGGTGCAAGCCAATCGACGGCTCATCAAGAATGTACATGACCCCAACCAGGCCTGCGCCTATCTGGCTGGCCAGGCGAATACGCTGGGCCTCGCCGCCAGAAAGCGTGTCGGCGCTGCGCTCCAGGTTGAGGTAATCCAGCCCCACGTTGACCAGAAACTCTAGTCGGGCGTGAATTTCATGAACGATTTTGTCAGCAATTTCGCCTTTACGGCCGGGTAGTGTTAGATCGGCAAAGTAGCGCCACGCCTCGCCAATCGGGAAGCGGACGATATCGGCGATGTTGTGGTCATCCACATAAACATGGCGCGACTCTTTGCGCAGTCGCGAGCCATTACAAGTGGCGCAAGGCTGCACCGCGATGTATTTGACCAGGTCATCGCGCACCATGTTGGATTCGGTTTCCCGATAGCGGCGCTGCATATTAGGCAGCACGCCCTCAAAGGCGTGTTCGCGGGTCACTTTTCGGCCGCGGTCGCCCACGTAGACAAACGGAATCTGTTCGTCGCCGCTGCCGTTTAAGATAACCTCTCGTTCATGGCGGGCAAGCTCTTGCCAGGGCGTTTCCAGCTCAAAGCGATAGTGCTTGGCCAGCGCCTGGAGCTGGGTAAAGTAGTAAATATTGCGTCGATCCCAGCCTTTGATGACGCCTTCGGCAAGCGAAAGCTCTGGGTGGCTGATCAGCTTGTCCGGGTCGAAGTACTGCTGAACGCCCAGCCCATCGCAGGTGGGGCAGGCGCCCGCCGGGTTGTTGAACGAGAACATGCGTGGCTCAAGTTCTGCCAGCGAGTAGCCACATACCGGGCAGGCAAAGCGTGACGAAAAAGCAATATCGTCGCGCTCACCGTCCATAAAGTGAATCATGGCGGTGCCGTCGGCGAGGTTCAGCGCCGTTTCGAACGACTCTGCTAGGCGCTGGGCGAGATCATCGCGTACCTTGAAGCGGTCAACCACCACGCTGATGTCGTGTTTTTTGCGTTTATCCAGCGGTGCGATGTCGTCCAGCTCCAGCACCTGGCCGTCGATCAGTGCGCGTACGAAACCCTGGGCACGCAGTTCTGCTAATAACTGTAGGTGCTCGCCTTTGCGGCCTTTGACCACCGGCGCCAACAGCATCAGCTTGGTGCCTTCGGCGAGATTCATGACCTGATCGACCATCTGCGAGATCGTCTGGGCTTCAAGGTCTTCGCCGTGCTCGGGGCAGCGGGGCGTGCCTGCGCGGGCGAACAGCAGGCGCAGATAGTCGTAAATTTCGGTGATGGTGCCCACGGTCGAGCGTGGGTTGTGGGAGGTGGACTTCTGCTCAATAGAGATCGCAGGTGACAGCCCTTCGATGTGATCTACATCGGGCTTTTCCATCATCGACAGGAACTGGCGCGCATAAGTGGAGAGCGATTCCACGTAGCGGCGCTGCCCCTCGGCGTAAAGGGTGTCGAAGGCTAAAGACGATTTACCCGAGCCGGAGAGGCCGGTAATCACAATCAGCTTGTTACGGGGCAGTTCCACATCGATCTGCTTGAGGTTGTGGGTGCGGGCACCCCTGACCAGAATGCTGTCCATCAACACCTCGAATCGCGCGGCAAAAGCGTGATTATACGTTTGTCTGACCCCTCCCGGCAAAACCGCTTTAATAACCTGCGTCAACTCGCGACGTTTCCAGCGACCGCCCAAACCGCTAGAATAGGGGTTTATCGCAAGTCGTTACGTTACTCACCACATGCTTATCCACCAGATAGTTATTTTTCATCACACACAAGGGCATTATGCGCAAGGTTTCCGCACTGTTGCTGGCCTCTGAACGTCGCGCGATCAGCGGTTTGGCCGGGCTCTATGCATCGCGCATGCTGGGCCTATTTATGGTGCTGCCCGTGCTGGCGCTCTACGCTGATACGCTGGCGGGGGCGACGCCTCTGTTGGTGGGCGTCGCACTGGGCATCTATGGGTTGACCCAGGCGACGCTGCAAATCCCGTTTGGCTTACTCTCTGATCGCATTGGCCGCAAGCGAGTTATCGCTATGGGGCTGGTCATTTTTGCACTCGGCAGTGTGGTCGCGGCGCTCTCCGATAGCATTGCCGGTGTAATCGCCGGGCGAGCGTTGCAGGGCGGCGGCGCCGTGGCCGCGGCGATTATGGCGCTGCTGGCGGATCAAACCCGTGAAGAAATTCGCACCGCCGCGATGGCCACCATTGGGCTTTCGATTGGGGTGTCGTTTGCCATCGCCATGGTGTTGGGGCCATGGCTTGCCGCCTGGGCGGGGCTGGCTGGCGTGTTCTGGTTTACCGCGCTACTGACGCTGGTGGGGCTGCTGGTGTTATGGCGCTGGGTGCCTGCCGCGCCACGGCGGCGGCGTCACCGTGATGTAGGCATGGATCGCCAGCAGTTTAAAAGCGTGATCACCCGCCCCGATCTATGGCGGCTGGATTTATCGATTTTTGCTCTGCATCTAGTGCTGATGGCGATATTTGTGGCGGTACCGTTTCGCTTGCTAAATGCTGGCGTGGCGATTGAGTATCACGGGCTGGCGTATCTTGGCATTATGGCGTTATCGTTTGTGGCGATGGTGCCGCTGATTATGGTGGCCGAGAAGCAACAGCGCATGCGTTTGATGTGCCTGGGGGCGATCGGCGCTATTGTGGTTAGCTTAGCGGGGTTAGGGTTGCCATTATCGCCAGGTTATTGGCTATTTGTCTGGCTGTTTGTGTTCTTCACGGGCTTTAACTTGCTGGAAGCGACGCTACCTTCCATGCTCAGTAAGCTGGCCCCGGCGGGCGCGAAAGGGACTGCCATGGGCGTGTATTCCACTAGTCAATTTTTAGGTGCTTTTTTAGGCGGTACACTAGGCGGTTTACTGGCGCATTATGGCGGCCTCAACGCGGTCTTTATTGGCTGTGCTGGGCTTGCGCTATGCTGGTGGATCGCCATGTGGCGGATGCCTTCACCACCACCGCTCTCCAGCGAAGTGGTGGCGCTGCACGAAACCCAGGCAGACGCGCTCGACCTGTTGATGGAACATTTAGCCGATGTGGTCGGCGTAGAAGACGTCATGGTGGTGCCGGAAGAGCGTTTGGTCTATTTAAAGGTGAATCGTCAGCAGCTTGACCAGGCAGCGTTAACTCGGCTGATGGCGCCACCCAAATCTTAATCCAGCCCGGCCGATAAAAGCGTGACGGCGGTTGGCAATAAACTCTACATGACAGCTATTAAAGGAGCGCCTTATGGCTCGCGGCATTAACAAGGTCATTTTGATTGGCAACCTCGGGCAGGATCCAGAGGTGCGTTTCACTCCCAGCGGTACCGCCGTGGCTAACTTGAACCTGGCGACCACCGATACCTGGATGGATCGCCAGAGCGGTCAGCGCCAGGAGCGTACCGAATGGCACCGCGTGGTGATGTTCAATAAAACCGCCGAAATTGCCCAGCAGTACCTGAAAAAAGGCTCCAAAGTCTATATTGAAGGGCGTCTGCAAACCCGCAAATGGCAAGATCAGAACGGTCAGGATCGCTATTCGACAGAGATTGTCGCCAACGATATGCAGATGCTTGATGGTCGCAGCGGTGATTTCCAAGGCGCTGGCGCTGGACAAAACAGCTATCCCCAGAACGCTCCTCAGAATGCGCCCCAAAACGCGCCGGCCCCCAATAGCCAAGGTGGCGGTTATCCACAGCAGGGTGGCGCACCTCAGGGCGGAAACTACCCAGACGGGCAGAGCCCACAGCAGCCTCGCCCCGCACAGCCAGCGCCCCAGCAGGGCAACCAAGCACCACCGCCCAACCAGCAGAACAGCAGCTACGGTGCGCCTGACCCGGGTAATTTCGACGACTTTGACGATGAGATACCGTTTTAACTTTCTCAATATTAAAGTATTGTATATATGATGCTATAAAGCCCTGATATATCAGGGTTTTTATATTTATTTTGAAAAAAAAAACTGGTTTTATTATTGCCACCTTCATACAATCAGAAAAAATTGATTTATGGTGGGTGGGTATGAAGCTGAAGAGAGGAAGTTTAATTTTTCAGAATGGTGAGCGATTCTCATTACTTTTAAATGAGAATGGTGTTCCTGACTTTTGGACAACCTTATATCTGACTACTTTCTATCGGTTATCGACGCAAGAAACGATGCGCAGTGCTGTCAATGCGCTTGCTCATTTTAAAATCTGGGATAGCGCACAGCCACTACCGTTTTTTGAAAAAAATTTTGAAGATTGCGGAAGCAGCTGAGAATGGGGAGAGAAGTAAAATACAGCGCCCTCTGTTCTTAGATATTGCGGAGGTGCAATCGCTGGCACGTCATTGCAAACTAAAGACTGTTGCAGCTAGACGAAGCCTAACAAAAAAATCGTGGCAACGTCATAGAGCTACAAGCATCACAACCTACCAGAGTACTCCCTGACCCTACTGTAAGCGTTAAGCAGCAGAGTTATCGTCTAAGGATTACAATAGAGTTTTTGTGCTTTGTAGTTGAAACTTCACTTCGAAAACGAGCAAATTTTGCTTGCTATCTTGACTCAGCGGATAACATGAAGGAGGTACTGCTTAAGCAGGGACCAAGACGTCAAGGCTCTAAAACCTCACAATTTGATCCAGACAAAAAAGCGTCACCGCCTGAAGTATTTATTGAGGTCATGCGCTTGGCAGAACCGGAATGCTCTGACAATCCATTCACATCTTTGGTACGCCATAGAAATTACTTAATGTTTCAAGTGCTATTCGAAACAGGAATGCGTTCAGGGGAAGTCCTTCAGTTAAAAGTTCAGGATATTCGTTTTTCTGAGCAGCTTGTTTCTGTTGTTCGTCGACATGACGACCCTGAGGATAAGTGGCGTTTAATTGAGCAAAATGCTAAGACACAGGAGCGCGGTATTCCAATCTCTTATGAATTGTCGCAAGCGCTATACAACTACGTTATTAATGAGCGCCGGTTATTAGCAGAGCAACAAAAACACGGATTTTTGTTTATCTCAAATAAGGGGCTATCCCGAGGCACCCCAATGAGTTTGAGTCAGTTTAGTAAGCTGGTTTTAAAAATAGCAAAGGATACAAATCTTGCTGCGTATATCGAGACTGAAGGCATTCAAGTCGACAAACATATTACTCGCCATGGGTTCCGGCATAACTTCAATCAACGAGGCTGTAGAAAAACCCGATTTCGAGCCATCTCTACCCCCTCTCGTCCTAATTTACTTACTCAGCCAGTCATCTGGCTGAGTAATCTTAATATCGGTATTTAGCCACTTGAGCGCCCAGCTAAAGCTTGTTGAAGACGACCTTTTGCTCTTAAAAAGCAACTTACCCCGCTCTAAGCCCTTCATGACGCGGCCATGTGGCCATAATTCGCTAACTTCTCAATATTGTGCACCAGGCAGTAAAGCTGCCACTGGCCCTGCACCTTTTTCTTACCCCGTAGACTAAACCGGTTCAGTCTTTTCGTCGTGCCAATATTGCCGAACACCGGCTCTACTACCGACATGCGATGGCTGTAAATCTGCTTGCCCTTGGGGCTATCCACTCGGTGCTTCATCCAATCAGTGTAATTGGGCAGCCGATTGTTCTCGATGATAAAAGATACCTGTCGACCGGCACCGTTGCGATGGTCTGCCGAGGCCGGATTCTGCATGCATCGGTATTTCTTTGGGCAATGCCGACATTGCAGTAAACGCCCTTCGAAGTGCACCCGGATTTTGCCAGTGTCCGTTTCTCGTTGCCCGCGATAGGACAGTTTTTCGCCGGTTGGGCAGATACACGTTAGCTCTACCGGATCAAACTGGAAAGCGCTGGCGGGCGTCGTCTCTCGCCAGCCTTTATCTGGTAAATTCTGGTGGCGCTTGCCATATTTGTTTTTCTGGTCGGCGAATTTCGGATCTCGGCTGCGGAACTGATTATCGGGGATGTAGCCGTTGATCTCCTGTTCGTGTAGATACTTCATATTGGCTTCATTCGCGAAGCCAGTATCGGCAGTAATGAGGGTGCCTTTCCGGTAGATATTCTCAGCGATGCCCAGCTTCTTAAAACGCGCTTCAACCTGCTCCAGAACTGGCCTCAGGGTGTGATGTTCTTGGCCTTCGCCAAAGGCCTGAGCGTCAATGATGATCTGATGTTTCTTATCCACTGTGGCCACACCGTTATAACCCTGAATCGTGCCTTTACTGGTGGTCATTTTGGCACTTTCGTTATCGGTGAGATTGCTCTTCACTTCCTTGATTCGCTTCCCCCGGCCCATCCTTGGGCTGTGCGTCTTTAGGAAACGATCCACTTTGTTCATGGCGGCATCTAGCGAGAGAATCGTCTTGGCCCGTCGGATATCCCTATCCAGATCGGCTTCCGTCTCGGCCTCGTCACGCGCGTAGTGCTTCAGTAGGTGATGCCGGATCAGGCCTCTCAGTTTCTCACGTTTCTCATCCAATTCTTTGAACGTGCCAGACCACTCTTTGGAGGCATCGGAGGACATCTTGCAGCCATCAATCGCAAAGAGTTCGTTACCCAGCAAGCCTTGTTCGTGGCATACCAGCAGCACTTGTTCGAATAGCGCTTCGATCTCATCAGCATGGCGACTAACGAAGCTTGCCAGTGTGGTGAAATGAGGCACGGTATCGCAGGAAAGGGCTTTGAAAATGATGTTGGTCTCGCAACACCATTGCATCTCTCGACTGGAGGTGATGCCTTTTGAGTAAGCAAACAGGATAATCTTAAGCAGGATAGCCGGATCATAGGCCAGCCGACCGGTCGCATCGTTGCGGTACTTGGGATGGAAAACGGATAAGTCGAGCTTGTGCTCGATCAGGTAGTGCACCGCGTGTTCAAAGGTGCCTGGCTGGAGCTGATCCTGGTAGTTGATCACCACCATGGCGTTCTGATCGTAGTTATAAGCCTTGAAGCGCGGCATGCTGACCACTCCTCGTCTGTTTCCTCGATCCTACCAAAACTTAGCCGTCAGCGGAGTTTTTCTACAGGCTCAACGCCTCTCTAACACCCGACTTCACCCCCAGATTGAGTAGCGCTACACTTTAGAGTCCGATCCTATGGGTAAGGAGATTGGACATGAAGAAGCGTTTCAGCGAAGAAGAGATCATTGGCTTCCTGGGCGAAGCCGAAGCGGGACTGCCTATCAAGGAGCTATGCCGTCGGCACGGTTTCTCAGAAGCCAGTTACTATCTATGGCGCAGCAAGTTTGGCGGCATGAGCGTGCCCGATGCCAAGCGACTCAAAGAACTCGGAGCCAAAAATGGACGCTTGAAAAAGCTGCTCGCTGAGTCGCTACTGGAGATGGAGGTCACTCGCGAGGCGCTGAGAAAAAGGTGGTGAGTGCCCCTGCACGCCGAGACGTGGTGCGCTTTATGGTGTCACGTGGCCTGAGTGAGCGCCGAGCGCTCCGTGTCATCCGTATGAGTGCCAGTGCGTTACGCTATCAGCGAATGCCGGACCGCAACCAGGGCTTGCGCGAACGCATCCTGGCGCTCGCGCATCGGTATCGTCGCTATGTGGCGGGCATGATCTACTTGAAACTGCGTCAAGCCGGTGAACAGGTCAATCATAAGCGCGTCGAACGCCTCTACGCGGCGGCTCGGTTGCAGGTTAAACGCCGCAAGCGCAAGAAGGTTCCCACGTCTGAGCGAAAGCCCCTTGGTCGTCCTGGTGCCGCCAATCAGGTCTGGTCAATGGATTTTGTGTTTGATCGTACGGCTGAAGGACGGGTCATCAAGACCCTGACCGTTGTTGACGATGCGACTCATTAGGCGGTGGCCATCGTGCCGGAGCGCGCCTTTGGTGAGCTGTTTTTAACACGTATTCTGGATCATCTGGCTTTACAACGTGGCCTACCTAGCGCCATTTGCACGGATAATGGCAAGGAATTCTGTGGGCGCGCCATGCTGTCATGGGCTCATCTACGGGGCGTTGCACTGTTTTTAATCGAACCTGGAAAACCCAACCAAAACACCTACATCGAATCGTTCAATGGGCGCTTTCGAGATGAATGTCTGAATGAGCATTGGTTCACCAGTCTTCATCACGCCCAGGTTGTCATTAAGGCGGGAGTACAACGAAGAAAGACCGAAGAAGAGTCTTGGTGGGCTGACACCTTCAGCCTATGCCGAGCAACTGGTGGTAAAACACGCTAAAGTTACTTCTGACTCTAAACCCGGCTGCTACTGAAGATGGGGTGACGTCGCTGCCCCTTTTGAAAATCATTATTTTTTGAATTTACTCCTATATATAAGAACACTTATATTTAATAATTTTACTCACTGCTTTTTTCTTAAGTTTCAAGGGAACAATATAGCTTTTGTTTTACGTGCTTTTTCTTCGGATTTGCCGAAGTCCTGCTTTGCCACACTAGCCTCAGAGTTTCTGAAGCAGTAGAGCAGAATTTCCTTTTTTACTTTCTGAGCCGGTGCTCCATACAATCAAGCTCGATAAGAGAATGAGTGTGACTTATTTATAATTCATAAAATGACGGTAGCATTAGACTTTAATTATGGCTCGAAACATTGTTGTGCAATTTTTTGCTACCAATATAGAGAGCTGATAAAAATTGGTGCAAAAAAATGCACCATGATACGACATTAAAATTCTTCTTATGCAGTTTTTTGACGAAACATGCTGAGAAGTTCAACGATGATAATGCTGTAGTGCGCAACTTTAACGACAAACGAGGAAAAATCATGTTGAAACGGAAATTATACTCGTGTGTTTTGGCGTTGGGCCTGGTGGCACCGATGCATGTAGCCTTGGCCCAGACGGACCAGACTACGCTCCGCCTAGCAGTCGAGACGACACCCGGTGACCCGCTGAACGTCATGCTTGCCACCTTTCGCGATGCCCTTCAGGAAAGTGCTGAGGATAGTATCGAACTTGAGTTTTTCGAAGGTGGGGCGCTTGGCGATGAGGCGGCATTGATGCAGCTGATCCGAGCAGGCGAGGTACAGGTGGTTCCGCTGGGGTCGGACGTAGTCGAGCTCGATAACAATTTTGCTCTCTTCGACATGCCCTTCCTATTTGCCGACAAGGAGTCTGCCCGTGCGACGCTCGACGGTGAGCTGGGCGATCTGCTCTCCGCCTCCCTGCGCGACAAGGCTAACCTAGAGGTTCTTGCATACGGAGAGTTGGGTTTTCGCGTTATCAGTAACAACCGGCACCCGATCCGCACTCCAAAAGATCTCGACGGACTGAAGTTGCGCACCCCTGGGAGTGAAACACGCTTGCTTGCTTTCGAGATGCTCGGCGCCGCCCCGACGCCCATGGCACTGGGAGAGGTCTACGTGGCCTTACGTCAAGGTGTGCTTGATGGCCAGGAGAACCCTCTATCCGTACTGGAGGAGTTTTCACTCTACGAAGTGCAGGATTACGTCTCACTTACCAATCACGTCTATACGCCCATCACTCTCGCCATGAATGCATCGGCATATGATTCGTTGTCTGCGGAACTGCAGGAGAAAATGGCCCAGGCGGCACAGGAAGGCGCTGAGGCAACACGTCAACTTTCAGATGAAAGTGATGCGACACTTGTCGATGATTTTACCGAGGCCGGGGTCAGCGTAAACCAGCCCGATCTCGACAGCTTCATATCAGCGTCCGTGCCGATTCGGGACGAAATTGCAAAGAGGTTATCAGGCGATTTCTGGTCGCAGGCACAAACATTACTGGAGCAGAAATGAGCGCGAATGAACAAGCAATAATGGGGGCGGCCGAAGGCGGCCCCCTCCCCCAGTTTCGTTACGACGGCAGCGGCGATAATGCGCGTATCGGGCTTATATACATGGCTTCGAGCGTGGTAATGGAGTCCGAGATGTGGGCGATGGCGGCACAGGGCGTCTCCATACATACGACAAGGATTCGTTTACCTAAAGTTACCTTTAAGGGCATCGATGCCATGATGCGCTCGCCGGAGATCGAGCAGGCGGCTCACCTGCTCGGGTCAGCGCCGATTGATGTATTGTGTTTCGGCGGCACCAGCGCCTCGTTCTTGCATGGTACTGCTTATGATCGTGGCTTGATTGAAAATCTCAAGCAGTGGGCACCCGGGCCGCTCGTGACTACCGCGTCTACCGCTACCTTGGCGGCATTGGCGGAGGTTGGTGCAACCAAGATCGCGTTAGCGACGCCCTACGTGGATGAAGTACATGATCGGGCCATCAACTTCCTCGAAGAGAACAATCATGCCGTGCTTCGTCACGCCAATCTTGGTATCGATGATGACCATGCTCTCGCTGAAGTGCCTTTAGATGAAGTATTCGATTTCGTTAAATCCGTAGACCATCCTGACGCCAGTGCCATTTTCATCAGTTGTACCAACTTCCGTACCGTCGGGGTAATCGAGGCCCTCGAGGCTGAGCTGGGCAAGCCAATAATATCGGCCAACCAGGCATCATTCTGGCACTGCTTGGAGCTCCAGGGTATCTACGGCGCGCGTGCAGGGTATGGTCGTTTATTCGACCGGCGCCTCGCTGGAGGAGATCAAAATGTTGGAAACATCTGAGCAAAAGATTCATCTGTCCGATGAGGTGCCAAGAGGCCTCGTCGCTGGGCTACGTCGGTTCCGGCTGGGAGCCGCGCTGGTCCACATTATTGAAGGTTGTGCAGTGGCCTTCATGGGAGGCATCGCAATACTTGTCTTCGCCAATGCATTTAGCCGCTATGCATTTGGTCGGCCTCTGCCCTGGACGGATGAGGTCGTACCGATGTTATTGGTCTGGGTGACCGCCGTCGGCATCGTTTTAGCCTCTCTGCGGGGTGCGCTTATCTCCTGCGATATACTGACGAGCCGCCTGCCGGGAGTCGTGGCGCGAATCGTATCTCGTTCCTGTGCTATTTTCGGTGCACTCACCATGGGGGTTCTGGGGTGGTACGTATGGCAATACATGGGCCTGTTCGGCAGTGACCTGACGCCCATGTTACGACTACCCAAGAGTGTCATATTTAGCGGGTTGCTGCTCGGCGCGGTCGGAATGGTCGTTTCGCTTCTGCTCCGTATTCGCCACTGAGGATATCTTATGCTAACGCTTGCAGCCATTACAATTTTAATACTGTGTGTATTGGTATTAGTCGGCCTTCCCATCATCGTATCCCTTACGGCGTCCGTGCTCTTTTATTTGACCATGAGTGAAGGTTGGTCGCTTGCGTTGCCACAACAGACTCTTGCAGGTATCAGCGATTATATCTTGATCACTATGCCTCTATTCATATTGGCAGGCGGCATCATGAATGCGAGTGGAATAGCGGACCGGCTGTTCGACTTTGCCGGGGCGCTGGTCGGGTGGATGCGAGGTGGTCTAGCTCATGTCAATGTGGCTGCCAGCGTTATGTTCGGTGGTATGATCGGGACCTCCGTGGCTGATCTTGCGGGTACCGGGTCGGTCCTAATCCCTAAGCTAAAGGAGAACAACTATCCGGGGCCTTTCGCTGCGGCACTTACCGCCACCTCATCGGGTATAGGCATACTGATTCCTCCAAGTTCCCCCATGATACTTTATTCAGCGGTGACGGGGGTCTCACTGGGTGCCCTATTTCTTGCTGGGGTATTGCCAGGCTTGTTGATGGGACTAGTGCTGATGCTGATCATATCCCTGCTTGCTCGTCGTAATGGCTGGCAGCCCATGGCAGGTTTTGCCTGGCGAGAAGTCGCTCGTACCGGCATGCGGGCCATCCTGCCTCTCGGGCTCCCCGCTCTCATTCTGGGGGGACTTGTATTCGGGCTTTTTACTCCCTCGGAAGCGGGAGCTTTTGCGGTCGCCTACGCATTGGTGCTTTCCATGCTGGTTTACCGCACCCTTAGCTGGGCGAAGCTATATCGGGTGACTATAGATTCAGCGATCCTCACCGGTGAGATCCTGCTGGTCGTTGGTCTTTCGACTGCGTTCGGATGGGCATTGTCACAGGCAGGGGTTCCCGGTGCACTTGCCGCCGGTCTGGATACTCTGCTTCCCTTTGAGTCGGTAACCATGAAGATTCTGGTGCTGCTCTTGCTGGCATTAATAGCGGGCATGATTCTTGATCCCCTTATTCCCATGATCATGCCCCTGCTACTGCCTTCGCTGATGATGATGGATGTGGACCTACTTCACTTTGGCGTTCTGATCGTGGTTACCGTGGTCATCGGACAGATAACGCCGCCTGTAGCGCTGGCGCTTTTGGTGGCGGCAAAAATTGGTGACGAGGAGGTAACGAGCGTCATTCGTGCCAATACCGTTTTCCTAATAACACTGTTCGGTTTTTTGTTGCTATTGGTCTACGTGCCGGCACTGTCCACTACGCTGCCGCGATTAATGCAATAGTCTTGATGCTTTGCCTGAGGTATGGCCATTCTCGAGTACTGAGGAAAAAATGAGTATACAAAACGCGCAGTTGGAACCATTCACTCATAGCCATGTGTTCGGACTCGATCAGCCTCGCCCGGGTGAACGGCGTACCATTTTGGTTACCATGATAACGCTGGCAGCGATGGCGATCGAAATCGTGGCGGGGTATCTGTTTGGCTCGATGGCACTCCTTGCCGACGGCCTGCATATGGGGTCGCACGCCATCGCGCTAGGCATTAGTGCGTTCGCCTACGCCTACTCTCGCCGGCATGCAGGAGATAGTGCCTTTACCTTTGGTACCGGCAAGGTAGATGCTCTCGCGGGCTTTGCGGGAGCCGTACTTCTGGCGTCATTCGCTGGCGTCATAGCTGTAGAGAGTGTCTCTAGGATTGCCCAGCCGCGCCCCATCGACTTTGACATGGCGGTGCTGGTTGCGGGTGTTGGGCTTATCGTCAATGTCGTTTGCGCGGTCATTTTGGGGGGGCATGGTCACGGCCACTCCCATACGCACCAGTATGACCATTCCCAATCAGCACACACCGGACGGGACCATGCACTGAATTCGGCTTACCTCCATGTTCTCGCGGATACCCTGACCTCGGTATTGGCGATCGTCTCACTCTTGGTGGCCAAGTATACCGGTCAGCATTGGGTCGATCCGCTGGTAGGCATCATCGGTGCAGTAATGATTGCTCGCTGGTCCGTCGGGTTGCTGCGAGCCACTTCCAGCATACTACTTGACCGTAGCGCTGGCGAACCGGTCCTTGGCACTCTCCGGGAAGCTATCGCGAGAAATGAGATGGATCGGCTCGCCGATCTCCATGTCTGGGCAATAGGGCCGGAAATTCATGGTGCCGCCATTTCGATCATTTCATCCGCGCCGCTTACTCCCGATGAGTATCGCGCTCGCATTCCCAAGCACTTGGGCATCGTTCACGCCACCATAGAGGTCCATCGGCTGTAGAGCAGTCAAGCTATAGCAGGCTGTGCTTTCCTATATTTCTATAAGGCTATTACTATGTTGGGTATCTTGTATGATCGCCGATTTCGCCACCTATTCGGGGCTCAGGTTTTTTCTCTGCTTGGAACCGGGCTGGCAACCATCGCGCTGGCGTTACTCGCTTATGACCTTGCCCAAGACAACGCAGGGATCGTACTGGGAACTGCCTTCGCCATCAAGATGGTAGCCTATGTAGGTGTTTCTCCTTTGGTGGGCGCGTTTGCCGCCAACTTTCCGCGTCGAACCATGCTGGTTACGCTGGATCTATGCCGTGCCGGCATGGTCGGACTGCTTCCGTTCGTTTCGGAGATCTGGCAGGTCTATGTGCTGGTATTCTTGTTTCAGAGCTTTTCCGCTGCGTTCACGCCCACTTTCCAGGCGATGATTCCCGATATTTTAAAAGATGAAAAGAGCTATACGAATGCGCTGTCACTGTCGCGTTTGGCATATGATCTTGAATCGCTAGTGAGTCCTGCGCTATCTGCACTTTTCTTGATGTTCATCTCCTTCCACTGGCTGTTTCTCGGAACAGTATTAGGTTTTATCGCCTCGGCAGTATTAATAATGTCCATAACCTTGCCGGTCTCTCAAGATAAAGCCTACGTTCGGGAAGAGGGCCTGTCACGGTTCACCAAGGGCTTCCGTATCTATTTTGCAACCCCCCGCTTGCGCGGACTACTGGCGTTCAGTTTTGCCGTTTCGGCAGCAGGAGCGATGGTCTTGGTCAATACGGTGGTCTTGGTTCAGGAAAAGCTTGCGGGAGGCGATCCTCTTGTGGCGCTATTTTTTGGCGCCTATGGTGTCGGTTCAATGTGCGTTGCTCTAGGCTTGCCTTCGTTACTGACTTATTTTACCGACCGGCAATCCATGATGGCAGGTGCCGTTACATTGGTTGTCGGCCTGGTCTTAGCCCTCTGGATGTCCGGCATAGGCACCGGCCTGGTTATCTGGGCCATATTGGGTGCAGGCGCCTCGCTCATATTGACTCCTTCGGGTCGCCTTCTGGCACGTTCTGCTCATCCCGGGGATCGCACGGCCCTGTATGCCGGGCACTTCGCATTGTCTCATTGTGGCTGGCTGATCACCTACCCTATGGCGGGATGGGTGGGCGCTACGTTCGGCTTGCCCGCCACCTTCATGCTTATGGCTATTCTGGCGGCCGTAGCGGGTCTATTTGGAATGCTGCTATGGCCAGCTGAGGATGGGAAGACCCTCACGCACGATCATGAGGCCACCATCCATGAGCACCTGCACGTCCACGACGAGCATCATCAACATCGGCACGAGGGGTGGGAGGGACCTGAACCTCATCACCACTCTCACCGGCACGCCCCTATTCGTCATCGGCACGTTTTCATAATCGACAATCATCATGCGGCTTGGCCAAAGGCCCGTTGACTTTTAACTTGTTGTTAATTCTTCAGTTGTAAATAATCATCGAGAGATAAGGTGATGCTGCTGCCCCTTATCCGCTAGCGCCTTACCCAGTGATAGTACTGGGTGACACGTTGGTGAAACCTTCACCAGCGGGACCAGTGCAACGCATCTTCCAGTCGTCTTCGTCGCTTGGCAACGGGGGGCATAGCCATCGCCGCATTTCGGCCAGGGAGAGAACGACCGGCCTTGCCCACCCAGGCTCAGCAATAGGTCTTTTACAGCTGGTGTCGGCGCAACGTGGCCAGCAGGACATAGGCCGCCATCACCAGTGTGTTATGGCGATACCAGCCTCGCCAGATGTGCACCTTATATTGATCCAGCCCCAGTTGCGATTTGCCTTTACTGGAAACAGCGCTCGATATTCCACTGGGACCCAGCCGCCAGGGCGAGGTCGTCGATCGACGTACCGCAGGGCGCGAAGGTGAAATACGCTGTCATTTCTTCCTGTCCGGTGCCAGGGAACGACGGACCAGCAACCCACGCTGCCATCCCTCAAAAAGACCCGGATTCACTGACCCAGTCATACTCCCGCGGACCCTGTCTACCAGCACCGGCTCATCGTCCTGATTCAACGGGGTAAGTCTATAAGCATAACGCAAAATTTTAGTTTAGATACTTATCAGTATTCTGACACAGAAGTATCTCCCGATTAACGGCGTTGATATCCGTTCTGCCGCAGAAAGCCATAGAAAGGTCCAGTTCGTTTCTGATGATCTCCAGCACTTTGCTCACGCCTTTTTCCCCTTGTGCGCCTAGTCCGTAAAGCATGGCTCTGCCGATATAGGTGCCTTTTGCGCCCAAGGCGATCGCTTTGAGAACATCCTGACCTGAGCGTATGCCGCCGTCCATGTGTACTTCCACCTGGTCTCCCACTGCATCGATAATCGCCGGTAGTGCGGAGAGAGAGGACGGCGCGCCATCCAACTGTCGACCGCCGTGGTTGGATACGACGATTGCGTCGGCACCGGCCGCGATGGCAAGGCGTGCATCTTCCGGATCCATGATTCCCTTGACGATCAGCTTGCCACCCCAGCGTTTCTTAATCCATGTCACATCCTGCCAGGAGAGTGTGGGATCGAACTGCTCTTCGGTCCATTCCACCAGCGAGGCGATATTGTCTACACCTTTGGCATGGCCGAGGATGTTACCAAACTGGCGGTTTTGGGTACCCAGCATTTGCAGGCACCAGCCCGGTTTGAAGGCGATGTCGATGATGTTTCTTAGCGTGGGCTTCGGTGGTACAGACAGGCCGTTCTTTTTGTCCTTGTGCCGTTGGCCAAACACCTGCAAGTCCATGGTTACGACCAGTGCGGAGCAGCGAGCCTCGCGGGCGCGTTCAATCAGATCGGCAGTGAAGCTGCGATCCTTGGTGACGTACACCTGGAACCAGAATGGGTGACTTTGTGTCGCTGAGGCGACCGCTTCAATGGAGCAGATGCTCATGGTAGACAGAGTGAAAGGTATACCAAAACACTTTGCTGCGCGGGCCGCCAGAATTTCGCCATCGGCGTGTTGCATACCTGTAAGCCCGGTGGGGGCAATTGCTACAGGCATGGCGACACGCTGCCCCAGCATCGTTGTGGTCGTACTGCGCTTGGTGATATCGCAGGCGACACGCTGGCGAAACTTTATTTTCTGAAAATCAGCCTCGTTGGCCCTATAGGTTGATTCGGTCCAGGAGCCTCCATCAACATAATCGTAAAAGATGCGCGGCACCCGCTTGCGGGCCAGACGATGTAAATCTTCAATGCATGTGATTTCAGCCATATAAACTTTGCAATATGTTGCGAATGATGGAAATAACCGCAATAAGCTGCTGATCGTTGTTAATACAGCAGCTTTTGTGATCGGACCGGTTTTCACTTGGCTCAGTAATCAGGCCTCAGGTTTTTCATATGACATGTAGCTATTCTGTATAACAATATGGTCGGCGATATATTTCGCATCGTGCCATACACCGTAGATGAACGATGAGGCGCGGTTAACGAGGTTGGGCAGACCGAGGAAGTAGATTCCGCTTTCTGCACTGATACCGCGTTTATGGAACGGCTCGCCATTTTCATCGAAGGCGTTGACCTGCAGCCAGCTGAAATCGAATTTAAAGCCGGTAGCCCAGAGCACGGTGGTTATACCGGCTTCTTCCGCATTCAGGCTGAGGGTCGGCTGCTTGATGCAGTCCGGGTCCGGCAGCAGTTCCCAGGCTTCCTGTTCTTTCGGGAAGGGGAGGCCGTTACGCTCGATGTATCCATCGGCATCACGCAGCACGTCAAAATAGGCCTGGTCACCCTGAGCGATGTTTTCGGCGAGTCCCTCTTCAAACTCGATCACGCCTTCCTTCCAGCTTTTGGTGATGCCGACTAGATTGATCCCCATGTGCGCCAGACGACGGAAATCTACGGTGCGGCCACCTTCATAACCGCTGACGGCGAAGGCCACATGCTGTTTTTTAGGTTTGATTTTTACTTCGTCCCACAGGCCCAGGGCACCCAGCCACCAGACGTAATCGCGACCGCGATAAGAGCGAGGCGGACGGTAATGTTCGCCCACAGAAAGGTAGACTTTTTTGCCTGCTTGGCGCAGTTCTTCAGCAATCTGTGTGCCCGAGGCTCCGGCACCGACCACCAGCACCGCACCTTTCGGCAGTTGGCTGGGATTTTTATAGGCGGATGAGTGTAGCTGATGAATGTTGCTGCCTTCTGGAACGATATTCGGATAGGATGGGCGTTGGAACGGCCCCGTGGCGGCGACCACATTGTCGGCTTCGATGATGCCTTCAGAAGTGGTAACGGTGAACCCCGGGCGGCCCTCGTTGTGCTCTACCTTGATGACATTAACGCCGGTGCGCACGGGGGCGCCGAGCATTTTGACGTACTCTTCGAAGTAATCGACTATGCGCTCTTTGGAGGGGAAGGCTTCTGGAGAGACACCTTCAAATTTTAGTGTCGGAAAACGGTCGTGCCAGGCTGGTCCATTAGCTACTAGTGAATCCCAGCGTTCGGAACGCCAGCGCTCTGCTATCCGATTTCGCTCCAGCACAAGGTGCGGCACTTTCATGAGTGAGAGATGCTCGCTCATGGCGATTCCCGCCTGACCTGCACCAATAACTAAGGTGTTAATTTTTTCGACTGACATTTGAATATCCTAAAGGTGATAGCCCCTGATTTAATTTGCTGGCGCTTGGTCATCGACTGTGTGTCGAAGAAGTCAGGAGCCCGAGAGAAACCGTTCATCGACAGGATAAAGTCTGAGCAAACATCGATCGCTTGGAAACCACGCTTTTCGAACCCAATGCTTAGGAAAAAACATACCGGGTTTTAGGACGAACCTGTTTTAACGCAAGTTGCTGCCAACTTGGTTTATTCGGTTACTGCAGAGTTCAGGATAATCAAATGAGCTATAGGAGTTATCCTCTGCTGGCAGCCGAGGAGCTTCTACAGTATTTCAAGGAGCAGATTTATGGACATCAAATTGCATAAGCAGGCGACCACGACATCGAAGGTCCGTGCCGAGATTCAGGCAGCGCCCGCCAGCATCAGTGATAGTGAACTGGTCCGTCAGTATGGCGTATCCAACTTGACTATTCGCATTGGCGTTACCTTGATGATCTGCTGATCGTGGCACGCGAGTTCTTGAATCGTCGCTTGTCACGCTCCGACCCGCACCGCATGCTCAAGCGACGTGAGGTGCCAACGTTTGGCGAGCTGGCCCGACAGGATGCCAGCGGTTACAAGATTCCCCCGGGCACAAGCCCTTCAAGGACTACGTGTCAGGATTCGGGCACATCGAAAGCACCTGTCCCAAATACCCGGAGAGCAGCAAAAAAACGCTACTTGTACATGGCCCTCATTCGAGCGACGCGCTGGCTGTATCTGAAAATCAGGAGCAGCTAGTCCGCGAAGGACACGCGAGCGCTCATGAAGCGAGTGGAAGAGAAGACTTCCTTCAATATCCAGGCAGTGCTGACCGACAACGGCAAGTCCTTCACGGATCGCTTCACCCGAGCCGGTGAGCGCAAGCCAAGCGGCGGCCACCTCTTCGACCAGGAATGCCAAGCTCATGGCATCAGGCAGCGCCTGATCAAGCCGGGTCGGCCACAGACGAACGGCATGCTGGAATGCTTCAACGGCCGTATCAGCGGCGTGTTGACCACTCAGCGCTATATGTGTCAGGCGAGGACTTGGAACAAGTCAAACGCTATTGTTGGCTGAAAATCACCATATCTCGCATGAGCCGCTGTACCATCAACCACCGATTGCAGCGATGAAGGAGCGACAGGCTAAACGAACTGAGTTATTTACCAAACGGTTAACCAATCACGCGGGATCCGACAATTTTACAGTGTCAATGATATGCGGATCGTAGAAGCTAGGTGCAGACATGCCTGGAATATACTGATTTGATATGAAGGTACGGCATCGGTGGGCAAACGCTTCAACTACTCGGGGTTGGTTGACTTCCTTGAGCATGGCATAACCCAAACGCATAGGGCGATGATCGCCCGCTAAACGCACGCGTACAATTCTTTTACCATCCTGAGAGCGGTTGACTTTGGGACGAACGTTGGCAATGGAGTAGCCTAGGCCATTTGCGACCATTGAACGGACGACCTCAAGCTGACTTGAGCGCATCATAATATTGGGGCGAACGCTCTCGTTCATGAATAAACTGATGAAGTACTCCCTGCTATAAGGGAGGTCGAGTAACACCATTGGAAAATCTTCGGTATCTGAGATGGAAACGGCTGACAATTCAGCGAAAGGATGCTGTTCCCCAACGATGATATGGGGAGGCAGGTCTGCTAAAGGTAGAAAATCTACATCTTCAACGTCGTTAAGGTCATAAGTAAGTGCGATGTCTAGTTGAGAACGGCGTAAGCCTTCTAGTAATTCTTCGTGGTCACCTTCGATCTGAGTTATTTTTACGCCAGGGAAGGCCCTCGCAAAACCATAAACCAATTCTGCCGAGATCATAGGAGCCAAGGAGTCAAAGCAGCCTATACGCAGCGGCCCTCGGATAGTATTTAGCGAGTCCGAGGCTAGTGAGTACAAGTTCCTTGTTTGTTCGACGATCAACTTGGCTTCTTGAAGTACTCTCTGGCCGATAACTGTCAACGATATGCCTTGCGCATGATGGCGAATTAACAGTTGTATGCCGAGTTCTGACTCGATATGAGAAATAGCAGCGGAGATGGAGGGAGAAGAAACATGAATCTGTTCGGATGCCTTTACGATACTGCCAGCCTCTCCACAAGCTATAAAGTACTCAAGTTGACGCTGTGTAATGCGACTTAGCATGGCCATGCTCCTTTGCCTTTACTTCCCATCGTCCAACATTCTATCCCATTTGTGAAGCTTGGCATGACGCGTTATGAAAACAAAGGTTCGCCTTCTTTTAGACCGTAAGGAAGTACATGGTTCCTGACGCGCTTTGCGTATATGACATTATCCTATGCCTAGACACTCATGTGCACATACATCTCGGTGCCTTAGAGATTACGTTATTTCGTTTTAGGTGTCGGGCTTTTCCGGTGCAATGGCCGATCGCTCATGCCTCAGGAATCCTGAGCTACTAAAAAGGCAAAAGCATTTTTACTTGGCGCGCATCCGTCATCCAGAATGAAAGCAGTCCTATACAACAAGGATTGCGGAATGATTCGTACGGTTGAGCACTATCGAGAAGGCATCAAAGACGGTCGAGATATCAGGATAGATGGAAAGCGGGTCAAGAACGTGGCGACACATCCAGCTTTCAAGCCGATCATCGACTTCAACTCATGCATTTTTGACACGGCTCACTAGCTCGGCCACACGGATGTCATTACCTATCGCAACGGCGATCAGGTGAATTTTATTTTCTACCGGCCCCCGATGCAGAACTCTGCGCCGATATTCAAGGATGCTACCTGCAGCTTCGACTGCCGGTTGGTCGATTACAAGGATTCGGTGCACACCGCATTCTGCTTGGGTGAAGTGGTCGCGCTGGTTAGTAATGCAAAGTCGCCGCTGATTTACTTCGACCGTGCCCTTCATTGTACAGAAGCATTGATCACCGTCTAGGGAGCCTCGCCTCCCGACGAAAAAAGCAATAAACCACATCTGGAGATGAAAATGTTCAAGAAGAACCTTTTAACCACCGTAGTCGCTCTGGGTTTTTACACAGCTACAGTCTCGGCTCAGGAGACGCTCGTAGTCGATACGTGGGGTGGAAGTTTCCGTGATCTGATAGACGAGGCGATTGCCCAGCAGTTTACGGAGGAGACCGGTGTCGAGGTTGTCTACAACACCGGGGGGACCATAGATCGCCTGAACAAAGCGAAACTGGCGGGTTCTGCCGAGAGCGATGTTACCTTCACCACCTCCCATGTAGGTTGGATGTACGTTAATGACGGGCTGTTCGAAGAGCTGGACATGTCCAAAATTCCCAACGCGGAGCATCTGGTTGATCAGGCGCGTATCAGCCCCAGCCACTTGGGTGTATGGGGATACGGTTACACCATCGCCTATCGGCCCGATCTCATTCCGGAGGGTATCGCTTTCGATAGCTGGGAAGACTTATGGGACCCCCAGCTTGAGGATAGTATCGCCCTGCCTGATTTCGACCCCAGCCACATCATTGCTGTCTCAGCGTTACTGTCGGGTTCCGATGCGGAGAATTGGGAGGATGGGCAGGAGAAGCTGGAAAGTTTGAAACCCAACCTGAGGGCTTTTTACACTAATGACGCTAACAGTCAGCAGCTGATCTCTACCGGCGAGACTCCGGTACAGCTCATGCTTACCATGAATGCGCACCACATGATGAGCGAGGGCATACCCATCGAGTTGGCCCAGCCTAAAGAAGGGATGGTGCTTGGTGTTGATACGGTAGGCGTTACCAAGGGGTCGAGCAATCAGGAGCTGGCTCATCAGTTTATCAATATTGCGCTGTCTCCTGAGGTCCAGGCCAGAATCGCCGAGGTCAAGCACGGTAGCCCTACGGTGGATAACGCCGAAATCTCTGATGATCTGGCTGACTCCCCCGCCATGCTGTCCACCCCAGAGCAATGGGCGCAGACGATCGACGTCGACCCCCGCTTGCGTGCCCAGAAAATGGGTGAGTGGCGTCAGTGGTTTACTGAAAATATTATGAACTGATTTTAACCTTTCCAGCGAAGCATCTGATGATGCTTCGCTAATTCTTATGGGTCTCTCATCATGCAGAAAAAGCCCAGATTTTTTTATTGGTTCCTACTCCCCTCTACACTGACCGCGTTTGGCTTGATTGTCGCTATGCTGGCTATCCTTCAGTACAGCGTTAGAAGTTATATTCCCGGGTCGCTGGAAGTAGGAGGGTTCACTTTCGACAACTTTATATCACTGCTTAGGCCTCTTTATGCCAGTGCATTTCTGGAAACGGTATTGCTTAGCCTGTATACGGCGATATTTACCCTTATCATCGGGTATCCGCTTGCATATGCAATGATAAGAGCGCGTAAATCATGGTGTCGATCGACGATACTTATCATTTCGATAACACCATTATTTCTCGGTGAGGTGGTGAGAACCTACTCATGGATCATTGTCCTCGGAAGCACTGGTTTTATTAACAGCTTGTTGATGGGGGTAGGCTTGATCGAGCGTCCTTTAAGGTTGATGTTTACCCAGCTTGGAGTGGTTATAGCCTTGGTTCACGTGACCTTGCCGATAATGGTGCTCATGCTTGCTGCAGGCTTGTCCCATATAGATCGTAGCTACGAACGCGCGGCGATTAGTTTGGGTGCCGGCCCGGTACGCGCTTTCCTGACCGTCACTCTGCCACTATCGATGCCAGGCATTGTCGCCGGCACCATGACCTCCTTCGCTTGGACGTTCAGTGCGTTTGCTACGCCTCAGTTGATCGGCGGCGGCCAAGTGAATACCATTTCGACGCTGGTGTATCAGTTGGGCTTTTCCTCTCTCAATTTTCCATTCGCGGCCAGCCTGAGCATAGCCGGTCTAGTGCTTACCGTTATCGTCTTATGGCTAGCCAAGCGAGTAACTAACGCCGTAGAACGGTTAGGAGTCAATTGAATGAAACGCTCACGCTCGGATCAACTGCTGTTACGCTGCGGCCAGATTGGTATCGTGATGATTCTGCTCTTTGTCATGTTACCCGCAATAGTGGTCACAATCGCCTCGTTCAATGCATCGTCGGTGCTCGCTTTTCCTCCACGCGGCTACTCATTGAAGTGGTTTCAAAACGCTATAGCGTATCGTGACTTTCAACAGGGCCTATGGAATGGCTTGATTGTAACACTGTGGGCGTCCACGTTGGCCACGTTAATCGGGACGACCCTGGCCATAATAATCAAGCGCTACAATTTCCAGGGTAAGCAGTTTCTCGAAGGCTTGCTGCTATCTCCGTTGTTCATTCCGCATTTCATGGTTGGCTTGGGGCTGTTGATGCTGGTTTCGCAATTTAACCTTACGCGAGGCTATGCAGTGGTCGTGTTCTGCCATGTGCTGTTGGTGCTTCCCTTCGTGCTCAGAAGCGTTTATGTGTCGCTGCATAACCTGGACCTGCGTACCGAACTGGTGGCCGCGAGCCTGGGTGCAACCCCATTACGGGTCGTGACGTCAATCACGCTACCTCAGCTCTTGCCCGGTCTGGCCGGCGGCTGGTTGTTCGCGGCCATCCTGTCGTTCAATGAGTTCACCGCTTCGCTGTTCGTTACCTCGCAGTCTACTCAGACGTTGCCGGTGGCCATGTACAACTATGTACGTGAGTATGCAGATCCGACCTTAGCGGCTGTTTCGGTCATTTATATCGTGATTACGGCTACGCTGATGATCGTTGCCAATCGCTTTATGGGCCTGGGCGGGATCCTGAATGTAGAGAAGAAGTGACGTCGCACACGAATCCCACCGGCCGAGACGGTCGGTGGGGTTATTAGTTTTTCCAACGGTGATCGGAGCCAGCCGCTGTGGAGAAACGCAGTCAAGGTTAGTACTACTGTGTCATAAATAGACATGTTACCAATTCGTATTTTGTCATCTGTATATTGATTTCGCATTACGGCAAACGACGCACTTCACGACCGTTTCGAGACCTGTCTTGACGAACTGTCACCTCGACTAAAACATGCTGATCGGGTGCAGGGTTTCAGGATTAAGGTCGCGGCTTGATGCTGCCGCTGTAACATAAGAGTATCGAACCCATTGCTGCCAGTGTCGATCCGAATAACGTTCAAGCCCGCCATCAGTCGCTGCATCACCTGGTGCCCGTGCCGGGTGGTCTGATCGCGAGATGCTCACTGGCGTAGCGCAGCGTGCTCCCCTACCTTCTGGCCCTCGAAAGACCCCGTTCTGAATTATCGGCGACACCGGTATTCGCAAGAAATGACGGGACTCGGTGGGCGTTTGTCACTAATACTGTGGCGAGAATAGAAAACAAGACAATTTTCAGATCGCCGTTACTTATCAGTAGTCATCGAGCAGGCCAGTTTTCCGGTCACATGGCGACTCCATCTGCCGACATCTTGGACAGACGATCCCGCGCGCTGCCGCCGCGTTGGCATTCCGGAAGAGATCGACTTTGCCACTAAACCGTAGTTCGCTCTCCAGCAGGTGCGCGAGACGCTGGATGCCAGTATCACGCCCAGTATCGTGGGGCAGAGCAGATGCGGAGTATGACAAGGTGCCCTCCCCGGCGAGAACAGTTTGAGGAATAGGGGGCTGGATTATTGCGTTGACGTGCCCGAGAGTATCAGTGCTCGGCAGCGAGCCTCTGCCCCCGCAGTGGTCCGGCAAGGGGCGACCACCGACACAGTGGAAGAGGCCACAGATCATCACCCGGTTTCGGCACAGGCATTGGTCGAGCCGCTGGATACCAATGACTATCAGAACGTTACTTGGCGGGAAGGTACCAACAAGCCGTTGGTCTCTGGATTTGCCGCTGTCCAGGTGCGTGTGGCGCGAGGCAAGCAGAAGCGCGAACCGGCGTGGTTGGTGATCGAATGCCCTCAAGGTGACGATGCTCCGGCGAAGTACTGTTTAAGTAATCTGCCGGAAGATACGTCACTGGCCACCCTGGTAGCCATCGCGAAAGGACGCTGGCGGATCGAGCGGGATTATCAGGCACTCAAGCAGGAGTTGGGGCTGAATCACTACGAAGGGCGCAACTGGCGGGGGCACCACCGTGCCACCCTTTGTACGGTCGCTTACGGCTTTCTGTTCATGGAACGCCTACGCTGCGGGGATCAAAAAATCAGGCTATGCCAAGCAGTTACTGTACCCGAAGGTTACTGGCCGCGGGGCCATGCAACGCGCACAACGCCACGTGGGTAACTCCAGCGCTACCCTACGCTGGGGCTATATCAGGCCATCATGATGGCGCTGTGTAGTAGATCACGACGTTAATTACACAGTAGAGCTAATAACCGCGCTGAAGATCGACACGGTGATGAGGTGGTTTGCCTTGACGCAGGCGTCGAATATTCTCGGCAATCTGGGCGGCAGCCGAGTCGGGCAAAGCCACTGAAGCCAAGTGCGGCGTAATCAAGACCTGCTGCATTCCCCACAAGGGGCTGCTGACCTCAAGGGGTTCTTTTGCGAACACATCCAGTGTAGCCGCCCCCAAGTGGCCTGATTGTAGCTGTTCGATGAGGGCGGTCTCATCGATGATATCGCCTCGCGAAACGTTAATCAGGCTTGCGCCACGGGGCAGTGCGGCCAACCGCTCCGCATCCAGGAGACCTCGGGTGTCGGGCGTTGATGGCAGCATCACAACCAGTATCTCGCAGTCGGTCAGAAAAGCGCTCAATGAGTCTAGGCCGTGATAGCACTCGATTCCTTCCAGTCGCTTGGGGCTACGCGACCAGCCCGCGACACTAAAGCCTTGTCGGGCCAGCTCCTCTGCTGCACGCTTGCCGAGCTCGCCCAGCCCCATCACCCCGATACGTAAGGTTTCGGGACTGCGAGGATGGCGATAGCACCATTGAGCTTCACGCTGCATGCGTTCGAAAAAAGGGATTTCACGGGCGTAACGCAACACGGCGAAAAGTACGTAGCCAGCCATCATACGCGCCATGTTGGGGTCGGACAGCCGGGTCACGGCCACGTCAGGCAGATCGTCTCGTGATACCAGCGCGTCGACACCGGCCCCTAAGTTGATTACTAGCTCAAGGTTGGGCCAGCGATGGAAAAAGCGAATAGGAGGTTTCCAAACTAGAGCATAGCGCACTTGGGAAGGGTCCTCGATATCTTCGGCACGCCTTACATCGAGGTCGGGAAGTTCCCGTTGTAGCAGCTGCTTCCATTGGCTGTAATTATCAAAATCGCTATAGAAAACTAAGATATCCCGCATCGTCACGCCTCCTTCGTGGCCAATAATTGAGGTACTGCCTCAAGTGCTTGGAGATAGCCGACGACCCCTAAGCCCGCTATCACGCCGGTCGCGGCTTGAGAAATCATCGAATGCTGTCGAAACGGTTCGCGTTTCCAGATATTGCTCATATGGACTTCGACGATCGGCCCTTCGAAGGCCAGCAGGGCGTCGAGGAGAGGGATAGAGCGGTAGCTTAGCCCGGCAGCATTGATGATTATCGCGTCATAGCTCAGGCGTGCT
Organism: Vreelandella glaciei; assembly: GCF_013415125.1. GTDB lineage: Bacteria > Pseudomonadota > Gammaproteobacteria > Pseudomonadales > Halomonadaceae > Vreelandella > Vreelandella glaciei. The sequence goes on along the minus strand of NZ_JACCDE010000037.1, from coordinate 12,002 downwards.
TCCTGTATCCAGTCGACCAGCACACCTTCATGGTTGCTCTGGCGTAAATCCAACTGCATGCCGAGTGATTCGGCGCGGGTTTGGCAGCTCTGACGAATACTGTCAAAGCTCTGCGTACCATAGGTCCCGTTACGATCTAGACCATAAAGGTTGGCATTGGGACCATTGAGAAACATTACTCGCGGGGTTATATCTGAAGTAGGCATGTTGGGCTCGTTGAGTCGTTACACGTGTGGTCGGGTTGCGGCCATGGCCGGCTGGTGATCGAATTTGGCAAACCAGCGTTCGGCCTGCGGATGGTCGCGACGCCAGTCGAGCTCCGGGAAACGGAAATCGAGATAACCGAGGGCGCAACCCAAAGTCAGGGTGCCGATCTCCAAGGGTAGAGCCTCTAATATGTCTGCCTGTCGTTCGATCTCGTCCAGCGCAGCATGGATTTTTTCTAGCTGGGCCTTATACCAAGCTTCTGACTGCAACTTGGGGTGGCGGACGAGACCTTCGTAGCGAGCCAGCATGGCGGCGTCCAGCATGCCGTCGCCAAGGGCTTGGCGCGTCAGGCTGGCCCAGCGCCGCTCGCCGGTGGGGAACAGCTTGCCTTGGCCCAAGGAGTCAAGATATTCACAGATCACGCGGCTGTCGTACAAGGGCTCGCCGGCTGCCGTCCGTGCGGCGGGGATCTTACCTAGGGGGTTGAACGTAGCGATGCGTGCATCGCGCTGAACGGGATGTGCGGCGCTTTCCAAGCACTCGATGCGACTCACTAGCCCGGTCACATGCGCTACCGCCATAACCTTGCGGATGTAAGGCGAGGTCGGGGCGTAATAGAGTTGTAGCACGGGTTGAGCGTTCATCAGGTTTCCTCCGTGAAGGTGGTGGTCAACAGGACTTTACCGATGTTGCGGTTCTCCTCAAGCGTGCGGTGGGCCTCGGCAGCATCGCGCAAATCAAACTGTGCATGCAGAGTAGGCAGCACGCGTCCGTTGGCAATGAGTGGCAGCAAATACTTAGCGACACACGCGGCCAGACGACTCTTCTCCTGACTGCTCTTGGGCCGCAAGGTAGAGGAGGTCATGGTTAGTCCTTTTCGCATCAGGGAGGGCAAGTCTAGAGTCACCTCCGCGCCTTGGAAGAAAGAGAGGCTGACATGACGGCCATCGGGTGCCATGACTTCAAGATTCCGCGCAATATAATCTCCGCCTACCGTATCCAGAACTACATCGATAGCATTTTCGCCCCACTGGTCGCGGATAACCGCAACGAAGTCCTCTTCGCGGTAGTGTATGGCGAGCGCGGCACCTAGCGTTTGTAACGCTTTAACTTTCTCGACGCTGCCTGCAGTAGCCACGACGCGGGCTCCGGTAGCGGTAGCCAAGGCCACTGCCAAGGTGCCTAGGCCGCTGGCTCCACCATGGATCAGCAGCGTTTCGCCTGGCGCAAGGCGTCCACGTTCATAGAGGTTGTGCCAGATGGTGAACAGCGCCTCAGGCAGTGCGGCGGCTTGAACCAGAGTAAGGCAAGGTGGCACGGGCAGGCAGTGATCGGCGAGCGCCAAGCAGTGAGTGGCATAACCGCCACCGTTGAGCAGCGCCATGACGCGGTCTCCCGGCTGGAATGCCGTAACATCTTCCCCCACGGCTTCCACGACGCCAGCTGCTTCGAGCCCATAGACGTCGGGGGCTCCGGGTGGCAGCGGCATGCCGCTGCGCTGCATCAGGTCGGGGCGATTGACCCCTGCTGCAGCGACCTTTATGAGAATTTCACCTGCTTTAGGGATGGGAATAGGACGGTCGACGATCTGCAAGACATCCGGCGGACCTGCCCGCTCGGCGATGATGGCGCTCATAGTTTTCATAGTTCCGGCTCCTCGGAAATGAGAGCGGCGGCCTCGGCATTTGCGATCACTATGCCCTGTTGTCCAGTACTCGAGTCGACACCGGTGCCGCCTACGCAATAATTCGCTACAATGAGCGCCTGACCACCCTCAATGTTTATCAAGCGTCCCCCAGCGGCAATGATTAGCTCGAGCTCCAACGTTGGGTTGAGCTGTGCCATGGATTTGCGGATGGACGTCGTGCTCATGGCCTTGGATATTGCGGTTTCCTTGGACAGCAGTTTGGTGCCTTCCATACGAACAAAGGTAAGAAGGTTGCCACCGTCATCGGTTATGGCGATATTTTGTGCGACGCTTAAGGACTCCGCTACGTTCATGTCGGCTTGAAACACACGCAATACACCTCGATTGCTCAGGCTGTGCTTAGCCAACGTGGACTCGCTCATGTATTGGCCTCTTTAGTGGCTCTGGTGAAGGCAGACGCGTCTTTCTCCATGAAGTTGATGCCGACTCCGGCGCCGGTTGGCCAGTCGTCGATCGCTTGCAAGCCTAGCGCCCTCACGGTGATCGGCTTTGGGATGCCTAGGTCGGGTATGTCTACGAACATGTCGGCATGATCCCCTTGGAAAACATGGCCGACGACGGTGCCGGTTAACAAGGCGCTGGGCTGTAACGGCACGAGGTGAATATTTTCGGGGCGGATATAGATATCCACGGCTTCGCCTACGGACGCCTGGACACGATCAATGCCCAGGCGTAACTGCGCACTGCCCAATTCGAAGTGCCCTATATTGCCGTCATGGCTGGTATAACGCGCAGGAAGCACATTGACGTCACCGACGAAGGAAGCCACGAACGGGTCATGCGGATTGCGATAGATATCGCTGGGTGGGGAGACTTGACGAACATGCCCGGCCGACATGACCACGACTCGGTCGGACATGGCGAGTGCCTCGCCTTGGTCATGGGTAACGAATACTGTCGTTACGCCGAGCTTGCGCTGAATTTCCTTGAGCTCTTGCTGCATGTCGAGGCGTAGATTCTTGTCGAGAGCCGAGAAGGGCTCGTCCAGAAGAAGGACTTTGGGGCGGATGACCAGTGCACGCGCCAGAGCAACACGCTGCTGCTGCCCTCCGGAAAGCTCACGTGGGCGCCGCTGACTGAAGGCTTCGAGCTTTACCAGCTTGAGAATCTGCTTCACTCTTTCTTGGATTTCCTCCTTAGGTATACGACGCATGCGTAAGCCATAACCAATGTTGTCGGCTACGTTCATGTGCGGAAACAGAGCATAGTTCTGGAATACGATGCCGATATCGCGTTGATAGGGAGGCGTATCCGTCACAAGCAGACCGTCGATGAAGATTTCGCCATTGTCGGCCTCTACGAAACCTGCCATCAAATTCAAGAGCGTCGTCTTTCCGCAGCCCGAAGGTCCCAGCAGCGTCAAGAACTCGCCCTGATAAACCTTCAGTGACACTTCATGCAGAGCCGTAGCGTCACCGAACTGTTTCCTGACGCCATCGATCTGCACTGCAATCTTGGGTTTGGCGGGGGGGAGCTGCACCTCCAAGGAGGCCTCTTCTTTTATGGTTTCAGTCATACACTTCCCTCTGGAGTTCTCTCAGGCAAAAAAAAGATTAGCCCAGCATACCCGCTTGGGTTCATGAAGCAGTTAATGCTTCTCGAAGTTGGGCTTTGAAAAAGCGGAAGCAGACTCAAGAGGAGAAGGTTCTTTCTCTGGTTTTAATTTGTAAGCAGACAAGAGGCTGCATCGGTTTTATCTAAGTACTGACAAAGAGAATATGATTTTCTTCGCAGACGGATATGCAATAGCGTCAACAACCTCACGGCATGACAGCGAACAGGACTGAATATGAACGATAAAACTAAACAAATAACGCACGAACGCATTCGTATGTTCAATACCAAGGAGACTTACCCCAACCAGTCGTTGGATAACGATCTATGCCAGGCGGTGCGAGCAGAAAACACCGTTTATGTACGGGGCCAGGTCGGCACCAACTTCGAAGGCAATTTGGTCGGGCTGGGTGACCCGGCGGCTCAAGCTGAACAGGCCATGAAGAATGTCGAGCAGCTGCTTGCGGAAGCGGGCAGCGAACTCTCGCATATTGTGAAAACCACTACCTATATTACGGATCCTCGCTACCGCGAGCCGGTCTACCGTGTGGTTGGCAAGTGGCTGAAAGGAGTATTTCCCATCTCCACTGGGCTGGTGGTATCAGGACTCGCACAGCCGGAATGGCTGATGGAGATCGACGTCATAGCCGTGATTCCGGAGGAGCGCGCATGACTTTTTCAATCGCAGCCGTTTGTGAGAAGACCGGCGAGACTGGCTGTGCCGTGAGTTCGTCGAGCATCTGCGTAACGAGCCGTTGCGCTTTCGTTGGCGATGGCGGTGCGGTGCTTACCCAGAATGTCACCAACCCCTCTCTAGGTATTAAAGCTTTGCGCCTGTTGCAAGAGGGCTTCACGCCGCAGGAGGCACTGGATCGCCTGTTGCTGAACGAGCCCTACCCCCAGTGGCGGCAATTACTGATTGTAGATCGCTACGCACGGACGGCAGCGTTTGATGGAGACAAAGCATTGGGTATAGTCGGAAAGGCCAAGGGCGGACACTGCATTGCTGCCGGCAACCTGTTGGCGAAGCCCGACGTGCCTCAGGCGATGGTGGCGGCCTTTGAAGCTTCACAGGGGGCACTTGCAGAGCGTCTGATCAAGGCGATGGAGGCCGGGCTGGCTGCGGGGGGCGAGGCCGGTCCAGTCTATTCCAGCGGGGTAAAAGTCGCCCGTCCTGGGTTTGGCTGGCCGATTGTCGACTTGCGCATTGACTGGCGGGACGCCCCCATCAATGAGTTACGCTTGCTTTGGGAGCAGTACGCTGGGCAAATGGAAGATTACCTTATGCGGGCAAAGAATCCGAATGCGGCGCCCAGCTACGGCGTACCTGGCGAATGATGACAGAAGGGGGGGCTCAACAACGCGAGGAAGAAAAGATGGATAGCCGGGCCCTGTTGGAAAGACTTATCGCGTTCGAGACTGTCAGTCGCGACTCCAACCTTGCACTGATCGAGTTCGTACGAAGCTACTTGGCCGGTCTCGGCGTGGAGAGCGAACTGATCTACAGCGACGATGGCCACAAAGCAAATCTCTGGGCCACCATCGGTCCGCGTGACCAGGGGGGCGTCATTCTTTCCGGGCATACCGATGTTGTGCCGGTCGAGGGCCAACGATGGACGGTGCCACCCTTCAAACTGACCCAGCGTGATAGCAAGCTCTATGGTCGGGGGACTGCGGACATGAAGGGGTTTATCGCCTGCGTACTCTCGGCGGTTCCTGCGTTTCTCGCTTCGCCACTTAGCCGTCCCGTGCATATTGCGCTCTCTTATGATGAAGAGGTTGGTTGCTTGGGCGTGCGTTCTCTAATCGAAGTCTTGCAGCACCGCTCACCTAAGCCCATTGCATGTATCATCGGTGAACCGACTCAGCTTAAGCCGATACTGGGACACAAGGGAAAACTCGGCGTACGTTGCGAGGTACGCGGTTTGGCGTGCCATTCCGCTTATACGCCAGACGGCGTCAACGCCATCGAATACGCAGCCAATATCGTCGTAAAGCTCAACGAAATGGCTGAGCGACTCAAGGCGCCTGACTTACATGATGCTCGCTTCGAACCGCCCCACTCGACCCTTCAAGTAGGGGTGATAAAAGGCGGGCAGGCACTTAATATCGTACCTTCGGAGTGCAGCTTCGATTGGGAAGTGCGTACATTACCTGGCCAAAATGCATACCAAGTAGTTAAAGAGGTGGCGGAGTATGCCACTCTCATTCTGACGCCTCGCATGCGAGAGATATCCGCGGCGTGCGATATCCATTTTCAACCGCTTGTCGCCTATCCGGGGCTTGCGACGGAGAAACACAGTGAGGTGGCGAAACTAATCGCAACACTCACTGGTCTTCAAGAGTTCGGAACAATCTCCTTTGGTACAGAAGGCGGCCTCTTTCAACAGGCGGGAATCCCTACTGTTGTGTGCGGTCCAGGATGCATGGATCAAGGGCATAAGCCCGATGAATTTATTGAAGCGGCCCAGTTAGATGAGTGCGATACGGTTATGTCGAATTTGGCGGAGTATCTTCGGGCAAGGTAGGCATCCATGAGGCGAAATGCGCACGATTATTTTTCAGCCTTGCCCTTGGCTAATTTCGAATGATTTCTGTCGCTCGCCGCCGTAGCTAGGAGTGACTGGAATATACATAGTTCCGAGCGTAGTAATGGAGTCCGAGATGTGGACGATAGCGGCACAGGTTGGGGCAGGTGCTTGATGTCGATGTGAATGCACCCCGAATCATAGTCCTTGAAAGGACTGAGCCATGGCTTCTCGTCATCGCCGACATCCCGCCGAGCCAGCTCCATCAGCTTTGGCACTTCTCGCCGCTTGAACATGCGCTGCAGGCTGGCTCATAAACATGCGCGCCAAGACCAGAAGGTCATCTGAGCCGAGCCGAAGGAACTGCAACCAGTACGTTCTCCTACTCGGATGTGAGCGTGGCCAGCACCAGCAGGTTTTGGTAAGTGCGTGGCTAGTCATGGATATTTTCACGGTAACGCCAACAGCGAATGGTCGAGCCGGACACGCCGAACTGCTTGGCCAACGCACTATCATTAATGATAGCGGGCGCTGCTTGTATCTCGGCACGAACCTTCGGTGTTGTGTTGGCTTGTTTGTCTAGCTTGATGTCTATGAACCTGCTCCCGGATGAATTGCTATAGAAGCTCGCTTGCTGTCAGCATAGGATAACTCCTATAGCTCGTTTGATCATCCGGCCTCTTACAACTAGCAACTGCAGGCGCTGCACTTATTAGTTGAATTCAGGGCCTAATGCCGGATTATTGGTTCATAGCAACCGCGGTAGCCAGTATGCGTCGGACAACTTCCAGCAGCTGCTGACGCAAAATGGTTATCGATGCAGCATGAGTCGTAAGGGAAATTGTTGGGATACTCAATGCCCCGTCAGAAAGCTTCTTCCACTGGACTGCCCTGTGTTCTCCGGATACTTCTAGCCTATTATTTGAGCATAGGAGGGAGTGATTCCATTTCCACTCAATGCCCATGTGGTTATGACGATCTTGCATTAACGATGACGATATTTTGTGACCCGGTAGAACTAGTCACTGATATGCTGTAGTGGTGCAATAATTCCCGTACTTCCTTGTTTTAGAGGGGAAACTTCGGTTGTTCGCTATAGAAGCTGGTTAGAAACTTCTAACTAAGTAAGGCTCTATTCTTTCCAACTTTTCCATACTACCGATCCCGAACTCGTTCCCGAGACTAGTATACCCTTGATCCACATTATTTAAAAAATCGCATAGCTCGCTGCGGAGAGGATTAGGATTAGAGTCTACTTCCAACGCACCATCCCCACCTACAGCCGCAAGTAAGTGTCCAGAGGCCAGTAGGCCAACTCCTCCTCCTAAGTAATGCGGGAAATACTTTAACCCAGAATAGTTGATCAACTTTGCCAGAGGCAGGCAATGACTAATACCACCCCATTTTGCTGCGTCCGGTTGAATAATGGACAATGCACCACTATCAATTCCTGCCTGAAAACGATCAATACCCATCAAATTTTCTCCAGCTGCTACCGGAATGTCAGTGAGACTAGCGAGCTCACGCCATTCTAGCCAAGAAGCTGTACAAAGCAGGGGTTCTTCAATCCATTTGAGGTCTAATGACTCCATCAGCGGTAACTGTTCTCGAGCTTGCTCCAAAGTCCAGCCCTGGTTCACATCTACCATGAGATCTGCACTTTCACCCAAACTCTCGCGCAAGATAGACAAGTTATCCAAGTCTCGACTCAAGCCAAAACCTATTTTAAGCTTGAAACGGTTATAGCCATTATCAGCCATTTCGGTGGCTAGACGCTCCGGGTTGGTGGGATTTAGCCCGCTAGCATAAACGGGAATTCGATCCGAGGTGCCACCTAAATGACGCCATAGTGGTAGTTCCGCCTGTCGCGCAGATAGGTCCCAGAGAGCCAAATCAATACCCGCAAGACATTGTGCGAACGGTCCTGGTTCCGCAGATTGCAAGGCTAATACCTGAGTCTTAGCCTCAAGAACAGAGAAAGCATGCGTGGGGGATTTATATGAAGCTCCGGCCATTAACGGTCGAAATACACTTTCCACTAGTTTCGCGCGGTGCTCGGCACCAACTATAGGGAAATTGCACCAGATTTCTCCCCAGCCGCATCGGCCTTCCTCGTCCATTACTCTCACTAAGACCATGGGGCGGTCTTTCATAATTCCAAAAGAGGTTTCGACTGGGTTTTCCAATGGGCAACGGTAGACAAAAGCCTCTATATCACGGATAGAAATAGTATTGTTCATGGTTTTAAATCCATCTCCAAATGAATGTAGTCGCCGCGGTATACCGCTTCCGCTACATAGATAATATTTTTGTTAGGATCCGCCAAGACCCGACGTACATTGGCGATAGGATCGCCAAGAGAGATATCGAGAAGATGAGCTACCTCCAAGTCAGCTTTGGAAATAGTAATGCTCTGCTTGGCGTGGGCTACTGTTACGCCCTCCAAGGACATGAGTACTGGTAAGATAATTTCGTTGCGGAAACGTTGCTCCGCTTTTTCAAATAAATGTTTTTCTAAATAAATAGAAATCACACAGTATTTAACGCCCTCTCTTGCATGGACGCGGCGTAAGTGATGGTAATCAGCTGCTGCTACTCCCTCATTTTTATTAAGTATTAGTGGGGTACTCAAGTCAGAAATGTTAGTCACCACGGGCGTATCGTCCCGATAGGCCTCTACCAAAGCATCTAGAGTGGTAGTCACCTTAACTGGACGTCTTTCTTCAGGGCTCTTGGTTACGAGTGTTCCAACTCCTCGCTTCATCACTATCAAACCTGATTTGGCCAGTAGTTGCAGCGCCTGACGCACCGTGATCCGGGAAACCGAGAATTCTTCCATTAACAAACTGATGGGAGGCATCTTAGTACCTTCTGGCCAGACGCCGCGATCAATTCGATAGCGGAAAATGTCCGCTATTTGCACGTAAAGTGGAATCGGACTCGAGTAGAGCACCTCTTTACTACCGTTATGATGATCCATCAATTTCTTTGCCATCGTAGGTGAAAGTATGAACGCTAATCCTGCCGCATGCGTGTGGAGCGATAGGATATCTGTATATCTACTCTAGCTGCGTACTCCCCTTAAGTTGATGTTATTGTTGACATATAGTATCAGCTCCTTATCCCGATACTCCGCAGCTTGGCTCCCATAGCTTATTGTCTTCTTAGGGCATGAGCGTCTTCTTCTATCCCTTGATCAGTTATCAGAATATCAGAGAGGACAAACCTCATCATTTTTTGGTCCTGAGCTTAGTGACACCTCCAAAACAGCCATTTCCAAGAAAGTATTGACAGAGAGACTATCATGTGAAAAGTTAATGTTCAATAAAGTCCTAACAATAGGACTTTAAGATTTCAAAAACAATATAGAGGATGTCAAGGGTGTCCGATAATGAATACGATTACATCGTGGTAGGCGCCGGTTCTGCTGGTTGTATCGTTGCCAACCGACTTTCTGCCGACGGAAAGAACCGTGTATTACTTCTGGAGGCGGGGGGATGGGATCGCAACATCTGGTTGCACTTTCCAGTGGGCTACTACCGTTCAATTTATGACACTCGGGTCGCTCGGTTATTCGATACCTGTCCCAACGAGGGAACCGGAGGACGCAATATCGTCTGGCCCAGGGGCAAAGTGATCGGTGGATCAAGTTCTATAAACGGGCTGATTTTCATCCGAGGCCAGAACGAAGATTTTGATAGCTGGGCCGAACAAGGCGCTGCAGGTTGGTCTTACAAGGAGGTGTTGCCTTATTTCTGCAAGCTAGAACGCAATAATGGCAGCCAAAGCGAGTGTCGGGGCGACAAAGGTGAGCTTCACGTATCCGATATTCGAACTAATAACCCGGCTTGTAGTGCTTGGCTTCGTGCTGCTGAGGAGTACGGCTTGCCTTTCAACCCTGACATGAACGGCAGCAGTACCCGCGGAGTGGGGCACTATCAATTGAGTCTGAAAGGACGTTGGCGATGTAGCTCTGCAAAGGCCTTCCTCACACCTGTTAAGAGGCGTGAAAACCTCACTATCTTAACTGAAGCCCCCACTAGCCGGGTATTATTTGATAACAAACGAGCTGTAGGCGTGGAATGGAAGAAGGAGGGGGCAAGACATCAGGCACGCGCAACTCAGGAAGTAATACTTTGTGCCGGTGCTATCCAAACTCCACAGCTGCTTCAATTATCTGGAATAGGGCCAGGAGAACTCCTTCGCGAACATGGAATTGAAAAAATCCAAGAAGCACCCGAGGTAGGGGCTAACTTGCAGGATCATTACCAAGTGCGCGTTGTTTATCGCCTGAAGAAAAATATTTCGCTCAATACCGACATTCGCAATCCGCTCAAACTCATGAGTATGGGATTCGATTGGCTGTTTCGAGCCTCAGGCAGTCTTACCGTGGGTGCTGGTCAAGTGGGTGGCAGCGCCTGTACTCGCTATGCTGAGGACGGCAGGCCTGATGTTCAATTCAACGTAATGCCGCTGTCCGTGGATAAGCCCGGGACACCTCTGCATGACTATCCAGGTTTCACGGCATCAGTATGGCAATGCCATCCGCATTCGCGAGGTTCTGTTCGGATTGCTTCCGCCGATCCTAATGACGCGCCAATTATCAACCCAAATTACTTTTCTGTCCCACATGATCGCAAGGTAATCGTAGAAGGGGTGAAGATCCTCCGTGATATCGCTAAACAGCCGCCTTTTAATGAACTCTGGGATGAAGAAATGGAACCAGGTTCCCAGGTAGACAGTGATGAAGCTATCTGGAATGCAGTGCGCCACAAGGGAGGTACCGTATTTCACTGCGTAGGTACATGTCGTATGGGCAGCGATGACAAAGCAGTAGTCGATCCACAGCTGCGTGTACGCGGTGTAGAAGGGCTGCGGGTGATAGATGCATCGGTGATGCCCGTAATAACGTCAGCTAATACCAATGCCCCTTCACTGATGATCGGGGAGAAAGGTGCCGATCTTATACTCAACCCCTCATCAATACAGGAGAATACTCAATGAAATATGATTATCGACATCCTCACGGCATAGGCGAAGTTTTCGAAACGCATAATCCAGCGCGTCCCGCTGAATCGGTAGGCGCCTACACTGAAGTAGGAGATGCTGCCGAAGTGGATACGATGCTCACTTCGGCTAGCCTTGCTCAGAAAGAATGGGCTGATGTGCCTGCTGTTTCCCGAGGCGATCGGCTTTTAGCTTTCCTTGATGACGTAGTAGCTAATGTGGAATATCTCGCCGAAGCAATTACCTTAGAACAAGGGAAACCCTTGGCGGAAGCGCGCAACGAAATTCTCAAGGGATGTGCGGAAGGTAAGTTCATGGCCGGTGAAGCTTCTCGGCAGCAACTTCAATCTACTGCTGCCGCACGCCCACGTGTGAGAAATCTTATATTGCGACGCCCTCGCGGTAATTTGCTGGCGATTTGTCCGTGGAATTTCCCTGTAATGACTCCGCTGAGAAAGTTATGCCCAGCTATTGCCTTTGGTAACTCACTGGTAGTGAAGCCATCGCAGTTTACTCCAGCTGCGGCTTTCTTACTGACTGAAATATCTGAACGGCACTTTCCCGCTGGCTTGGTACAGGTGATGCCCTGTAGAGGTGCTTTTGCCAGTGAACTGGTTGCCGACGGACGCTTTGACGGTGTGAGCTTTACTGGTTCAGTGACCATTGGTAGGAAGGTAGCTCAGGCCGCCGCTGCTAGCCTGATTCCTGCACAGCTGGAATTGGGAGGTAAAAATGGCGTGATCATCAACGATAGCCAAGATCTGGAGAGCTGTTTGGACCAGGTATTCGCTGCCGCTTTTCAGACCGGAGGGCAGCGCTGTACTAGCTTGAGCAGGGTAATTGTAAAACGAGATCTACATGAGTCGGTGATTGAGGGCCTAGCCCGGATTTCTCACAGGGTATAAAAGAAAGCGGCTGAAAGTGTTAACGTTTCAGGGCCTTACACCAAAAACCAACACCAACAGCCGCTTCCAAAATGGTACCTGAAAAGCTGACCT
>NZ_JACCDE010000036.1 GCF_013415125.1 Vreelandella glaciei | reverse complement strand
GGAGGTCAGCGTCTGTTGTTCAGGTTCAGTGAGAGGGGCAACGAAGCGTTTTTCCATGGTTCTGTCCGTGTCAGAAATCCTGGCATGGATATTACACGAAAACTTTATATCAGGTACTTACAAGCCATTGCCAATGCGTTGCCGGTTAGCGTCGACCGACTGACGCAATATTGGGTAACCCTCAAAGCTAGCGAATAAAAAGTTGGATTATTTATTGTCCCTTTTCCGATCTCGTTCGACCCAGAGATAAAGCAACCGATCCTGGAATTAACGAGATAAAGATGACCACATCCTTTAACCCCAAGCAGACACTCATATCCCTTCGATATCACCATTGCAAATCCTCGTGCGCGTTTGGCGGTATCGCCCTGGGCTGTGCCCTGATGAGTTCGATGTCGCTTTTGCCCCTACAGGCAGCGCAGGTGCAAACAGCGGACGGGCAGGCGCAACAGGCTGCTAGCCAGCAGGCATACAGCATCGAACCAGGATCGTTGGGCAGTGTATTGAGTCAATTCGCCAGCCATGCGGGCATTGTGTTGTCCTTCCCCGCTAATCTCACTGATGACCTGCAAAGCGCTGGATTGAATGGGCGTTATAGCGTGGAGGAGGGGTTTGCCCAGTTGCTTCAGGGCAGTGGTTTGAAAGTGGTCAAGCGGGGGCCTGCGGACTATGTAATGGAAAAAACAGGTACTGCAGAAAACATGGTGTTGGATACCGTAGCAGTGGTGGGCAGCCGAATCAGTAGTGATGGCTATTTGGCCTTTAGCACCTCGGCGGGTAGTAAAACCGATACACCGCTGATAGAGCTTGCGCAAAGTATCAGCGTGGTCACCGAAGAGCAGCTACGTGACCGCCAGCCGTCGTCAGTAGAGCAGGCAGTGGCTTATACGGCTGGGGTTCGGGTTGAAGCAGCGGGGATGGACCCGCGCTTTGACTTGATCTCGGTGAGGGGTTATCCGACGGTATATCATGGCGATTTCCTGGATGGTTTGCGCCAACCCAATAGTGGCTGGCTCTCCTACTACTCCACCGTGCCCTATAACCTGGAACGCATTGAGGTAGTCAAAGGCCCCGATTCGATGCGCTATGGTCAGCTATCACCGGGTGGGCTGGTGAACCGGGTTAGCAAACGTCCAAGTGCTGATGCGCCCCAGGAAGTGCAACTGCAGGTGGGAAGCCATAACCATCTGCAAGGCCAGTTCGATGTCGGCGGGGAAATGGGCAGTGATGTGCAGTACCGTTTGGTGGGCGTTATGCGCGACGCACAAACGGATATTGAACAGGTCGATAATGACGTCACCCTGCTGGCGCCAACCCTTCATTGGCAGATGAGCGAGCGTACTGACATTACCTTTATTACCCAGTATCAGGAGCGCCAGACCTCTGCATCACCGCGTCCTTACCAAGACGGTGATAACCTGACCCATTTTTGGTCTGGCGATGAAGACTTCGATAAGCTGGATCAAGAGCAGTGGGCACTGGGCTATGAATTTAATCACCGTTGGAGTGACCAGCTACAGCTGCAGCAAAATGTACGCTACGGTCAGGTGGATACCACCAACCAGTACCTCTCAGCAGGCACCTTATCCGGTACAACGCTGAGCCGGAGCAGTGTCGGTCTTTACGAAGAGATGGAGTCTCTTAGTGCTGATACTAGGCTGATGGCGACTTTTGATCAGGGCAAGGTGGAACACCAAGTAATGTTAGGCGCTGACTACGCTTATCTTGAGAACGATGTTATTTATGCGGGTGGTAGCGCACCGTCGATCGATATCGACAATCCGGATTACAGTCAGCCTGTAGCCCAGCCGAATAACGTTTGGACAAACGACAGTGGGGAAACCCACCGCAGAGGCCTTTACTTACAGGATCAGGTCAAGCTCGATAACTGGCGTTTGACCGCAGGCATACGTCGCGACTGGGCGCGCGACGAGACTCGCAACAACCTCACCGGTACTGTCAGCGAAAGCCGGGATGAGAAAAATACTTGGCGCTTGGGCGCACTCTACGCATTTGATTCGGGGCTGTCGCCGTACTTCAGCTATGCGCAATCGTTCCTGCCTGAGAGCGGTACCGATGTGAGCGGTAATGACTTCGATCCTACCGAAGGTGAGCAGTTTGAGCTGGGGCTGAAATACCAGCCAGTAGGCAGAGAGACGATGCTGACGGCGGCGATCTATCAGATCGATGAAACCAATCGTAAAACCACCGATATCGAGAACCCGCTATTTCAAGTACAAACCGGAGAAGTGCGCACCCGTGGGTTGGAGCTTGAGGCCGTTGGAAATGTCACCGACGACCTACGCATGACCGCAAGCTACAACTACAACCGCAGCGAAATCACCGCAGATAATGATGGCAATGAAGGGAGTGACCTGGCGAACACCCCGCGCCATCTGGCGTCCCTTTGGGTGGATTATCGCGTACCTGCGTTGGAACGACTGCATCTTGCCGGAGGAGTGCGCTACATCGGTAGTGAGTACATTGATAATGCCAACAGCAATAAAAATAGTGCATACAGCCTGATTGATATGGCGGCTCACTATGATTTCGCGGGCTCTTTGCAGGGGGTTCGTGCCAGCCTCAATGCCACTAACGTGACGGACGAAGAGCATATCTCCTGTGAGGGCATCTATTGCTATCGTGGTGCCGGCCGCAGCCTGATTGGCAGTATCGCTTACCAGTGGTGATGAGATGCCAGTATCGTGGAGGAAACGATTTTTGAAACTGCTCGTTAATAATTTAATGTTTGCCGGGCTGGTCTTGTTGACTGTATCAGTATCCAAATCGCAGGCTCAGGCGTCGCCAGCCATGGACGAGCGTCAGGTGACGCTGGATCAGACGCTGGAGTGGAAGATGCAAAACCAACAAGGCGCCACCTATCGTATCCTGATCAGCAAACCGGAAGGCGCGGTGCCTGACAGCGGCGGTTACCCGGTGATCTATGTGTTGGATGGCAACGCTTATTTCGCTTCCTTACATGAGGCCAAGCGGGCACAGGAACAGTTCCGCCAAGCCATTATCGTTGGTATTGCTTATCCGGGTGAAGCGCCGCATAACTTCTTGCGCCGCTCTTACGACTTATCACCGCCGGTGGCAGAAGAGCAGAACACGCCACCGCAGGGCGGGCAGGATGAGTTGCTGGATTTTATCGAGCACAGCTTAATGCCTGCTATTGCCGAGCGCTTCACTGTGGATGCTAATCACCAGAGTCTTTATGGTCACTCTTTTGGCGGTATGTTTGCGATTTATGCCTTATTTACCCGGCCGGATCTGTTTGACCACATCGTCGCCGCCAGCCCCAGCCTCTGGTGGAACGATAGCTACTTGTTGAAGCATGAACGCGACTTCAGGCAACAGGTTGAGGCCGAAGAGGTAAATGTCATCCATCACAGCTTGTCATTGGCCGTGGCCGACAACGACTCACTCCAGAACCAGCAGGATGCTAGTCAGCTGTATCAGCGGCTTGAAGATCTGTCGGCATACGGTTTGCGCAGCAGTTTCCATAAAGTGGAGGGTGAAGATCATATGTCCGTCCCCTTTGTGCTGGAGTCACGTGTCCTCAAGCAGCTTCTGGGCACTCGAGGCGGCTGACCGAGGGATTTAAGCACTCAAATACTTACCTGGTAGTCGTTCGGCCAGAAACTCCATAAATAGCCGGGTACGTTGAGAAAGCGTGGCTTGTCGGTAGTAAACGGCGTTGACGGCTTGGGTTTGTAGCGTGGTGCAGTCGGGTAATACATCTACCAACACGCCATTCTGGCGGGGTGCGATGGTCATGAAGTCGGCCAGGCAAACAACTCCTTCCCCCGCTATGGCGAGCTCTATTAAGGTGCTGCCGCTGGAGGCGGATAGCGTGGGCGTGATGTGTAAACGTTTGCCGTCTGCGAGGATGAGCGGCCATTGATTAAGGTGATCGAGCTGGCTGAAACCCAGCAGGCTGTGAGCTTGGAGGTCTTCAATGCTTTGCGGTACGCCGGCGCGTTCGAGATACGCGGGGCTGGCCAGAAGGCGCAAGGGGCTGTAGCCAAGTAGCCGGGCGTGTAGTGATGAATCCTCCAGTTCGCCGATGCGAATGGCTAGATCGACCCGCTGTTCTAAAAGGTCGACAAAGCGGTCATGGGTATCTAATTCTAGTGTGATGCCTGGATAGCTGGCGCGGAACTCGCCAATCAATGGCACAATCACGAACTGCATAAAGCTGGGGGCGGCGTTAATACGCAGCCGACCTTGAGGCTGATTGTGGCGATCTAGCATCGCCTCTTCGGCTTCTTCCACGGCGGCCAGGATACGGCGGCAGTGCTCAAGGAGTGTTTCGCCCTCTTCGGTAAGCTCCAAGCGGCGTGTGGTTCTGCGCAGCAGGGTGGCGCCCAGTTTTTGCTCTAGCCGGTTCAGCGCGCGGCTTACGCCAGAAACGCTAATGCCCAGCCGTTCAGCGGCACTGGTGATCGAGCCACTATCCACGACGGTGACAAAGGCTTGTTGCTCTTCAAGGGTACTTTTCATTGAAGGCTTTCCATAAAGAAGCGAATATTGACGTACTCTACGCTGAGTATTGTTGACTTTAAATCAAAAGTGTCTTGCCTCAGCATCGCTTCTTTTTTCTCATCGTAACTCCCACAATATGCGCCAAGAACGTCACGTCTACTTCTGTTAGCGCTGATGATCAACCTCTTGGGGAGAAAGTGTTAGATGAAGATTCTGCTAATTAACGGTGGTAAGGCCTTTGCGCACTCTGGCGGTGAACTCAATAATACGCTACACGGCGTGGCGGTGAGTACGCTCAAGGAGATGGGCTACGAGATTCGTGAGACGGTCATTGATCAAGGCTACGATCTTGAAACCGAGGTGCAACACTACCTATGGGCAGACACTATTGTGTACCAGATGCCTGGCTGGTGGATGGGTGCGCCCTGGATCGTGAAGCGCTACATCGATGAAGTGTTCACCGAAGGCCACGGTTCTCTGTATGCCAGTGATGGCCGTAGCCGCCAAGACCCAACCAAACAGTACGGCAGCGGTGGTTTGCTGCAAGGCCGTCGCTATATGCTGTCGCTGACCTGGAATGCACCTTTAGAAGCCTTCGATGAGCCGGGTAACTTCTTTGAAGGGCGTGGGGTGGAGGGTGTTTATTTCCCGTTCCATAAGTCGCAGGAGTTTATTGGCCTTGAGGCACTGCCAACGTTCATCGCCAACGATGTGATGAAAGTGCCACAGGTCGATCGTAACAAAGCCGATTACCGTGACCATTTGCGTAAAGTCTTAGGCTAATGTCATTAGCTTAAGTCTCTGTTCGAAAAGCGCCCACCTGGCAGGTGGGCGTTTTCGTTTGCTGGTGGTGAGCTTAGCGTTCCCGGTTTAGGCTTTGTACGGTTAGGTCCAGTGCCTTGTACATGTTGAGCCGGGCTGAGAGGCCGATATCCGGGTGGTTAAGCTCATTGGCGCGTTCGGAGGGCAGTATCGGGGCTGTCAGGTCATCAGCGTCCGTTGGTTCGAAATCGTACTCTTCACCGATGGTCATGGCGCTACGGCGCAGCAGCATGCGTAGCTGCGCGGGAGTAAGCTCGGGCTCGATCGACATCATGGCTGCTAACAGGCCAGCTACCAGCGGCGTCGCGTAGGAAGTGCCGCAGTGCGCCTCGCCTTGCTCACCTTCTAGTAGTGAAGAGCCTCGCACACAGGCGGCGGCGGTGATATCCACACGCATATCGATATTCGAAGCGTTGCGTTTGATCACGTAGCGGGGATCCTCGACCTGGACATCCTCATCGCTGCGCTGATGGCCACCCACCACGAACAGCTGATCGGTCACGAAAGAGGAGGGCAGACGATACTCGTCTCTTCCCGAATAGGAGGACGCGTTGCCCGCTGAATTGACGACCACGACATCGGGGTGCGCCTCGCGTAGCCACAGGAAGAACTCTTCAAGCAGCTCTTCATAACCGCTCATGGCGATGCCCGAACGCACCAGTGAATCGATTTCCTTGCCGTTGATGTCGATGGCCCCAACGCGATGAATACCCCAGCTCCAGTTGAGCACGCGTACCCCGTCCTCGACCAGATTGACCGAGGCGGCGACATTGGCGGTGATGCCCGCATCCGAGTTGCGGTCCACAATCACATCGAAGCCAGGGCCTACCTCATCCAGCCCACGCAGAAAGCCGCTGTTGCCGCCTTCATTCCAGGCCGCGGCCAATACGCCGGTGACGGTCGTACCATGCCCGTCGGGTTTGGCGGCATCGCGGGCATAAACGCAGGTTCTTGTCGCTTCGGCGCGGCACTCCCCCAGGTAATCCGCAAAATCGGGAGCGTCGAAATCGACCTCGCGTTCGATAACGCCAATGCGGATTGGCTGTGTCTCAATATCACCGTCCAGCCCCTCAAGCGATAGTCGGCGCTGGTAAAAGTTAACGGCGTCCAGAAAACGATTCGACGCCCACTCCTGGTCATCCGCATCGGGCGGGCTGCTTGTCTCGCTCTCGATGCTTTCCTCTGCCCCTGACTCCTCGGTCACTACGGCATCCACACTGACTTCGTTACCCAGCCTGAGTACCAGTGCGTCGCGTTCATCCAGGTCGCTGACAGGCAAGCGCAACTGATAGGTGTTGAGGGGTGGAATCATGCCGACCACTTCGGCACCGTACTTGTCTGCTAAACGCTGGGCTTCTTGGGCACCATCGTGGCTCTCTTCAATAATCAGGCTGACCAAGTCCACATAGGTAGTGATGCCATCCATGTTCTTCGCCACCTCTTGCTCGGTGGCTGCTACCACATTGCTGCCCTTGAGGCTGACCCAGACTGGATTGCTGGCCTGCTCGTGCTGTGAAAGCCACAGCGGGCCGCTTTGCGCATCAGCGCTATTGAGGCGGATACGAAGCCGGTCGCTATCATGGTCGATCGCCTCTGCTGGGAGGGGCGTGCCGTTCAGCGTTACCTGAAATTCGCCCTCATCAAGCCCACTGGCCTGAAGGCAAAATTCTTGAATATCCATCTGCAGCAGGCCGCCGCAGCGCTGCAGTTGTTCGATGCGCAAAGGTTGTTCGGCCACTGCGCCTGTGGTTATCCACATCAATGCCAGCGCTGTTGCCAAGCGACCGACGCCCCCATAGGTGACCGCCATGCGTTTACTCCAAACGGTAGTTGGTTAATGGTGCGTAGCATAACCGCATTGGCTGAACGGAACATGAACCCGATTTTGATGAGTAGGAAAGTTTTCCTTCTTAACGGCTAAACCGATAGCGCAGTTTAGGCAGCGTGCGAGCGACTGGCGGTAGGCGAGTGCTCATGATCAGCGCGGCAATAGCCGCATACATGGCCCACTCCTGCATATCCGCACGCACCACCCAGAAGAAGTGCAGCAGTACCAGGGCCAGAATAACGTAGGAGAATTTGTGCAGCGGTTTCCAGCGTTTACCCAGGCGTTTCATCGCCCAGCGGTTAGAGGTAGCACCCAGTACGGCAAGACCGATCAGTGCGATCATGCCAACGATAATGTAGGGCCGCTTGACGATCTCGCTACCCAGCAGTGCCCAGTTAAGCCCCAGGATAAATAGCGCATAACAGAGCATATGCAGGGTGGCGTAAGCGAGTGTCCAGAGACCCAGCTGCCGCCGGATTAGGGCAAAGCCCTTCCAGCGGGTAAGCTTAGTGAGTGGGGTAAGGCTTAGGGTGAGTAACAGCATCCATAGAGCGCCAATACCGATATTCAGCAGCAGGTAATTTCCTGGCTCGGGGCCAGCGGCGTTAATCGCCACCTGCCAGCTCCAGAACAGCAGCGGGGCTAGCGCGGCCAGAAACACGCCCACGCGCCATGCTAACCAGATACGTGGGCTGGCCATTAGTAATTTTCCTTCAAATCCATACCCGCATAGAGCTCGGCGACTTCATCGGCGTAGCCGTTAAACATCAGGGTATCGATGGTATTGGGGTTAAAAAGCGTATTGGGTAGACGGCGCTCGGTGGCTTGGCTCCAGCGCGGGTGATCGACCTCTGGGTTAACGTTGGCATAGAAGCCGTACTCGTTGGCAGCAATTTCCTGCCAGGAGTTAACCGGCTGCTCTTCCACCAGCGAGATACGCACAATCGATTTGATGCTCTTAAAGCCGTACTTCCAGGGCACCACCAGCCGGAGGGGGGCGCCGTTTTGGTTGGGCAGCTCACGGCCATACATGCCCATGGCCAATATCGTGAGCGGGTGCATGGCTTCGTCTAAACGTAGGCCTTCTACGTAGGGCCAGTCAATGACCGAGAACGAGGAGCGCTGACCGCGCATTTGCTCTGGGTCGACCAGGGTTTCAAAACGTACATACTTGGCTTTGCTGGTGGGGTCGGCGCGTTTGATGATGTCCGCCAGTGGAATACCCAGCCAGGGAATCACCATTGACCAAGCCTCTACACAGCGCAAGCGGTAAATGCGCTCTTCAAACTGCGAGGGCTTGGCGAAGTCCTCCAGGGCAAAGCGGCCACCGTTATTGACTTCGCCATCCACCACCACGCTCCAGGGTTCGGTTTGCAGACTGCCAGCATGGCGGGCGGGGTCTCGCTTATCGGTGCCAAACTCGAAAAAGTTGTTGTAGCCACTGGCGTCGTCAAAGGGGGCGATTTTGTCCTTGTCAGGGTTACTAGGAGTGATGGCGCGCCACTCGGTCTCGCTGATTTTCTCCTTTAGCCACGCGGGTGCATCGCCTTCGGGTACATCGGAGTAGTCTTCATTGGCGCGGACGTGGCCGGATAGGGCGAGTCCTGCGCCTAGGCCTGCCATGCCGCCCATAAAGCGCCGCCGGGAGAGGTAGATAGATTCCGGCGTGACATCGGATTCGTGTAAATCACTCGGTTTGGCAATCTTTATTAGCATTGGGTGTCTCCACTAAGGCCTTTGTGGGTAGCATACGAGGTGAGTGCAGCATTCGATATTAATGGGTGTAGTAAGTTCGCCAAAACTTACACAAAACCCTTACGATTTAAATTGAGCCTGTCGGGGTAGCTGGTCGCCCCTGTGGTGAACTGTTGATAAGGAGTTCGTGTTCAGATGATCGAAGCCCGGGGATTGACCCGTATTCCTCTGCGTAATGCCGTCTTTGTTGCCTGCCTGATTCTGCTGTTGGTTTCGCTGGTGGGGGTGGTGTTTTCTTTAGCATGGCTTTGGGGCGTGGCGATTTTTGGCATGCTCGCTGGGCTGGGGCTTTATGATCTACGCCAAACACGGCGAACGGTGAGCCGTAACTATCCTGTTCTGGCCCATTTTCGCTATGTTCTAGAGTCTATTGGGCCGGAAATACGTCAGTATTTTATCCAGTCCGATCTTGACGAACGACCATTTTCCCGCGAGCAGCGCGCTGTGGTCTATCAGCGTTCTAAAAATGAGAGTGATAAAAAGCCTTTTGGCTCCCTGCTGGATATGTATCAGCCGGGGCATGAGTGGATCAACCACTCGCTACTTCCCCGGGCTATCGAAAACAGTGACTTCAGGATTCGGGTGGGCGGTAGCCGCTGCAGCCAACCCTACCTGGCGAGTGTTTTCAATATTTCGGCAATGAGTTTCGGTTCGCTTTCGGGCAACGCTATCGAGGCGCTCAATGCGGGCGCTGGTAAAGGTGGTTTCTATCACGATACTGGTGAAGGCTCTATTTCCGGCTATCACCGAAAGCATGGAGGTGATCTCGTCTGGGAAATAGGCTCTGGTTACTTTGGCTGCCGCAACGACGATGGCTCGTTTAATGCGGAGCGCTTTGCAGCTAACGCCAGTGCCGATCAGGTGAAAATGATCGAAATCAAACTTTCCCAGGGCGCCAAACCGGGCCATGGCGGTATATTGCCAGCGGCTAAGGTAACTGCCGAAATTGCCGAAGCGCGAGAAGTCCCCATGGGCCAGGAAGTGATTTCACCCGCTGCCCATTCAGCTTTCTCGACGCCGCTGGAACTGATGGCATTCATTGCCCGCCTGCGTTCGCTTTCTGGGGGTAAACCGATCGGCTTCAAGCTGGCGATTGGCCATCCCTGGGAGTGGTTTGCGATCGTTAAGGCAATGCTAGAAACCGGCGAGCGTCCTGATTTTATAGTGGTGGACGGTGGCGAAGGAGGAACCGGTGCGGCACCGCTGGAGTTTATCAATCGTATAGGTGTGCCTTTAACAGAAGCCGTTACGCTAGTGCATAACACCCTGGTGGGGGCTGGGCTGCGCGAGGAAATTCGTATCGGCGCGGCGGGTAAGATTATGTCCGGTTTTCACATTGCCCGAATCATGGCACTAGGGGCTGATTGGTGCAATTCGGCCAGGGGCTTTATGTTTTCATTGGGGTGTATTCAGGCCCTTAACTGCCACTCCGACAAGTGCCCCAGCGGCGTGGCTACTCAAGACCCTAACCGCAGCCGCCATCTGGATATTGTCGATAAAACAGCGCGGGTCTACCACTTCCACCGCAATACCTTAAAAGCGCTGGCGGAAATGCTGGGGGCCGCAGGGCTTAGCCACCCTAGTGAACTGGGGCCCGAGCACATTATCCGACGTGTCTCGGAAAACGAGATTCAGTCCTACGATCAGATATTCACTTTCTTAAAACCCAATGAACTGCTCAATGCAAAGTGCGAGCACACGGTATTCAAGCACTATTGGGAAAATGCCCGAGCCGACTCCTTCCAGCCGCCTGCGCAGGTTGCTCGGCTGCGCTTTACTAAGTTGGAGTGATCGTGGCGTTTAGCTTAGATTCCTGTGTTTCCACTACGCCGTTTAGAAGGGAGCCCCATGGCCTCTACCCGCCGTGAACTGATATCACTGATTGAGCAGGACGTTATACCGCCTGAACAGGTGACGCGCGCAGTGCAAGCTTCTGGATTGCACCCTTCGCCTCGCGCTTGGGCGCTGTTTATTGATCGCTTACTGCTGTGGCTAGGCGGGCTGGCGCTGGCTTTTGCGGTGCTGTTTTTCGTCGCTTATAACTGGGCCGAGATGGGCCGTTGGCTGCGCTTTGGCGTGGTGCAGGCAGCGATGGTGCTGGCGGTAGGCATCGCCATTTGGCCCAAGGCCAGCCCGATGGTTCAGCGTGTGGCGCTAACCTCGGCCACTTTGTTGGTGGGCGTGCTGTTGGCGCTGTTCGGGCAGGTGTACCAAACCGGTGCCGACCCCTGGCAGCTGTTTTTTACCTGGGCACTGCTTGCTCTGCCCTGGGTCTGGGTGGCGCGCTTTGAGCTGCTCTGGGTGCTGTGGCTGGGGTTACTCAATTTGGCCGTCGGGCTCTATTTTCGTGCCTGGGGCGGGCCATTTGGCGTTTTGGTCAGTAGCGATGCCGCGCTTTGGGGGCTGTTCGGGCTAAACACCCTGGCATTAATAACCTGGGAGTGGGGGGCTTGTTTTTGTAGTTGGCCACGGCAGTGGGCGGTACGCTTGCTGGCAGTGGGTAGCGGGGGGCCAATGACGCTGTTAACGATGACGTTGATAGCCGATGCAGGCCTCGTATGGTCACCAGTGCTGGTGATTTACTCACTCTGGCTGGCGGTGCTGTATGGCATTTACCGCTATTGGCGGCCTGACCTGTTCATGATTGCGGGTGGCTGTGTCTCGGCGTTAACGGTGACCACGCTGCTGCTTGCCAGGCTGTTACTCTGGGAAGGTGATTGGCAGGAGGGAAGCCTGCTGTTGATCACCATCGTGGTGCTGGCGATGGGCGCCGGGGCCGTAGTATGGCTAAAGCGGCTACATCGGGAGCTTGCCCAGTGACGAACAACGTTAATGATTTAAGCGTTAGGCTGAGCCAAGCAGGCATTCCATTAAGCGAGCCTACTACGCCAGCGCAGCTGCAAACGCCTTGGTTTGTACGTGCGCTGCAGGCCTTTTCAGGCTGGTTGGCGGCGCTGTTTCTGCTCGGCTTTATCGCCATGGGCGTGGTGTTTCTGGTGGAGAGCCCCGCGGCGTCGTTAGGCCTGGGACTTGTGATGATCGGCGCGGCTTTTGGGTTGTTATGCAAAGCTCGTGGTGATGTGCTCGAACAATTGGCGCTTGCGGTTAGCTTAGCCGGGCAGCTGCTAATAGCGTGGGCGCTGGTCGAGTTCTGGAATTCGTCCACTTATTTGTGGTGGTCGCTGCTGGCCTTGCAGTGCGCATTGGCGTTGGTGATGCCGAGCCAGGTTCATCGTACGTTTTCAGCCTTTGCCGCCAGCTTGGCGCTCTATATGGCTTTGGCAGTGAATGCTATGGCGCCTGCAGCGGGGGGATTGATGCTGTTGGCTTTGGCGCTGCTCTGGCTGAATGAGTTTCGCTGGCCTGGCCGTATTCAGGATATGCAAGCATGGGGCTACGGCCTGTTGAT
Source organism: Vreelandella glaciei (assembly GCF_013415125.1). Taxonomy (GTDB): domain Bacteria; phylum Pseudomonadota; class Gammaproteobacteria; order Pseudomonadales; family Halomonadaceae; genus Vreelandella; species Vreelandella glaciei. Next base: position 37,975 of record NZ_JACCDE010000036.1, on the reverse strand, counting down.
AGGCCTCTTGGTGATCCAGGGCTTCGCGCATAGCGGCCACTCCTTTGCCTTCTGGTTTGACGCACAGAGTACTAACGCTTTTGCATGGTCAGCGCCCTGGTTGAACGCCGTATTAGTAGCCTTCTCTTTGGCGGTGCTGCTCTATAAAATTCCTCATTCCAAAACCCATTGGGGCTTATATCTTAGCCCTTTGGCACTGTTGCTGATCTCATTTTATGTACCGGGTGTGGGTCAAGGCTTAGTCGTCGTACTGTTAGGTTTCGCGATCGGGCATCGTCTAGTGATAGGACTTGGCGTGTTTTCTCTACTGACGGGTATTGGCAGCTATTACTACTGGCTGGAGGCAACGCTGTTAACCAAGGCACTCACGCTGTTGGTGTTGGGGGGTGGGCTGTTGGCGCTGCGCTGGGCGCTGCATAAGTGGTTGAGCGACGCGGAAAATAGTCCGTCGACCTCTGTGGGAGGACACGGGAAATGATGCTGAAAGCCAAGCGAAATCGCTGGATCATAGTGTTAACCACCGTCGTTGTGCTAATGGCGGTGAACTGGGCCGTTTGGCAGAAAGAGCGTCATTTATCCGAGGGAGAAATTGTTTACCTGGAGCTGGCGCCTGTCGACCCGCGCTCATTGATGCAGGGCGACTATATGACGCTAAATTTTGCACTGAGTAATCAAATTCAAAGCGCGCTTCATCAGAGTGAGCGTTATGAAGACTCGCTGAAAGCTCGTAACGGTTATGTAGTGGTGCGTTTGGATGAACAGCGTATTGCCCACTTCCAGGGGCTGGATGATGGTTCCTCTTTACGCGACGACGAACGGCGCCTTCGCTACCGTTTGCGCAATGGTCAAGTACGCTTTACCACCGATGCGTTCTTCTTTCAGGAAGGTCACGGTCAACGCTTTGAGCCAGCGCGTTATGGACAGTTGAAGGTGAATGCCGAAGGCAAGCCCTTACTGGTGGCGTTGTACGATGCCGAGTTAACTAAGTTAGGAGAAAGTGTTAAGTAAGATTTATTTTATATGGCGAGCTGTTCTCACTCCATTTCTCACTATTGCATTCTGTCTTGCTTCATCCAGTAAGGTAGGCTGTACTTTGTTCCTCCACTGACATGGATAGTCCAGTAATGACGCTGGACTGGCTCGACAGGGCCGGTCGGTGGGTAGTCAAACTCACCCACTTCAATGAATAAGGCATTTATGAAAGCAAACAGCTCGTGGCTCGCATGGGGTTTGTTGGTGATGGCACTGACATTTTCCAACCTATGCGCGGCACAAACTCAGGGAGGAGAGAGCGAAAGTGAGCGGTGGTTTACCGTCGATGCGTTAAATACGGGGCTTGGTGAACCTCCCGAAGAGGCAAACCGAGTAACGCCAAGAGAATCAATAAGGAGTTTTCTGGATCTGACTGGGCAGGAAGAGTATGCGGCCGCTGCCCATATGCTCAACCTTGCCGAACTCTCGGAAGATGAACAACGCGAGCAGGGGAGTGAACTCGCCCGGCAACTGGCAGAGGTTTTCCAACGCGGCGAGTGGTTGAGCGTTTCCGATCTGCCCGGTCGCGAAGATGCGGTGATTGAAGATCCCGCAGGTCAAAACCCCCGCGTTGGCGAGACCCGCCGCAACGTTGAAGTCTCCTCTTTAAAAGCCGACGGAGAAACCTACGATATCCGGTTGGGTCGATACCGTGCGGGTGACCAGGAGCCAGTCTGGCTGATCATGCCCATCAGCGTGTCCTACATTCCGGCGCTTTATGAGCAGTACGGCCCCTCAGCGTTGGAAAGCTATATCCCCAAACGCTTGCAGGCCTCGTTTGGCATCCTGAGAATTTGGGAATGGATTGCAATTCCCTTGTTTGTACTGTTTAGCGGGCTCGTAGGGTGGGGAGTTCACCGCTTGATTGGCTTGATGTCGAAATGGCTGCCTTCCGGGGTATCCAGCATCTTTGCCAGTCAAATTGGTATGCCAGCAGCGCTGATTGCGATGTCGCTAGTCACTCAGATGGTACTGGATTACGTGGTGTCGTTTTCTGCGGTTGCCACCACAACCTTTCGGGTACTTTTAATCAGTATTATGGCCTGGGGAGTAGGCACCATTGCGTTGCGCTTGGTGGATACCATCATGCTACGTTTGACGCGGCGTATCGTAGGCGAAATCGATGATACTAAGCCTAGAGACGAACGCAGACTGCTAACCTCACTCTATGCGCTGCGTCGGGGGATCATTCTGATCACGGTGACAGCCGTATCAATTTATATACTGGGTCAGGTTCAGCTCTTTGAAACCCTTGGCTTATCAATCCTGGCGTCTGCCAGCGTATTGGCCGTATTAGTCGGTGTGGCGGGCCAAACAGTACTTGGCAATATCCTCGCCTCATTTCAGTTATCGTTTGCTAAGCCCATTCGTATTGGCGATTTGGTGATCTTTGAAGGCGAGTGGTGCTATGTCGAAGGCATCTTTTATACCTTTATTCGGCTGCGGTCGTGGGACGAGCGGCGTTTGATTGTGCCCGTTACCTACTTCACCTCTAAACCTTTCGACAATTTGTCGGTAAAAAGTACCAAGATGTACCGGTCATTGACGCTGACGCTTCACCTGAGTGCCAATATTGGGCTGCTAAGAGATAAATTCCTCGAATTCGCCAAAGAAGAGGACAGCGTTATCGAACACCATAAGCTGCTCTGTTACGTAACGGCACAAACAGGAACGGCGCAAACCGTCACCTGCTACCTCATGACCTCAGACCCTTTGGCGGGTTGGACAGCGGAAATGAACTTGCGCGAGAAGCTGCTGACCTTTATCCGCGATAATCATCCAGAGTGGTGGCCACGTGAAATTGTGGTTATCAGTCACAACGATATCGCCCGCGGGGCGCAAGGGAAAAGCTCGGGGGAAGTGGATAGTGTTGAGGTGAAACCATCTGAGTAGCCAACGCTTAGGCAGCGGCAAGCGCCTTTGCATGGGTAGTCAGCCGATAGAGTCCTGGATAAGACAAGGGTAAATGAAACAGACGTGACTATGCGCCCACTCGTTGAACAAGTGAAGATAATACGGGTGTGTGAATAACCAGCTTTTTTGCTATTATTGATGGAAATACATCTTTATGAGGCGCGCCATGCCAGCCCTTACTCAAACAAAGCCCACCCCGGAAATGGTGCTAGCTAAAGCAGTTCTGCGTGCTGCTGAGCAATTGGGGTTATCGCAGTCTGATTTGGCGGAGGTGCTAGGTGTGCACCGCACGACTATTACCCAACTTAAAAAAAGCCTGAAGCTTGACCCGAACTCTAAGCAGGGTGAACTAGCTCTGCTGCTTATTCGCTTGGCTCGAGCATTATTCGCTCTTACCGGCGGCGACCAAACATGGATTCAGCATTTTATGCGAACATCCAACCGTGTTACTGGTGGCATCCCGGCCGAGCAGGTAACACGTTTGGAGGGGCTGTTTGCGGTACTGAGATTCGTGGATGGTATGCGGGGTAAAGTGTGAGTGTGTGGGAAGCCTGTGGCGGCGAGCGAAATATCGAATCTATTTCCGGCACCCTTTATCGACTGGTGGAGAGTCAGGAGCAAGTCGCAACGCTTAGCTATGTTGACACGTTAGAAGAGCAGGAGATGCTTGAAGCACTGCTTGAAACTGCTAAACCACCTTATCCAGAGCAGGAGCGCAACTTGCACTACCTGCTTAAAACGCCTTTCCGTTACCCGCCTCTCAAATGGGGGTCGCGTTTTGGGCGCGTGTTTGAACCGAGCATTTTCTACGGTGGTAAGGGCATTGCTACCACTCTCGCTGAATCTGCCTACTACCGACTGGTTTTCTGGTACTCCATGGAAGGTGATCCCGTTACCGCCTCACTGCGCTCAGAGCACACACTCTTTTCTGTAGACTATGCCGTTAAACAGGGAGTGAGGCTATACGCAGGCTTCTTTGCCGACCACCTTGCGGTACTGAAGCATCCAGTTGATTACGCCCCGTGTCAGCAATTGGGAAGCGCAATGCGCCACGCGGGAATTGAAGCATTCGAGTACGCCTCGGCAAGAGATCCTCAGGGTGGTAAGTGCGTGGGGCTTTATACGCCAGAAGCGCTTACCCAGCATGAACCCGCCGATATGCGCCCTTGGCTTTGCGTTACAAGTGCCGCTCAAGTGTCATTTAAACGCAAAGACGCATCAGGCGTTTATACCTACCACCTCGATGATTTTCTCCACCACGGCGTGCTGCCTTGTCCTGCTTAGTGAACGGCTCCCCGGCCAGGGTTCGATAAAAAATAAGGGTTTGACAAAGATTTAGTTTGGATGAATCAGAAAACAAGGAAGGAGTGGTTGTCTAAATGCCTTTAACTATCGTGCAGCGTTTGTTACCCGGCTGGGGCGTTACTTACGGCCCACCGGGCGATGGGCCTTTTCCAGCTGTCATGCTGCTGCATGGTTCTGAAGGTGCATGGGCGGGGTGGAGTCATCGTGACGCGATGCTATTCGCCGCCCATGGCTTCCTGGCGTTCCCTTATGGCTACTCAAGCGGCGGTAATGCATGGAATGCGGGGCATATTATCGATTACCCACTGGATCGCAGCGTGGAGGCATTTAAAGCCCTACGAGAATTCCAGTTCGCTGATGAGCGGGTAGGGCTTTATGGTATTTCACGCGGTGCCGAGCATGCGTTATTGCTCGCTTCCCTAATGGCAAGAGATAAGATCAAGGGCGCACCTGATGCCATCGCTGCGCATAGCCCTCCGGATGTTGTGTGCGGGGCCTTTGATGCACGTAGTTTTCGCGATGTAGGGGATCCAGGCTGGCAAGCCTGGGACGTCAGCAAACGCGCCTGGACATGGCGTGACAGTCACGAAAGCTTGCTACCGACCACGCCGATCGAAATCGAACGCTACCCTGGGCCGCTACTACTTTCCCATGGCACCAAAGACCGAATGTGGTCGGTGGAAATGACCAAACGCCTGGAACAACGCCTGCGCGAGCATGGCCGCTCCCCAGAAGTTCACTACTACGAAGGTGAAGATCATATACCTAGTAGCTCAGGGCAGAATAAGCACTATGGGCTGCTGCTAGATTTCTTTTCAAAACACCTGTAAGTCACTGTTCCTCATTTTTCCATCCAAAAAGCCCATCTCGGTAGCTAAGAGGTATGGCGGTGATGATGGCTGCTTGGGGCAGGTTGTCGATATGCGCTCTCGGTTGCAGCCAGGGCTGCTCATCACTGGGTGGCAACCACTCAATACGGTCGTTAAATAGCGCATCATCAATCTCTAACACCAACGGTGCTTCTGCATAGACGAAGTATTTGTTGGCGATAAAAAGAACAGCTTCTTCAACATTCAAATGAACGCAGTCGAGCTTATGATCGTTTCCGCAGCGGGGTACATAGCCAAGTTGCTGAGTTTGATCCCAAATAGTTTTACTAACGACTCTGAATAAGCGCATAAGAGCTCCAGTGGTTTTTTTCCGACTAAGGTAGCCTAAAACCTAAAGTTAACTTGAGGTCAAGTGGCGCTGAAGATGTAATATCAGGTATGAAGTCATGCTGCTGATTGAGCAATGGCTAAGCTAAGCGGCCTGCTGATTTTAGAACTGATTTATTAAGAAGAGCTCGATACTGCACAGCGCATATTGAGTTTGGGCTTTGCTGTACAGTATCTCACTCCAACACTAGCTTTTAATGCTTCAGTTCTTCCTCTATTAGTGCTTGGGCCAAACGTTTCGCCCCTGCAAAGTCCGCTTTTCCAGAGCCAAGGTGAGGGATGGTCTCTACCGTAAACCAATGGCTGGGGATCATCATGGGTGGCGTACCGTTAGCGAGCATAGTGGCTTTGACGGTTTTGGCGTCTAACGCTGTTTCTGAAAGCAGCACAATGCGCTCGCCCTTGCGGCTATCGGGAATATTCACCGCCATCAGCGATGTGTCTGTATCCTCCAGAGCCGCTTTAACTGCTGCCTCAACGGCGCTGAGACTGATCATTTCACCGCCTATTTTGGCAAAGCGGGCGTAGCGGTCAATCAGGGTTAAGAAGCCATCTTCATCGATAAAGCCTTTATCCCCCGTTATGTACCAGCGGTGGCCATCGATCACATGGAGCGCCTTGGCTGTGCGGTTGGGGTCATTGAGATAGCCCTGCATTATTTGCGGGCCGCTAATCAATATCATACCGGCCTCACCGGTCGGCAGCTCTTCAAAGCTGTCAGGGTCGACGATTTTGAAGCTGGTGCCGGGTAACGGCATACCGACGGTGCCTGCTTTGCTGCCCCGCTGCACCTGTTGATAGTGAACGCCCATGGCGTCGGGCAGATTCACTGAGGCGACTGGGGCGATTTCCGTGGCACCGTAGCCTTCATAAATAGGCTTGTGGAATTTCAGCGCAAAGCTATTACGCACGTTTTCGTCGAGCTTTTCAGCTCCGGCAACCACCACCCTCAAGCTTTCCAGCATTAACGGATGCACTTTTGAGCTGCGCACAAACAGCCTTAAAAAGCTGGAGGTGCCGAACATGATAGTGGCTTTGTGCTTGGCAATAGCGCCTGCAATGCCGGGGGCATCGGTGGGGTCGGCGTGGCACACCAGTGGCAGCCCTTCAATCAGCGGTAGCAGTTGAGTCACTGTAAGGCCAAAGGCGTGGAACAGCGGCAGTGAGCCCATTACAACGTCGTTGCTCTGGGTGTTGAGCACGTCAGAGGTCTGCTTGATATTGGCCATCAGGTTGCGGTGGCTCAACATCACGCCCTTGGGTTCGCCTTCACTTCCGCTGGAGAACAGGATGGCGGCGGTGGCGTCGGCATCGTGGCCGTGGCAGAAGCAGCGCTGTAGTAGCCAAGTCGGCAGTATTCTCACCGCCAGCCAGGTACTCAAACGTTCGCCACGGCCAATCGTGGCCTGCAGGTCTTCTAAAAGAACCACCTGCTTCGCGCGAAGCAATTGGCTAACGTCGAGCCCGCGCTGCTCGAGCTTCTTCACAAAGCGCTGTGAGGTGAAGACGGTAGCGATTTCCGCCTGGGAAAGGGCAGAGGTCAGCGCCTCGTGGTCGGCGGTGTAATTAAGATTCACCACCGTTTTACCCGCTAGCAGCGTGGCCATATTGGCGATAACCCCGGCACTGCTGGTAGGTAGCAGTAAGCCAACGTTCTGCCCTGGGTTGAGCTTGCGAAGTCGTTTTGCCATCAGCAGGCTGGCAGTGAGCGCTTGGCTTGCGCTGAGTGAGCGGCCCAGCGTATCGGCCAGGGCAAGGTCGCTAGGGCGGCGCTTAACGCTTTGAATCCAGGCGTTAGGCAGGCTCGGGAGCTCGCCCATGGCCCGCTGCCAAGAGCGGGTAGCCTGCTCAAAAATACGTCGTTTGAGCACATCGGCGGGGGTGTCCTTGGGCAGCGGCTTGCCAAAGGCGACCACTACCGAGCGATGCAGAGGCGCATTACGCAGCTCTTTAAGCTTGCTGGAAGATCGGGAGAACTGGCTGCCCCACAGGCCTCGCAGGTAGAAGGGCACAATTTTGACGTCTGGATTTGCCATGTCACAGGCACGCTCGTAACCGCGGCGGAATTCGCCCAGTTGACCAGTGCGGCTGATCGCCCCTTCAGGAAACAGGCACACCACTTCGCCTGCGTTGAGCTGTTCAGCAACACCGGCTAGGGCCTTTTCGGCACCGCTGCCACGCTCGATGGGAATACAGCCCAAGGCTTTGAAGAACCAGCGCAGGTACCAACGCTGGTAAACCGATCTGAGCATCACGAAACGCACCGGTCGAGGGCTGGCGATCTGTACCATGGCCCAATCCACCCAGCTGATATGGTTGCCCAATAGCAGCACGCCGCCCTGGGCGGGCAGGTTCTGCAAGCCATGGACGTCTACGCGATAGCGGCGTGTCAGCAGGAAGCTCAACAGAAAGCGCACCAAGCTTTGGGGTAGCTTAACAATGGTGTAACCACCGCCCACCATGGCCACGGTAGCGATAAGTAGCAGCAGGTAGTGGCTATTCACTCCCGCCAACGCGAACAGCGCCGTGAGCACCAAAAAGCCCAGCATGGCGATGTTTTGAATCCAGTTGTTGGCGGCCAGTACGGTGCCTAGCTCGTTGTCGGCGGCGTGAAACTGAATCAGCGCATTGAGCGGCACGATGAACAGCCCACCCATGATGCCGATGAACACAAAGTTCAGCGCTTGGCTTACGGGCGTGGTCAACAGCGGCAAGCACCATAAACCCACGGCCACCCCAATAGCGCCTACGGGGATCAAGCCGGTTTCAATACGGTTGTGGGAAAGTTTGCTGGCGAATAGCGAGCCAAGCGCAATTCCGATGCCGCTAGCGGCGAGAATTCCCTGAAGCACTAAGGTGTTATCGATACTCAGGGCATCTTTGGCATAAGCAGGAAAGGCCGCCAGCAGCACTTGGCCCACTGACCAAAAGGTGGCAAGGCCGATAATGGAGAGCCTGATGACAGGCTGGCGAGCGATAATCCGCAGGTTGTCTTTTAGGGCAGTGCCCTTGATGTAGCGCTGCCAGGTAAGCGGGGTATCCGGTCGTGTGGTGTTATCCAGCGGCAGGCGGTAAAGCGCCACCGCCTGGAGAGCGCTATTGAGGACCAGCAGCCAGCCCAGGGGGGCTATTTGGCGCAACAGCTGTGCTGGGGTTTGATCTTCAGGTGACACCCAGGTCTCAAATAGCGCGGTAAACGCCACGGTGCCCGCGAGAATGGCGCCAATGGTTACTGCCTGAATTAACCCGTTGGCTTCCGCCAAACGCGGCTTGCCGAACAACCCTTTTACTAAGCCGTATTTGGCCGGGGAGTAAAAGGCCGATTGAATCGCCAGCAATAGCGTCATGGCAAACGCCAGCCAAAACCAGCCTTGGTAGTAGGCGGCGGTGATGCCCAGTGAAACGGCCACGGCGGCCCAGGCCGATATGCGCAGAACGCGCACCTTGGGGTAGCTGTCAGCCACATGGCCCGCCGGGCTAAACAGTAAAATAAACGGCAGCAGGATAAGCCCGTTGACCAGTGCGGTGAGCACGACCTGTGCTTCGCCATCGTAACTTTTGAAGATCGTGTTCTGAATGACGATCTTGTGGCCTAGATCCACAAAGGCATTGAGAAAAATAGCGATCAGGTAGGGCCAGGCGCCCTTCAAGTGCAGCAGTCGATGCATGGTGGTGTTGCCTTATCAATTCCTGGAAGTCGTAGCACTTTCTACATGAGGCTCGCTGGATGCAACTCTGATGCGCGAAGTTGTGTCATGGGTGCTGATTGGTAGTAGTATTTGCTGCTTTTATGCGTCGTGCCCTTTCACGTTGCCTAATGAGGTTTTTATGTCCCAAGCCGATTCGCTGATTGAAATGCTAAAACGCCAGCTTCGCGCTCAGGGTAAAACCTATGTCGATGTTGCTCAGTGGTTGGCGCTGAGCGAGGCCTCGGTGAAGCGCCTGTTCGCTGAAAAGCACTTTACCTTGGCGCGGCTAGAGTGCATCTGTGATCAGCTTAATCTTGAGTTTGCTGAACTGGTGCAGGCCATGCAGGCAGAGGAGCAGCGTCTGCAGGAGCTGACCCAGGCCCAGGAGCAAAGCATTGTCGATGACCGAGAGCTGTTTCTGGTAGCTGTGTGCGTTATCAATGGCTATAGCTTCGACGAAATTCATCACCAATACCAGCTAAGTGAACCGGAGTGTACCCGGCAGCTACTCAAGCTTGAGCGGCTTAAGCTTATTGAGCTACTTCCCGGCAACCGCATCAGGCGGCGGGTAGCCGCCAATTTCCGCTGGCGGGCGGACGGGCCGATCCAACGCTTCTTTCAACAACATATTGCCAATGAGTTTTTCCGTTCCCGTTTTGATAGTGACCGTGAAAAGCTCGTAGTGCTCAATGGCCTGCTATCCCCAGCGGGTAATGCCGAATGGCAGCAGACCATGCAGCGCTTGGCGAAAGAGTTTCATGCGCTATGCGAACGGGAGAGCGGGCTACCCATCCATCAGCGGTTTGGCACGACCTCGGTGCTGGCGGTACGGCAGTGGCAGTACGGACTGTTCCAAGGCTATAAGCGCGAGAGTTAAACAAGAAGGTAGATGAAATAAAGGTTGAGACTGCCACCGCTATAGTGATGTATCACGAAAGCTGGCTGCTTCGTATTCAAGCCACTCCGTGAATCTAGCTACCGCCGGTGGCGCTTCTCCATTACTAGGTAGAATCAGTTCATAGGCGAATGGAGAAGAGAGTGGGTATTGCTCCGCAAAAGGGCGTACCAGAACACCGCTCGCTAGCCGGTCAGCCACCAATGGGTAGCTGGCGAGTACCACGCCTTGCCCGGCAATGGCCTGATCGAGAGCCAAGCTGTAAAGCGAGTATTGCCGCTGGTTGGGCATCTTGTTTAGCTCTACCCCGGCGCTTTTAAACCAATCGCTCCAGCTTGGAATGGGGTGGCCTGCGTGGCTGCACCAATCCACGGTGAGCAGTGTCTGTGTCAGCAAATCGTCGGGGGTTTGTATGCTTGCCTGCGCTAATAGCGAAGGCGAACAAACCGGAAATAACGTGTCTTCAAACAGGCGCAGGCTGGTGACACCGGGCCAAGGGCCCTGGCCGTAGCGCAATGATAAACGTGCTCTGTTGGGCAACCATAGCGGTGGCGTTAAGCGCGCCTCGGCATCCAGAGAGATTTCTATTTGCCGTTCATTAGCTTCAAAGCGGGGTAAGCGGGGGAGTAGCCAGAGTTGTAGAAAGGAGGGCGGTGCACTCAGTAACAATCGAAAGGCCTCTTCTGAGCGCTCGGTGACGTTTTGTACGCCGCTGGCGATGCGCAAAAGGCCTGCCTGCACATCTTCAGCCAGTACCCGGCCTGCTTCGGTAACGCATACCCCATTGGCATGACGCTCAAACAGCACCACGCCTAAGTGGCCTTCCAACTGTTTGACCTGTCGGCTAACGGCGCCAGGCGTCACCCCGAGGCGATAAGCGGCGGCTTTGAAGCTATTTTCTCGCACGGCCTCGGCAAACGCGCGCAATGCATTCAGCGGTAGCCTTTCTATTCTCATAGAGTGAGTTTTCATAAGCCTAGGGTCGATAAGTAATCGTTTGTATGCAATGACGCTTACTGCTGCAATGGGCACCTATATGTTATAGGAGCCCGCAATGAGTAATCAAAGAATAGCCTCCAACAACCACACTGTCTGCATGGTTGGTCGATCGCAGCGAAAGTCAGTGGACGCAACGGCAGCATCGTTGATGCTGCTATTTTGCCTGGTGTTGGGTTTTCAGCAGGTGGCGATCAAGGGTGTGGCTGAGGATATCTCACCCGTGGTGCAGATGGCCCTGCGCTCAGCTTTGGCGGTGTGTCTGGTCGGCGGGCTGGCTTCTTGGCGCGGTATTCGCTGGGCGGATGTGGGTCATCATTGGGGCCCTGGGTTGCTGGTGGGCCTGGGGTTTGCGGCTGAGTTCGCTTTTATCGCCTGGGGATTAACCTATACCTTGGCGTCCCACATGTCGGTGTTTCTGTATACTGCGCCCATCTTCGCTGCCCTGGGTTTGCATCTTTGGGTACCTGGCGAGCAGCTCTCCATTCGCCAGTGGTGGGGCGTTGGCTTGGCATTTCTGGGAATGGTGGTTGCCATGGCGCCAAGCGGTGCTTACAGCACCGAGATTCTTATTGGGGATACGCTGGGCTTGCTCGCTGGCCTCTCATGGGCGGCCACGACCGTCGTGATCCGCAAGACTTCGCTTTCTGAGGCGCCAGCAGAGCTCACTCTGAGCTATCAACTGAGCGTGACGGCGTTGTTGCTCCTGCCGGTGGCGGCTATATCCGGGCAGCTAATGAGCGCGCAGTTTACCCCAATGGCGTTAGCCAGCCTTGGCTTTCAGACGCTGATCATTTCGTTTGCTGCGCTGCTGTTATGGTTTACCTTGCTGCGCCGCTACCGCGCTTCGCAGTTAGGCGTGTTTTCTTTCTTGGCGCCGCTTTTCGGTATTCTGTTTGGTACACTGCTGCTCAATGAGCCGCTGAGTATTAATTTTATAATCGGCGGTGGCGTTATTTTAGTTGGCATCATTCTGGTGACTCGCTAAACGCATGCACCCATCTACCTTTGCGAAGACACCGATATGAGCATCACCCCTTTTCAAGCACTGGCGTGCCCGCTAGACGGAAAACCACTCAGTTGGTCGGATAACGTTTGGCGATGCTCTGATGGTCACAGCTTTGATATTGCTAAGCAGGGCTACGTTAATTTACTGCCAGTGCAGCAAAAGCGTTCTCACGATCCGGGGGATAGTAAGGCGATGGTGGCCGCTCGCCAGCGCTTTCTTGACGCTGGGCATTACCAACCCATTGCGGAGGCAGTCAGTCATGCTGTGTTGGGCCATGCCGAGGTTCAAAAGGCAGCCAGCCAGCCTTTTAGCTGCCTGGATGCGGGCTGCGGTGAAGGTTACTACCTTCGCCAATTAGCTGATGCGGTGACTAACACACAGCCACTTTCGCTGATGGGGCTGGATATCTCTAAATGGGCGGTATTGGCCGCAGCCAAACAGGATAATAAACAGGCACCGCTAAGCAGCTGGGTCGTGGGTAGTAATGCGCACATACCGGTGCAGACGGAAACGCTGGATAGCGTGCTGTGTATGTTTGGCTTTCCGGTATTAATCGAGTTTGCTCGTGTGTTGAAAACCGGTGGCGTACTACTGCAGGTTGAAGCGGGGCCTAATCACTTGAGGGAGCTGCGGGAGATTATCTACCCCACGTTAAAAGCTGAACGTGCGAGTAAGACGGTAGTGCCCGATGGCTTTATTCACCATGGCAGCGAGAGGGTAAGCTACTCAATTGCACTAAACGGAAGTGAGGAAACTGCCGATCTGTTGGCGATGACGCCGCATCTTTACCGAGCCAGCCCTGAGGGGCGTGATCGCGCAGCGGCACTTGAGGTGCTGGTGGTGACGGTGGATGTGCGAATAGTGATGTACATGCGAATATAGAAGGGTAGTGCAAACGCAGCTTTCCTTGCATGTCACACTACGATTGAGCAATGTTGACAAGCCATATTGTCCTGCATTTTCAAATGCTTGTGAGTCTCTGGTTATGGGGGTGCATGACATCCAAAAAAATGCAAATGTTGACAGTGGCGGTGGACGTTGATGCAAAATCTGTCAAACAAAAAGGGCGGGCTCTAGTGAGTCCTATACAAAGACGACAAGAACTTGTCGATAATGGTGGGAAAAGCTTAATTGGTAACTTGGTGTAGGAAAGAGGTCACATTCAGATCTGCTAGACCAATGTTCACTTCCAATGCGACTGTTATACGAATACGGAATATGCGATATATGTTGCTGAGCGAGTTAGCCTGAGCAAAAAGACTGTTGAGTGGACAAACTGGCAACAATTTTCTAAAGATCGCAACTCAGGGATTCGTACCAGTGGACAACATTTTCTCGACCCACCATCTCAGATGATTCCTGCCTCCAGGCTTGCGGCCATCGACAATCCTAGCTTCTCACACTGGTCGATGAATTCTGCCTGGAAGTCTCCTCTGCAGATCAGAGGGGCTTGCACTAATCTCCAACTCAACCCCTTGGTCATACTCTCAATCGCTCGGCAGGTGCCTGTGCCATCGTTACCAGCTCGAACATAAAAGGTGAAAGGTAGCCCTTCATTTTTATCGAGGCACGCGTAGTAGCATCTATCTAACATGTCCTTAACTAAACCTGCTTTGTACCCCAAGTTTTCAGTCGTGCCTAGAATAATGGCGTTGGCTGAATTAATGTCTTCGGGTTGAGTTTCAAGCAGGGAAAGAGACTGCACTTCTACATTCTCTATTTCGGAATCAGAGGCGCCATTGATTACAGCCTCGAACATTTTTTTGGTGCTCTCGGAAGGCGCGTGGGCAATAATTACCAGTTTCTTTTTTTTAGGCATGGCGGTCTCCGAGCTGATTGGGCATAAAGTGTCATTCTTACTTTTAATGATCCTTTTGCCATGCGGCCGCCTTTCATAAGCAAATCAGCAAAAGCTGCCGGTAGTGCTGCGAAAAGCTGACGTGATAGCTCGGTTCAGCGGTAAACTCGCCCAGCGAGTAGGTGCTCGGCGAAGCAGCCTCCAGGTTCTGTTCAGACTCACCCTCATTGCTGCCATCCGCATCGTTGTCAGCCCCGTTGCCGCTCGACACCGAATCAGAGGCAGCAGCAGGCAGCGGTAACTGGCTCAGCACCGCCAGATCCTCCGGCAGGTCGTCGGCAATGCGTTCGGCGAATCGCCGTAGTGTCGCCTCCGCGAGCATGAACAGCTTGGCTTGATCATCGGCTCCTCCCATGCGCCGCAGTATCCTCCCCAGTACCTGCCGGTAGTGTAGCTTGGTACGGATGCGGCTGAGAAAGCAGCACACCTGCAGGCGGGGGATGTCGGTTCCCTAGCTGATCATCCCAACCGCGATGATCCAGCGGCAATCGCTGTGTCGGAACGCATTGATGACCTGCTGGGCATTCGGGGTTCGGTTGGTCACGACGCACCAACCTTCCCCTCTGGCATCTAGCGCCCGGGCAATCTGCTGGGCATGCTCGATATCGGTGGCGACCACTAGGCCTGCCGTCTCTGGCTGGGTCAGATTAAGCTCATCCAGCTTGTCGCTTCCTCGCGCGAGCAGTTGTTCGATCACCTCGTCATGACGCAGCAAATCTTCGTAAGTCACAGGTGACTCCCCCAGTAGCTTGACGATACTGGGGAACAACCTAACGGTGTTCTCGGTTTCGACGGCTTCCGTGAGCGCTACTTGCTGGTTGTCCAGGAGCAGGATGCGTGGCGAGCGGCACACCCCGTCCGCGATGGCTTCCTTGAGACCATAGCGATAGTCACAGATCAGCTGCCCCTCGGGGGAGAGGTAGCGCGCCAGGGCAATGGCGCGGTCGTCAGAGCGCCACGGCGTGCCGGATAGCGCCAAGGTGAACACGGCCCGATCCTGGATTCTCTGCAGGATCTGTTGCCCCCAAGCGTTGCTCAGCAAGGGATCATGACCGGCGCAGTGATGGATTTCGTCGAAGACGACTAACACGCGATAGTCGTCTAGTAGTCGCCAGAAGACCTCATCGCGGTACTCCATGACTTGATAGGTGTAAGGACCCCCCCCCACCGCGCCGAACAAGCCGTCCAGCCGCTTGCCCGCGATGTGATTGCCGAGGCGATAACCATTTTCGGTGATAGAAAAGCCGCTATTGCCGCTATTAGCTGGTTTCGCTCTACGATTCTCGCGCTCTCGGCCTGTACCGTCGATTTGATTGAGACAGAATCGGGACGAAAAAGGTTAGGCAAGTGCTGCAGAAAATTCGTCACGGCGAGTTCAGCTAGGACCATGCAAAGCGCGCCGTCGAATCCATAGAACCTCACCTGCGTTGTGCGGCCTCGCGGTCTGGACGGCGATGGTGGAGCCAATCGAGCCAATCTGTCTTGAACACTACCGGCCCCGCCTCGCCGTCGACTACGGGCATGGTCGCACCGCGTAGATAGCGCATAAAGTCATCCTGGAGCGCTTCCGGGATGTCTCGAATCCGCACATAGGGCGTCCCCGCCGGTGTATGGTGCAGCTGGACGATCGGTTCGTCTTGGCATGGCGCCTGGCGCAGAGTGCGCCGACTGCCACCCAAAGTCTTTCCTGATTACGCATAAGGCTCAGCCAACTTCAGGAACCGGTATGGCATCGGCGGCGTTCTCGCCGCCACCGTCAGAAAGCGCGGGATCATGGCCTTGAGGTCATAGCGTCGATTGAACCGATACTCGAACTCGGCCAGGTAGCGTGGGGCATGCTGCCCGCGGATGGCTTGGTAAGTGCCGGTGATCGCGTTCTTGACGGGTGTTGACCCAGTTGAACTCGGGGTTCCCCCCACTGGCCCGCCCCCTGTGATGTGTCGGTAATGGACGTAGAGCGGAGTGTCGAAGGCTCGGAAACCTCCCAGGCCACCACTGATGACCTGGCTGCCAGGCGCCAAAGCCTGCTGCGCATAGCGACCGCGACGCAGCTGGACACGCTGTGGATGGCTGTCGTCATCGGTCTGCACGGCGGCACGAACGGAAACTTGTGCTCAGTGCTACGCCCGCGCTTTCCCGGCCGTTCCCCATCCAGGTAGGTAACATCCAGCTCGATGCGTCCGGCGAGCCTCTCTTTCTGGTTGCGTTTGTGCATGACCTGCAGCCGCTTGTGCTTGAGCTTCCAGGCGGCGTTGTCGCTGACGCCGAGCTCCCGGGACAGCGATGCTGGAAGAGGGCTGCTTGGCATTGCGCTTCCGTGCCGAACTGCTCGAGAAATGCCGGCAAGGACAGGCCGGACTGGAACTGGATAGGGTTGCGTGCCATGACGTCACCTCCTCTACTGGAGATAACATCAGTCTAGGAGAGACTGACGCGACGGGATAGTGGCTGATCAACATGAGTAATCAGGTATTTTTTCTACTTGATCGAAGGAGTAATGTCATGAAATGGGATCAGATCGAAGGTAAGTGGAAAGAGCTGAGCGGAAAGGCTCGCGCTAGCTGGGGCGAATTCACGGACAATGAGTTGGTCCAGATCGCTGGCAAACGTGAGCAACTGATCGGGATGTTACAGCAGAAATATGGCTTGGCGCGTGAGGAAGCCGAGCGTCAGGCGGACAAATGGGCCAAAAAACTGTGAACAGTGTTCGATGGACCTCGTGCATCCCAGCAGGGAGCTGTCCAGTGAAGAAGATGAGTAAGGGCAGTTGCCAATTCAATCGGCTCTTTGCCGACACAGCCAAGCCGTCTTGCGAGGTGTCATGCCTGAATTCATCGAATAACCGCGAAGCCCCCGCTATCCGCGAAGCCATGCGAGACGATGTAGATGATATCTGGCCGATCTTCAACGAGATCGCCGCCGCCGGTGACGCCCCGGGAGCAGGCTGTGGCGACATGGCTCGAGGCGCGAAGGAAGACCTGCGTGCTCGAGGACGCCGGGCGCCCTCCCAGCACCTACTACATCAAGTACATCAAGACCAAGCAGCCGAGCCCGGGGGAGCCTATCTGCGACTGCGGCTACATGGTGGAATCGGCGGCGAGGGGGTGACGACGGCCGCGAGAGCCTGCACCTTCACAGGAAATCGCGAGGGATTTGCAGATCCCAATTCCGGGAAAACACGCGTTTTTCCCCTTCCCAGGCATCAAGTTCCGCCCAGATGTAGAAGTTCTCGACGTCAGCGGTCATGGTCGTGTGCGTACTTGTACGTACCGACCAGTCACCGCGTCGGAAGTTGCGCTCCGTCTTCGTCTCGCCTTTGGGGGAGGTAAAGTCATCGTCACGGTAGGTATACCAATTGCGCGTGCAATTACTGACTACCAGGTCGATCTCATCGATGCGGTACACTCCCTGGTTCTGGATGACTTCCAGGATGGAGGTGTCCTCTGCCAGGTCACGATGGACCAGCCAGTTGTGATGCGGTGGCTCCAGTTGGGTCATGGTCAGCGGCGGTGCACCTTCCGGTGACTGGAAGTGAATGGTGACATCCTCCTCCCGTCCTGGACGTACCGGCAGTCCTAGTGCCGACCCGGTCGTCCGGAGAGTCAACTTCACTGGCTCCGGAGACGGCCAAGCAAGCGGCCAATAGGAGGTGGAGAGACTCACGCGCAGGCGATGCCCCTTGGGGAAGACTTGTGCCACGTGGTTCAGCGGTACCTGCGCGCGGAAGAACTCTCCTGGCGTCAGTGCCTCGGGGCGGTCGTTTCCGTTACGGTGGGTGAGATTGAAGATCCCGTAGGTGACGCGGGTCGCCTTATTATCGGCTGCCACGTCAGAGAGTCGCACTGCCACCATGGCCACTGGCTGGTTGCTGGCAATTTCAAGGTCCATTGTCGGCGCACCGAGGATCTCGACATCGGTGGCGAGCGGGTCGCTCTCGAAAACCAGAGCGCCGCCGTCCTCTTCGCGTTGATCGTGAGGCAGGTCGGGCGCCGCAGTGTAGGAACACCATTTGCCGGCGAACAAGCCGACACTCAGAGGCGACTGAATGATCATGTCACGTAGCGGCGGGGAGACATCCTGTCCAGTATCCTTCTCGAGCCGATAAGCTCCCAGTCGAAACCGCTGCGTCTGGATCCGCGACGATGGCCATTCGGCTTCTCCCACCCACCGACCGGGACGTTCGTGATAATAGGTCGTTGGAGGCACGCTGTCTTGCATCCAGGCCCGCAGCATTGGCTCGTCCATGATGCCGGTATCCCGTTGCTTCAGCCAGTGATCCCACCAGCGTAGCGCCTCCTGAAGGAAACCGATCGCGGGTCCGGGAATCCCCTGGTGGGGGTATTTGTGCCCCCAGGGACCGATCATCCCCAGGCGAGGAACCCGAAGATACTCAAGCAGCCCGAAAATGGCGTTGGTGTAGCCGTCCGCCCAGCCACCAACCGCCATCACGGGACACTGGATGGCCGCGTAGTCCTCGCCTACTGATCCGTGGCGCCAGTAGGCGTCGCGGCGCTGGTGGCGCAGCCAGGTATCCAGCCAGAGCCCGCTGCCGGAGAGCCGCGCGAGCCACATCTCGCGCCAGCGTTTGCCAACGAGCGCCGGATCGGGCGGACAGCTATTGGCGGAAAACATAGTGGTCGATTCCGACAGGTTATCGGTGAGCAGGCAGCCGCCCATGTAGTGCATGTTGTCGGCATAGAGATCATCGGTCGAACAGGCTGTGATGATGGCTTTCAGCGCTGCTGGACGGCGAGAAGCAATCTGAAGGGCGTTGAAGCCGCCCCAGGAAATCCCCATCATCCCCACATTGCCATCACACCAAGGCTGCTCGGCCAGCCAGCGGATGACATGTACGCCGTCATCTAGCTCTTGCTCGCGGTATTGATCTACCATGACCCCGTCAGACTCGCCGCTACCACGAAGATCCACCCGGATGCAGGCATAACCATGTGCCGCCAGATAGGGGTGGGTAATGGCATCACGTGCCCGTGTCATGTCACGCTTGCGATAGGGAATGTATTCGAGAATGGCCGGCACAGGAGACTGCCCGGCCGCTTTCGGGCGCCAAATCCGAGCGGCGAGCCGCTCGCCGTCGGCAAGCGGTATCCATTCATTCTCGATGACCTCGATCTCGCAGGGTAGCGATTCCAGGGTGCTATGACGCATGTCTATGCCTGTTTCTCCCCGGCCAATGGCCTGTATTCAAAGGGCAGCATCTCGACCACTTGGTGATACTTGTCCAGCATCTCGTGGACTGTGTTGCCTGCCACGTACACTTCTGCCAGGAGATAGCTGTAGGCATCCTGATCTAACAACTCTGATAGACAGCCACCTTTTTTCAGCGTTATCACCACGTCAGTGTCGGGCTGTGCGGACTTGATCTTGAGGAGGTCACGCTCGGTGGGCACTCGAGTTGCCACGGCATCGTCCTGTGAATAATGGCGCAGCAAGCACTTGGCAGCGTGTTTATAAGGACCTTGGCCGTGTTCGAAATGGGGCTGGTCGCCGAGAGCGACATGGATGGCAATCTCGTGGTTCGACATGCCATCAACCATCTCGAACTGATAGGAATGCGATTGTGAAATGCGTGGATTGATCTCAATGATCCAGAGGTCATCGGTATCCTGATTCCAGAAGAACTCCATATTGAAACAGCCGTTGTCGAAGCCGATCTTCTTGAGTATTTTCTCTGCTAGGTCGATAGCTCGCTGCTGGATATTTCGGGGAGATTTCGAAGGGTATTCGTAGCGAAGAAAACTCTTGTGGTTATGATCTCGCACCATATCGATCATCCCATGTGCACGATAGACACCGTGCTGGACGCTGCCTTCCGGTGCGATCTCTAGGCCGCTTATGCATTCTTCCGCTATTAGGTGGTTGCCGGTGATGCCCCTCACCTCTTCGGGCAGGGTGATCCAGCTCAATATCGTGTTGAACGAATCTCCAATACGGCTGATCTTCTCGCGGATGATGCCGATGGCATGCTCGAAATCGTGGGCATTGTTGATGCGGAACCCCAGCATGGATCCGTAGCCTTTTATGGGCTTGATCCAAAAAGGATAGTCGAGCGATACCTTTTCCAATGGGTCGTCGTCGAAGGGGTCAACAGCGCAGAAGCGAGGGGTGTGTTCGGGTGCCGTCTTTTGTTGTTCGAGCCGGCTCCAGTACTTGTGCGAACACTTGAGCACGGCCTCTAACGACGGTCCTGGCAACCCCAATTCCTCGCACAGTACGGCCGCTATTGGAGTCGCCGGGAAATCCCAGTGGCATACGATGGCATCAATGGAACCATCGAAGTCACGCAGAATGCCGCGTGCCTTTGCCAGCATTTCTTCGATTGCATAGTGTTTTTGATGAACCAGCTCTTCCGATCGCAACAGCGGGTAGAAGGTAAACTGGTCTGAATCGGGAATCTTCTGCACATCAGCGCCGTGCCGTTCGTCGAATCCCAGTACAAAGACATTCCTGCGCTCGCTCTGAATAGCCATTGCATGCCCACCCCTTTGCCAAAAAAATGACAGCCGGTCCGGCGCAAGTTCCTTTACATCAAAAAGGCAGCAGGGAGTCAGCCGCTTGATGCATGCCGCGACGCAGCGGTACCCGGAAAATCTCTTGATCAGTATGGTTCAGCAAGGCCGAGATTATGTTGATCATAGTCAACTTTCTGGCGATCTACCTGTTCACTCAGCGCAAGACTGGCATCTCGGCGCTGCAGATGTCGCGCGAGCTCGGCGTCAGCGACATGTTGAGAACTCGGCAATTCAACTGGGTTAACACCCTGCTGGGTAACGTCAAGAACGCCATCACTGGCACTTACCATGCCATCCGCGGGCAGCATGCCCCACGCTACCTAGCCGAGTTCGAGTACCGCTTCAATCGGCGCTATGACCTCAAGGCCACGATCCCGCGCTTCCTCACGGTGGCGGTGAGAACGCTGCCGATGCCGTACCGGCTCCCGAAGATGGCTGAGCCTTATGCGTAATCAGGAATCCATATGAAGTGACGAAGAACCTTTTATCCAGACATCCGGCGCCGCTGTATCTCCCGAACTGTTTGTCCCACCAGCAGGGGAATGACACTCATTGCCAGAATCAGAAGCCAGGGCTGCCAGCCTAGGGGCTGGGTTCGGAGCAGGCCAGATAGCAACGGTAGGTATACCGCGGCCGCCAGCAACACGACGCACATTGCCAGCGCTCCCCATACCCAAGGATTGCGCGTTATCTCATTGCGCAGAATAGGGGATTTCGGGCTCCGCAGAACGAATGTAAACCAGAGCTTGCCGAAGGCCAGAGTCAGAAAAGAAACCGTTACCGCTTCCAGTTCCGTCAACCCCAGCCAGTGGTCTGCCAGCAGCAGAGCGACCAGCACACACGCTGCCATCAAGGCAGCAAATCCCGTGATTTCAGTCCAGTGGGCCCGGGTCAGCACGGATTCCCGGGGGCTGCGGGGTGGGTCTTCCATCTCATTTCCGCTGGCCGGCCCCAGCCCCAGAGCGAGAGCCGGAAACACATCGGTGAGCACATTGAGATAAAGAATCTGCAGAGGAAGCAGCGGCAGAGGCCACCCGGCGCCGATGGCTATGGCAACCGCCAGCACTTCGGCCACATTGGTGGTGAGCATGAATATGACGGATTTGCGGATGTTGCCGAAAATGACCCTTCCCTGTCGCACCGCCGCCACGATAGTTTCAAAGGCGTCATCTTTCAGCACCATGTCAGCGACCTGCCTGGCCGCCTCAGTGCCCCGTTTGCCCATGGCAATGCCGATGTCCGCCTTTTTCAGAGCGGGGGCGTCATTGACGCCGTCACCGGTCATTGCCACGATCTCGCCCCGATTCTGATAAATAGTCACCAGATCGAGCTTCTGCTCAGGGCTCACCCTCGCAAAGATGTTGGCACGGTAGATCTTCTCCTGCTGGTCCTCGTCGATATCGTCGGGGGAACCGATATCGCGTCCCAGCATGCCGATGGTCTCCGGGTCATCCTTGCCCCCGACAATCCCCACGGCCCGGGCGATCGCTGTGGCGGTCTCTATTTGATCGCCGGTCACCATCTCCACCCGGATACCCGCCGCTTGACAGGTGTCTATCGCCTTTTTGACGTTTTCGCGGGGTGGGTCAAGCAACCCGGTAAGGCCGAGGAAGCACAGATCTTCATAGGGATCGGAATCCTTGGTTTCCGCCCTTTTCTCGGCCATTGCCAGAAGTCGCATACCCTCGCTTGCCAGTTGGCTGGCGCGTTCTACCCATTGGCTGCGTGTCTCGTCATCCAATGGCTTGGTGCCGTCATCTGTCATGATGTCGGTGCAGACATCCAGCACCGCCTCGGGAGCGCCTTTCACCGCCACGTAATACTGGCCCTCATCGCGGTGAAAGGTGGCCATCTTCTTGAGCCGGGGCTCGAATTGTTCCACCCGGGCCTCGGGTCGCTCTTCCAGCAACGATTCCCGTTCCAGCCCCAGGTCTTTTCCTCCCGCCAGCAGCGCGACTTCAGTGGGATCGCCGCGGGGATTGTCCTCTCCCTGTTGCTGATCGAGGGAGGCACCATTACAGAGCAGGCCCACCTCCAGGACACGGCGAATCCCCTCCTTGTCTTCCAGCGCCTCGCCAGTGCCGGTTTCCTCCAGCACGAGATCGCCATTGGGGGTGACGATTTTGTGTAGCCACATCCGGTTTTCCGTCAGCGTGCCGGTCTTGTCCGAAAAGATCACCCGGGTTGCCCCCAGCGTTTCCACCGCAGTGAGTTGGTTTACCAGCGCGTTGCGGGCCGCCATCAGGTACATGCCGCGGGCGAGGGCAATGGTGGCGACGATAGGAAGGCCTTCAGGAATGGCAGCCACACCAAGGGCCAACGCCGTCTCGATCACCAGCGCGGCCTGTTGCTCCCGCACCAGAAAACCTATCGCGGCGACCACGATGGCAATAAGAACGGTTAATATGGCGAGGCGGCGCCCCAGTTGATCCAGCCGCTGCTGCAATGGTGTAACGGTTCCCTCAGCCGATTCCGCAAGCGCCGACACCCGGCCCAGTTCCGTCTCCGAGCCAGTTGCCGCTGCAACACCCACTGCAGTACCGTCGGCGATGCTGGTGCCCTTGTAGAGCATGTTGTTGCGATCGGCGAGGTCAGTATCCGAGGCCAGGGTATCGGTCAGTTTGCTCACCGCAACTGACTCACCGGTAAGCGGTGCTTCGTTGACTCTCAGGTGTTCCGCTTCCAGCAACCGCAGATCGGCGGGGACCAGGTCGCCGGCCTCCAGCAGTACAATATCGCCTGGCACGATTTCCGATGCGGCAGTCTCCCGCTCGCTGCCTTCCCGGCGCACCCGGGTCATGTGTTCTCCCAATCGGCGCAGGGCGGCCATGGATCGTACCGCCTTCCATTCGCTTACAAAGCCAATAGTGGTATTGACCAGCAGCACCGCCAGGACGGCAAATCCTTCCGGCAGGCGGCCGGTGGCAAACGCCAGAACGGCGGCGCCGCCCAGCAGGTAGATAACGATACTCTGAAACTGTCCCAGAAGAATCCGCCACCAGGGCTGGCTTTGGGCCACCCGTAGCTGATTCGGGCCGTAGCGCTTCAATCGCTCCTGGGCCTCATCCTCCGTCAATCCATTTTTCTTCCGGACGCCGAATTCCGCCAGAGCGTCTTCGACGTCGACGGCGTGCCACGAGTTTTTTTCGGGAGAGTCCCTTCTCTTTCCGCTTTTCGAACCCACTGGAAACTTCCTCTAAAGACCGGTCTAGTTCGGTGCTGGCCTTCAGGCCCCGTATTTTTGTAGTGGCCGGCGTGGGCCAGCGCCAGGGTAATAAGATGTTTTACCGGCAGGTGACCAAGCCCGCCGCCAGCACAGGCAGTTTCGTCGAAGACCTCGACGCTGTCCACCCGGCAGGTGTTCGCGCGGATCAGAACCGGTACCGGATGCCAGCTGTGGCATGCCATGGCGCTGGGAGTGCTGTGATCTCCCGTTACCACAATGACATCCAGTTGCAGTTCCATCATCCGGGGAATTGCGCGGTCCAGTTTCTCGATGGCGGCCACCTTGCCGTCGAAGTCGCCATCCGGCCCGATGTCCATCCTCATCCAGTTGCCGATGATTTCTCTGCCTGTACGTGTCTCTTTCTCCATACCCATGACATGGTCTGTGGGCAGAAGCAGTTTGTCACCGGCCTTCTCGAGAATCTCACAGGCCCGCAGGAACGTATAGGCCATCGCACCGCCAATCAAAACCTGCTCGGCGCGGCCGATGAGGGCATTGATAGCTTCGAGCTTGTCCGCTATTTTGGCGCCGCCGAAAACTGCCACCAACGGGCGCTGTGGGTTATTGATAACGTTGTCCAGGGCGTAACTATTCAGCTCACGCAGCCTGATTCAGGGTGTCCTGTCGCATGAAGTCCGGCACTTCACCAGCAAATAGCTGCTCCAGTGCGGTATGCGCCGCCACCCCTTGCTTGACCGCAGTCGAGAGGACGCTGCGCATCCGGCATAAAATCTCGGCGGCCTCCCGGGCGCGAAAACAGCACGAGATTTTATGCTGAACCTTGGTCATTCGCAGATCACGCTCCCCCAGGTTGTTGGTGAAGGGAGCTACAGGGGCGTCGAGGAAGCGCAACACGTCATCCTCATAAGCCTGGAGGCGTTCCAGCAGGTTGCGCGACGTGGTGCGAATTACACAGCGCGTGCCGGCATTCCGAGTAACGGTAGTAGGGCCGACGTCACCCCCAGATTGAGTAGCGCTACACTTTAGAGTCTGATCCTATGCGTAAGGAGATTGGATATGAAGAAGCGTTTCAGCGAAGAGCAGACCATTGGTTTCCTGGGCGAAGCAGAAGCGGGACTGCCCATTAAGGATCTATCCCGTCGACACGGCTTCTCAGAAGCCAGTTACTATTTATGGCGCAGCAAGTTTGGCGGCATGAGAGTCCCTGAGGCCAAGCGACTTAAAGAACTCGAAACTGAAAATACGCGATTAAAAAAGCTGCTCGCCGAATTACTACTGGAAATGGAGGTCACACGCGAGGCGCTGAGAAAAAAGTGGTGAGCGCCCCTGCACGCCGAGATGAGGTGCGTTTCATGGTGACACGTGGTCTGAGTGAGCGCCGAGCGCTCCGTGTCCTTCGTATGAGTGCCAGTGCATTGCGCTATCAATCGGCGCCTGACCGCAATGGGCCATTGCGTGAACGCATTGTTGCCTTGGCAAATCGACATCGTCGCTACGGCGCTGGCATGATCTATCTGAAGCTGCGTCAAGCCGGTGAACAGGTCAGTTATAAGCGCGTCGAGCGCCTCTACGCAGCTACTCGGTTGCAGGTAAAACGCCGCAAGCGTAAGACGGTTCCCACGTCTGAGCGTAAGCCACTAGGCCGCCCTGGTGCCGCCAATCAAGTCTGGTCAATGGATTTTGTGTTTGACCGTACGGCGGAAGGGCGCGTTATCAAGAACCTCACCGTTATCGACGACGCTACCCATGAAGCTGTGGCTATCGTGCCTGACCGTGCCATTGGCGGACTGTCGTTAACACGGATACTGGATCATCTGGCTATACAACGTGGCCTACCTAGCGCCATTCGTACTATGGCAAGGAATTCTGCGGGCGTGCCATGCTGACATGGGCACATCTACGTGGCGTTGTCCTGTTTTTAATCGAACCTGGAAAACCCAACCAAAACGCCTACATCGAATCGTTCAATGGGCGCTTTCGGGATGAATGTCTAAATAAGCATTGGTTCACCAACCTTCATCACGCGAGGGTCATCATCGAGGCGTGGCGACGGGAATACAACGAGGAAGGACCGAAGAAGGGACTGGGAGGGTTAACGCCTTCCGCCTATGCTGCGCAACTTGCGTTAAAAAACGATAGAGTAACTTCAGACTCTAAACCCGGATGCATCTGAAGATGGGGTGACGTCGTCTGCTCTAAACGCTCAGTTTTAATATGCCCAAACGCAACAAGGCCCGCATAAGCGGGCCCTGTTATCCGAACCTTGGAAGGTTCGAGCAAATTCTAAAGCGTTAAGCCTTGAGAGGCTTGGACTTAGGAAATTTGCTTGATGTTTGAAGCTTGAAGGCCTTTCTTGCCCTGGGTAACGTCAAAAGAAACGTTAGCGCCTTCTTGCAGGGTTTTGAAGCCGTCTGCTTGAATTTCAGAGAAATGGGCAAACAGGTCATCGCCGCCGTCAGAAGGAGCAATAAAACCGAAGCCTTTAGTATCGTTGAACCACTTAACTGTGCCAGTAGACATAGTAAAAATCCTTTCGCGCAATGCGCTTTGTAAAGTTCCTGGTATCACCCAGATTAATAGCGGATAAAACAAGGAATACAATTACAGTCTTGCCGAAAGATTTTGTACACGTCTATCTCGTACATTTCTAAATCTTTTTCGTACACTTCTGAAACCATGCTTGCTTGCTAACCAACTGTCGCTACAGTGTCATGAATTGTAGCTCGTGTCAAACCCTTTGTTGATTATCTTACCTTTGCGCTTACTATAATGCCTCTATTGCCAGCCCACTTTCCACACGCTGTCATCTTTTAAGCTTTGCCACGGCACAATGAGCTCGCGATGAGTATAAATAGCCTCAAGCACGACCTCTACTACGTTCTCTTCTTCATCGCGCAGCAACTGGGTAACCATAAAGTGCTTCTCTTTATTGCTTGGCTGTGCAGCCGTCCATTTGCTGTGGTGTAGCTTACTCGGATTGATCGTATGCATTGGCGCTCCTTGACAAAGATATCGCGTGTTAGCTGCCATCAGTGATTATGCACTGACTATTACACTTACTGTTGTACCCAATTTTCAATGCCAAGCTCTGCATTGAGGCTCCTTAGAATCTCAGTTCGTTCGCGACCGTTTTCAGAGTGACAGCCCGTATCGTGTTCAAGCACCGCTTGTGCGCCATCCTGGTTAACCCAGGTCACTGTGTAGTGTGGCAGGTCGGAGGCGCGGGGTTCGCAATCAAGAGTTTGCTGCGTTGTGCCCATGTCGGGTTGCATGGCAGCTAGTCGCTCTTGTAGCGAATGAAAAACAGTCATATTGCCTGCCTGAGTGTGCTCACCTTCCACGGCAGTGTGACGTCCACCTGTGTAGCGGGTTGTACCATCCGCCTCAACCGTAACGCTATAGACAGGGCAGGTACCGTAGCAAGGGCCTACTTCATAACGGATTTCAGCTAGGCTATTTTCGCTGGTCGTGGCGGAATGTTGCGCGCAGCCCGCTGTCATTAGCGCCAATGTGGATACCGTTAAACAGGTGATAGAAAATCGCATGCGAAAACTCCTTTTCTTGTAAAGATAATCTGACTTGATACGTTAGTTGCAAAGGGCTTCATTAGTGCCAGCAATACCTCAATGCTTGAATGAGGGTATTTAACGCCATCGGTTTCCATAAAGTAATCGCTAAATTAACAAACATGCACAAGGCTGTGCGTGTTTGAGGAGGCTGCACTCTATAAAAAGCCAACGGGCCTTCGACAGTGATAGGGGCTGTTTCTCCCGCCTTCCTCTCTTGTCGATATCGCTGTGCCACACTAATAGAATGAGATGTATAAGTGGGGTACATGCTTCTCAAATTAGACCTGCTCACACATGCAAACCTATAGGGACTTAAATGACTCGCATATGGAAAGCCTATTCACAGGCGTCGTTGATTTTACGCGTCACCATCGCACTGGTGCTGGGCGTTTTGGTCGGGTTGATGGGTGGTGAGCCGGTAGCGGTCTGGTTGGCGCCACTGGGCGATATACTACTTCGGCTGCTTACTTTTCTGATTGTTCCGATTGTGCTGTTTACGCTGATGGTGGGGGTGAATCAGTCAAGGGAAGGCAGTGCAGGACGTATTGGCGGCAAGGTATTCGGCTACTATTTAGCGTCATCAGCATTAGCGATCACGGTGGGTTTAATCATCGCTACCCTGTTTAACCCAGGTAGCGGAATGAGGCTGGACGAACAGGCTAGTTTCTCGGTGCCCGACAACCCCGGTGTGGTCGATACGCTACTTAATATCGTGCCTAATAACATCATTGGTGCATTCGCCGAGCTCAATATGCTGGGTATTATTTTTACGGCGCTGGTGTTCGGCATCGCCTTGTTAAAAATGCGTCAATCGGAACACCAGCAGGCGATGGGCGAACGTTTGTATGAGGTGATTGAAGCGCTCAATGAGGTCACCTTAAAAGTGATGTCTGGCGTCTTGCACTACGTGCCCATCGGCGTGTTTGCGATTGTCGCCGAAACGGTAAGCCAGCAGGGGTTGGAAACGTTGCTATCGTTGGGCGATATGGTGGTGGTGCTGTATATCGCACTCGCCGCTCATTTGCTGATTTATTGCGGCATCATGCGGCTGTTTGGTGTGAAGTTACGCACTTTCTTTCGTGAGGCCCGCACGCCGATGGCGACAGCATTTGCGACCCAAAGTAGTTCGGGAACATTACCACTCACCATTAATGCGGCCCACCGTTTAGGGATTTCCAAAAGTATCTACGGCTTCAGTCTGCCATTAGGCGCTACGTTAAATATGGATGGTGCGGCGATTCGTATCGCCATTTCGGCGGTCTTTGCGGCCAATGTGATTGGCGCACCGCTGGATTTCATTAGCATGGTGCAGATAGTGCTGATTGGCACGTTGGTGTCGGTGGGTACCGCAGGCGTGCCAGGCGCGGGAATCATTATGATCGCCACGGTGTTTGCTCAAGTGGGGCTGCCAATAGAGACGGTTGCGCTGCTTACCGCTATCGATGCACTGGTGGGAATGGGAGCTACGGCGCTTAACGTGACAGGCGATTTAGTGGGTACCTCCGTTATCGCTCAAAGCGAAGGCGAAGCGTTGAAAGAGACGCCTCTGGAAGATACGCCTGCAACGGCAAAGGTGTAGTAAGAAAGGGGTAGTAAGTCAGCGCTGTTGATTTAAAGGAGAACTCGCGATGAATGATCGAGAACTCATCTATCTGAGACGTGCCATTGAACTGGCTGAAGAGGCCCTTGAGGCGGGCGATGAGCCCTTTGGGAGTGTGCTAGTAAGTGCTGACGGTGACGTGTTGGCAGAGGACCGTAACCGCATTGCCGGTGGTGACTCCACCCAACACCCGGAGTTTGCTCTGGCACGCTGGGCAGCACAGCATATGACGCCAGAAGCGCGAGCAGCGGCGTCTGTCTATACTTCAGGCGAACATTGCCCCATGTGCGCTGCTGCTCATGGCTGGGTAGGGCTGGGGCGCATTGTTTATGCGAGCTCATCAGAGCAGCTAAGTGAATGGCTAGCGGATTTAGGGGTTGGGCCGCCACCTGTTGCCACTTTGCCTATTCAAAAGGTGGTACCCGGGCTGAAGGTAGAAGGCCCTATTCCAGAGCTTGATGAGAGCGTGCATGCATTGCATCAGCGTCGACACGCCTTAGTTAATGTCACAAAAAAGCCGCCTAAGCGTTAGCTTAGGCGGCGTCATACTCAACAAACAGCTTCATTAAATGCTAGTGCTTCAATATCACATAAAACGCATGAATGATGCCCGGAATGAAGCCAAATAGCGTTAGGATAATGTTCAGCCAGAAATGCCCTTTAAAACCGACCTCAAAAAATACGCCGAGTGGGGGAAGTATAACGGCAAAAATCATCTTAATTGGATCAGTCGCTGTAAACGCCATGAAGCCTCCTTTGCTTTCAGGGGTGTAACTTGTACAAGTGTAGGCACTGTCGGAAGTTTTATCCAGGCCTTGGTGAACAAGCTGAGACTAACCCAATAGAAAATCGTTCATTTACACTTTTAATTTCCACTAACACTATCTGGGAGGGACCCCATGCCCAACATAATATTAAAATTCACCACCGCATCTTTAGGGGTGTTGAGCTGCTTTGTAGCAAGTCAAAGCTGGGCTCAAGAGAGCCCAGCGAATAACACTAACCTGTCCACCATGGAGGTGACCGCGCCTCGTTTGGCGCGTGAGCTATATGATACGCCCGCGGCGGTTTCCACCATTGACCGCGAAGCCATTGCGCAAGGTCAGCAGCGCGCGCGATTGGATGAGTCGCTGGTGCGAGTACCGGGTGTTTTTCTGCAGAACCGCGATAACTTCGCCCAGGGCCAGCGCATTTCCATCCGCGGTTTTGGTGCTCGCGCGCCGTTTGGCGTGCGCGGTATTACCGTGATGGTCGATGGTATTCCCTACACGCTGCCGGACGGTCAGGCGCAGTTAGATGCCATTGATCTGGACAGCGCTGAGCGTATTGAAGTCATCCGTGGGCCTTCTTCGGTGCTTTATGGCAATGCGGCGGGCGGGGTGATTGATATCACCACCGCAAATGGGCGCGATAACCCTGGTTCGAGCGTGCGTACCGAGGTGGGAAGCGATGGCTACCGTAAGGCGGTCGTGCAAACCGGTGGCGCCCAAGGGGATTGGTCGCACCATGTGAGCTTTTCAGCGCTTAATGTCGATGGCTATCGAGAGCAGAGCTCCACGGAAAAGTACCTGTTGAATGCCAAACTACGCCGCGAGTTAGGCAGCGACCGTGCGTTAACCGCGATTATCAATCTGCTCGATAACCCCCGCTCTGAAGATCCCGGTGCGCTGAATGCAAGTGAGGTGGCGAGTGGCCGCGATCAGGCAGCGCCGAACTCCCTGGCGCTGGATGCCGGTCAGAACGTTGATCAACAGCTCCTCGGCTTACAGTACGAAGATTTGTCCGCAGGCCCTGGCGAGTTCTACTTAAAAGGCTTTATCTCCCAACGCGATTTTGAGCAGCAACTGCCCTACGTAGGTGACAGCCGCATCGGCTACCAGCGTGATTACCTGGGCGCGAGCGCCGAGTATCACCATGAGGTCAGCCTGGGCAGCCTACCGCTGAGCTATATCACCGGTGTGGATGTGGCTCGCCAAGACGACGAGCGCTTTAGGAACGATGTCAATCCGCAGGGTGTTGTTGGTGAGCAACTGGCGGAAGAGACCCAAACGGCAACCTCGGCTGGGGTGTTTGCTCAAGGTGATTTGGCTTTAACCGAGCAGGTCACGCTTTCGCTTGGCGCTCGCTTTGATCGGGTGGAGTTGGAAGTAGATGATCGCTATCAGAGCGATGGTGATCAAAGCGGCGAGCAAACCTTTAATGAGTGGAGCGGCTCGGCGGGGCTTAGCTACCGCTATCGCCCACAGCATCAGGCGTATATCAACACCGGCACCGCCTTTGAAACCCCAACGTTCTCAGAGTTTGCTAACCCAGCGGGCGGCGGTTTTAACCCGGCGGTTGAGCCACAAAAAGCGTGGAACCGCGAGGTGGGGTTGCGTGGCTATGTGGGGCCACTCGCAATGGATTATGACTTGGCGCTGTTTTCAGTACGCGTGCGCGATGAGCTAGTCCCTTACGAAGAGGAAAATGGGGGGCGCACGCTCTACCAGAACGCGGGTGATACTGATCGTGACGGTATCGAGTTGGCGCTCGGTTGGCAGTTAGCCGACCAGTGGCGGTTGGATAGCGCCCTGACGCTGGCGCGCTATGAATTTGATCAATTTGCCACACCAACGGAAAGCTTTGGCGGCAACCGCATCCCCGGCTTACCTGAACAGACCTGGTTCAACCAGCTAACCTGGGAAGGAGTTGATGAACGCTTTGCGACCCTGGAAACCCAATACGTGGGTGACTTGGTGGCGGACAATGCCAATGAAACCGAGGTCGATAGCTACTGGCTGGTCAATCTGCGTGTGGGAGATGGTTGGCAGTTGGGCAGCGATACGCGGCTAAATGCCTATGTGGGCGTGCGCAACCTATTAGATGAAGAGCATTATTCCAATGTGCGCTTGAACGGCACTTTTGGTCGTTTCTATGAATCTGCTCCTGGACGCAGCGTTTATGGCGGATTAGAAGTGCGTTTCTAAACGCTGCATAAATAAAAACGGGCGGCCCATTGGGTCGCCCGTTTTCGTTGGTGGGTCTATTAGTTCGATCGGTTATTCAGGCAGCGCGTAGCCAATCACATAGTCACCCATTTTGGTGCCAAAGGTGCCGTGACCCCCTGCCGTGACCACGACGTACTGACGACCATCTTCGCCGGTGTAGGTCATGGGTGTGGCTTGACCACCTGCTGGCAGGCGCGCTTTATACACTTCCTCGCCAGAGGTGATGTCGTAGCCACGCAGGTACTGATCTAGCGTGCCGCTCAGAAACGATACACCGCCCGCAGTGGTGATCGGGCCGCCGAGTGCGGGAACACCGACATTCAGCCCAATCGGCAGGTCGAACGGCATGCTGTCGCGTGTCGTGCCATTACGGTGTTTCCATACCACTTCTGCGCTTTGTAGATCGATACCGGCCACATCACCCCAGGAGGGTGCTTGGCAGGGCAGCCCTAGCACGGAAAGCAGTGGGCCAAGCTCAACGGCATAGGGGGCGCCTGCATTAGGCTGCAACCCCTGTTCGCTGGCCGAGCCTTGGCCTTCTTCTACCTCTTCGCGAGGTACCAGGGTGGAGACGAATGCCAGGTATTTAGCACCGGTAAACAACGCTTGACGCTCAGGATCAACAGCGACGCCACCCCAGTTCATTACCCCGACATTGCCCGGATAAACAATACTGCCTTCCAGCGAAGGCGGCGTGTACTGGCCTTCATAACGCAACGAGTTGAACTGAATGCGGCACATCATTTGGTCAAACGGTGACGCACCCCACATATCGCGTTCGGTGAGCGGGGGAGGCAGCAGGTTTAGCGCTGAGCGCGGCTGTGTTTCCGCTGTCCAGTCGCCTTCAACAGCGCCTTGCGGAGCAGGCACCTCTTCGATGGGCACAATCGGCTCACCGGTTTCACGGTTCAAAACGTAAAGGCTGCCTTGCTTGGTCGGCTGAATCACCGCGGGCTGGGTGCCTTCATTTGTGGCCAGGTCAATCAGCACCGGTTGGGCGGGTGTGTCCATATCCCATAAGTCGTGATGGACAAACTGATAAACCCATTCCACTTGGCCATCTGCCAAGTTAAGTGCCACCAAGCCTGCGCTATAGGTTTCATCGTTTTCGCTACGGTTAGCGCCATACTGGTCAGGCGTCGCGTTGCCCATGGGCAGGTAAACCATGCCGAGTTCTTCATCTACGCTAATCGGCGCCCATACGTTAGGCGAGTTACGGGTGTAGGTTTCGCCTTCAGCTAGTGGTTCGGTGTCATCGGGGTTACCGCTATCCCAGTTCCACACCAACTCGCCGGTATGCACGTCAAAAGCGCGAATGACGCCAGAAGGCTCATCAGTGGAGCTGTTGTCGGTAACGTGTCCACCAAGAATAACCAGATTTTCAGTTACTGTCGCAGGCGAGGTGGAGTAGTAACCACCAGGGTCGAAGTCGCCAATATTGTTGGTCAAGTCGACTTCACCATTCTCGCCAAAGTTGGCGCACCGTTCACCGGTGTCAGCATTCAGTGCAATTAAACGCGCATCAGCGGTGGGCAGGTAAAGCCTGCGTGGGCACATGACATCCGTTTCGCTAAGCATGGGCTGCGAGTTGCCTTCATTTTCAGCGCCAAACATCAAGGATAGGAAAGAGAGGTCGAGGCTGAAAATATCATTGTTATCGAAGATGTCGAAAGAGAGCGCTGTGTCACTCGTCGCGGCGCTATTGTTGCCGGCCTCGCTGTCATCCGCTGTTTCGCTAGTGTCTGAACCAGCGGCGTAATTAGCCGCATCGTAGTAGGCGAGGCCGCGGCAGGTCATATGCGCCCAGAGCGAGAAATCCTCGGCACCCAGCGTGCTCACCTCGGGGTCAAACTCCCACAATGTTTCCCCTGTTTCCGGGGAGAGCGCCATCGCGCGGCTGTGCGAGGTACAAATATATAGGCTGTCGTTTACTTTAAGCGGGGTATTCTGGTTGGTGATTTCGGGCGGCGCGCTGGGCCCCGCCACATCGCCGGTTTGAATGCGCCATACCTCTTCCAGTTCGCCGATGTTGTCAGGCGTAATCTGTTCAAGCGAGGAGTAGTGAGTGCCTGCGTTGGTGCCGCCATAGGCGGGCCAGTCGTCTCCCGCTACTTGCGCAGGGTTAACGGTGCTAGCCGCTTCGTTGGGGTTGGAAATCGTCCCTTCGATTCTGCCTGGGTCGCTTAACTGGCTCGCAATAGCCACCAAGATGGCAGCAATAATGCTACCTACCAATGCCAAGCTGCCGCCCCGTGAATGTAACGGTTTACGCCACCAGGGAAGCAGTAGAATAATTCCGATTAGACAGAGGATCGCAACGCGTGGCACCAACTGCCACCAGTCTAATCCGACTTCCCATAACGCCCATACAAGCGTCGCAAACAAGATAAGCGCATACAGCCAGAGCGCTGCTCCCCGGCGTATTGCCAGTAAAACACCGCTGGCGATAACGCCTATGCCGGTAATTAAGTAATAAGCACTGCCGCCTACGCTAAGCAGCTTGCCGCCGCCAATGGCCAAGGCAAGTCCCGCCGCCACTAGCAAAAGGCCAAGCAGTAATAGCGGCCATCTGCTGTGCGTACGTAAGTGTTCATCCATGAGGTAACCCCTATTTAACAACGAGTTAATGCCGCTTAGTAGTGGCTGCTAAGCGGCGATTCAGCAGTGAGCCTTAACCCATCAGCAATGCCGATGGGTTAAAACACATCTCAACAGCTAATCGATTTTAATAATCAATTCGCTTTTGGTCTAATGATTTCTGGTAGGTAAGCATGAACAGTGATCAATAAAAAAGCCGCACTATCAACGTAGCGCGGCTTTTGGGGTGTGGGGTAGTGAGCACCTGTAAGTTTAATCTAACGCAACGATTAGCTGTCTAGTTTGACCAGCATCTTACCGGTATTACCGCCCTCAAACAGTGCCAAGAAAGCCTCTGGGGTGCTCTCTAAACCCTCTTTCACGGTTTCTTTATAAGCCAGTTTGCCAGCGGCGACTTGCGGGGCCACTTCGTTTAGGAAGTAGGGATAGCTCGACCAGTGATCTGCCACGATAAAACCCTGCATCTTGGCTTTTCGTATCACCAGTTGCGAAAGGTTGCTGGGGCCGGGAGTGGGCTCTGCGGCGTTGTAATCGTCGATCATACCGCACACCGCGATTCTGGCGCCTTCATTTAACTGGCTGAGGGCAGCTTCCAGGCAAATGCCACCCACATTTTCATAATACACATCAATACCGTTGGGGCTTGCGAGCTTAATGGCGTCGCTTAATTCATGCGCATTGCGATCGCGATAGCTGACCGGTTCGACACCCAGTGATTCAAGCCAAGCGAGCTTATGAGCAGCACCCGCAATGCCCACTACATGACATCCTTTTGCTTTGGCTAACTGAACCGCCAACGAACCAACCGCACCGCTGGCCGCACTGACCAGAACGTTATCGCCCGGTTTGCACTCTGCAATCAAATTAAGACCGGTCCAGGCGGTCATGCCCGGCATGCCTAACACACCCAGGTAAGCCTGTTCAGGAACATCAAGGTCGGGTAATGGCGTCACCCCTTGGGCAGGCAGTTGGGCAATATCACGCCAGCCGCCCATGTGGCTGACGTTGTCACCTACTTTTAAGCTTGGATCATTGGACTCGATCACTTCACCAATGGCACCGCCTTCCATGGGTTTGCCGAGTTCAAAGGGGTCTACATAAGTGCGAACGCCATTCATGCGGCCCCGCATATAAGGGTCTACAGAGAGCCAGCGATTACGAATTCGCACTTCGCCGTCGGCTAGCTCAGGCAGCGTCTGCGTCTCCAGTTTAAACAGAGCGCGATCGGGTAGGCCGCGGGGATAATCGGTGAGCGTATAAAACTGTGACTGCATAAATGCCTCCTGCGAATAAATGGCGCTTTGAGCTATCTGTTTCAGCTACGCGCGTTAAACTCCTTGCAGCATAGAGACCATTAGCTTGCTTGCAAGTTCGCCATGCATGAGAAAGCGGTAAGAGATAAAGCACCTCAAAAGAAACAGGGCGACCATTGCTGGTCGCCCTGTATTTATAGAGTGGCACTATTTTGACTGGTTTACTGTCGCATTAATTAGGCTAAGGGGTATCACACACCAACCAAGAATGTGTTATCCGTTAATCCAACAGCGTTACCATAACCGGTGCTGTACCGCGGCGTAGCATGCCAAGCTTCACTGCCGCGCGTTTGGATAAATCAATAATGCGCCCTTTAACGAAGGGGCCGCGGTCATTGATCAATACTTCTACCTCTTGCCCCGTGTCCGGGCGCGTCACCAACACCTTCGTGCCAAACGGCAAACTAGGGTGGGCGGCTGTCAGTGCCTGCTGGTCAAAGGGCTCTCCACTCGCTGTGGTGGCTCCTTGAAAGCGGTCACTGTAAAAGGAGGCGACGCCTTCCTGTGTATCTGTTTCGTGTGCGAAAGCACTATTAGCAGCGCTACCAACTACTACCGCTGCCAAACAAATCGTTCGGATCAGTCGTTTTTGGGCTCCCATAGGAGTACCTCAGTTTTGCGTATTACGGATCCCGCATTCTTTGATGAGGTGCCGAGTAGGCCTTGCGATAGTACCCTTGTCGTTGCGGGTCAGCAAGCTTTGAGAAGATCGACGCAATTAGGTTCAATTTCAAGATTTTTTAATCGCAATGTTCGTGCCCTTGCGTTTCAGTGACTTATCAACCCAAGGGTTAAGTTAGTAAAAAGTCAGTTTTTTGCAATGCAGTATTTTTTATCAAACGCTCACTTGATTTCGTTAAGCATCTTATAATCACGTTTGCTTAATTTATTAATGATTGTCATTACAACTTAACAAGGGATCGTTCATGGCTAAATCAGCTTCGCTAGCGTTTATATTAGTGGCTTTTGGGGGCGCTGCCGTCGGCTTTTTCATCGCTCAGGCGTTGCCTCTAACTGAGGAGATGGCGGAAAAGGCGCCCACCGAAAACGCCGAAACGACTGATCAGCCAGCGGCCGCCGAGGCTATTGTAGGTTTGGAAAGGCTCGCTCTAGCGGAGCGCACACGCGGAGAAATAACCTCGGCGAGCGAACTGAACGGTAACGATGGCAGCCGCTTTATGCGCTATGCCATCGCCTTAGATGCGGGTGAGATTGTCGAAATCTCTCTCGACGGTGCCTTGCAGGGCGTCGTGGCTCTTTACGATGACCAGCTCCAGTTGCTCGATAATGCGCCTGTGGTGCGCCACCGTATCGAAGAAAGCGGTGATTATGTGGTGGTGGTGAGTGGTGCCGATGCTTATAGCTATGGCCCATTTACCATTGATAGCCGCAGCGTAGAGCTCACCGATGCTGACACGGTAACAATAGGCGAACCATTCGACAGCTGGTTGCAGGGCGATGCCGATGAAATAGCGCTGAACATAGAAGAGGCGGGTCTTTACCAGCTTGAAATGCGCTCTGATGATTTTGACCCCTATTTAGCCATAGAAGGACCCAATGGCTATACCCGTGAAGATGATGACAGCGCCGGTGATTTAGACGCTCGCATTGCCGATTTCTTTG
This sequence comes from Vreelandella glaciei, assembly GCF_013415125.1. Classification (GTDB taxonomy): domain Bacteria; phylum Pseudomonadota; class Gammaproteobacteria; order Pseudomonadales; family Halomonadaceae; genus Vreelandella; species Vreelandella glaciei. The sequence continues at coordinate 653 of NZ_JACCDE010000036.1, read as the reverse complement.
AGCCCGGTGAATACACACTGACCGCGCGCAGTGCTTATGACGATGGCAATGGTGTTTATACCCTTTTCGTGGCGCCTCACGAATTACCGGGCGATGGCGAGCTGCGCAACGATGGGTCACTCACTGCCGATGGATCGCTCAGTGGTTGGTACAGCGGTGAACCACTGATCTATCAGTTGGAGCTGGAAGAGAGCTCGTTGGTTACCCTAGAAATGCGCTCCGCTGATTTCGATACATTGATTGAAATTAGTGGTCAAGGCGTTGCAGCCAGCGACGACGATGGCGCAGGGGGCACCGATTCCCGTCTTCAAGAGCAATTACTGCCTGGTATTTACACAGTAAGCGCAAGCGGTTTTAGCGCTACCGGTAGCGGTTTGTTCGAGTTAAATGTGGAAATGGAACCGACGGAAATTCCTCCTGAGCTGTAATCACTACCTCACTTATCCCGGTAAATCTATTTAAACCAGCTAGGCTGAAGAGGCATTGCCAAAAGCACGCATTGTGTCTGCTTTAGCACTGTTTACTGCAATTCAACCTGAATCCGTGAGACCGGCCCCCAGGAATGCTTCTAACCTACTGAACTGCATGGCAATATAGCGAATATCGCCATTCACCCAGACAGTGCCATGCCCAACGTCAAGTTCCGCGCCAGT
>NZ_JACCDE010000035.1 GCF_013415125.1 Vreelandella glaciei | reverse complement strand
GTGTCTGAAGGACGGAAAGTGGTTAAAAAGTAGCCGATGTAAGTCGAGCCAGTAGGTGTTTAGCGGTGTTACAGCCTGAGTGCGGTACTGGCTGAGGTACTATGAGAAATCCAGGCTAGAGAGGGGCCTTCAGCCCACCGGCCTTTCGGTGCTTCTTTGTCGAGCAGCGTATTCAGGTAGTAGTAGGAGTGTTGCATATTCTCATGATCTTCAGGCGTCGAGTTGGGAATAGGCAACTGCGATTTCATACCGCCCATCTCTTCAATAACAGCTAACCACTGCTGCTGATGGTAAGTATCGCGGGCAATGAGGAAAGATAAGAAATCTTTCATGCCGTGGTCATCAGTCCAGTTATATAAGCGCGAGGCAAGTACCCTGCCGCCAGCTTCCGCGGTGGCGTTTGCCAACATATCAGCGCCGATATTACCGGTTGCATAAACATGGCTCATATCAAACGGTACGCCATTGGCGTTGACCGGCATAGCGGACAGGCCAGAGGATAATAAATGGCGTGGATTGGCACCGCCTAGAATGGCATTCATGACTGGGTCTTTCGCAGTGGCTTCCTGATAAGAAACCGGCGCCCCTTCTAAATTAAGCGCAACCGCGTGCCCCAACATCTCGATATGCGATAACTCTTCTGTCGCTGTCGACATCAGCATGTCACGAATACGATCATCGCCACGCGCGCCCATTGCCTGGAAAAAATACTGCATCGCAACGCGGATTTCGCCTTCGATACCCCCAATGGCCTGCTGAAGCAGCATCGCAAACTCAGGGTTAGGCTTATCGACTTTCACTGGATACTGCAATTTTGCGGAATGATGAAACATAGGTTGCACTCCTTGTAGGTAGACTGTCAGGAATTCCTTTCCCTGACAGTATGCTTAAGGCTCTTCCTTAAGTATGTTGGTAGCTTCCAATGCGATAACCATTAAGGGTTCCCTCCCTTGTTGGTTAACTTCCTCTCATCCTTGAGCCTTTTCTAATCGAGCAATATGGAGAATAGTCACCAAGCTGAGCACTTCAAGCTATCTGAACTTTAAATAGTCCTTTTTAATATTTATCAAAAAAACCGCTTAAAATAAATCAAACACAAACGGCATTTAAACTTTTTTTAAAATACGGCTTAAAAACAAAAAATATTTAACAACATACGTTATAAAACAACTATTTATCAGCAAAACTAATTAGTTATTTTTTTTTAGCTTTATAATAGCGTTACTGAAAGGGTGACTGCTCACCCACTGGAACAATAACCGGAAAGCCACCACTGCTTCTGTCAGCTCACCAATGTAAAATATTAACGCTTCCCTTGAGGGAGCATGACGGGGAGGGGCGAGTAGCAATAAAATTGTAGAAAATCTTCTACTTATGTTAAAGATAACTTTTACTTACCCAGCAGCTGGACGCCACACCCACCGAATGCCTACAGTATTTTAGGTATGATTACATGCTCGCAACTAGTATTTAACTCCTCTTAAATATTTGTAATGGTTGATTTATAGGTTTGAACAGTAACGTATATTGCTTCAGATGGGGTAGTTGACTAACAGAGCACATTTACCACTATATTGGCTGTTTAGCTTGCGCCAGTTTATAGAGAGAGTTTTGACGTTTATGTAAAGCCGTAGGTAGCAGCACCGTCTCCTTTCTGCCTGTTACCACCACCAAAGAAGGCCCCTTAATTTCAAACATTTTTTAATAACGGTTACCTAAACTAACCACCACGGTATGAGATAGGAGGTCAGGGATGACACAAGAAGTCAGCGACTTCATCATTGATAGGCTGAAACAGTGGAAGGTATCGCATATTTTCGGCTATTCCGGGGACGGTAATAATGGATTGATGGGCGCGCTCAATCGCGCTGACGACTCGATTACCTTTGTGCAGCCACGGCATGAGGAAATGGCAGCGTTCATGGCTTGTGGCTATGCAAAATATACCGGCGAGGTGGGCGTTTGCATGGCTACCTCCGGGCCGGGCGCGATACATCTACTTAACGGCCTTTACGACGCTAAAAAAGATCACATACCGGTCGTCGCTATCGTAGGCCAGCAGGCCCGCACAGCGTTAGGTGGTGAATACCAGCAAGAAGTGGACTTGGTCTCTTTATTTAAGGATGTGGCAGGTGATTTTGTACACTTGGCGACTAGCCCTGGGCAGGTTCGTCATTTGATTGATCGCGCCATGCGCATCGCCGCCGGTGAACGTACCGTTACCGCCATTGTGGTACCCAACGACTTACAGTCTCAAAAAGCGGTTGAGATCCCCGCACATGCCCATGGCACCGTTCACTCTGGCGTGGGTTATACGTCCGCCAACGTGATACCCGACGAGCACTCCCTGGCCCATGCGGCAGACATACTCAACGCCGGGGAGCGAGTGGCTATTTTAGTCGGCGCGGGGGCTAGAGGTGCCGAGAGAGAAGTTGAAGAAGTTGCCACCCGCCTCGGCGCCGGTGTTGCTAAAGCCTTGCTGGGGCGAGATGTGCTGCCTGATGATCTTCCTTACGTAACGGGCTCGATTGGGCTGCTAGGCACCAACCCCAGTTGGACACTCATGGCAGAGTGCGACACGTTATTGATGATTGGCTCTAGCTTCCCCTATTCGGAGTTTTTACCGCCCGAGGGCCAAGCAAGCGGCGTGCAGATTGATATCGAACCCCGCATGTTGAGCATGCGTTACCCCATGGACGTCAACCTCACCGGCGATACTCGCCTGACGCTCCAGGCCCTGATCCCTCTGCTAACGCATAAAAGTAATCGTGATTGGCAGCAGGCGATTGAAGCCGATGTCGCCGAATGGTGGGAGCTGCTGCGTGAACGCGCGATGGGTGACGCACACCCCATCAACCCACAACGCGTGTTTTGGGAAGCCTCACAGCGCTTGCCCGACAGGTGCCTGCTCAGCTGTGACTCCGGCTCGGCTACCAATTGGTATGCGCGCGATCTTAAGTTTCGTAACGGTATGCGCGGCTCGGTTTCCGGCGGCCTGGCAACCATGGGAAACGCGGTGCCCTACGCCATCGCAGCCAAATTTGCTTACCCTGAGCGTGTTTCAATCGCTTTTGTGGGCGACGGTGCCATGCAAATGAGCGGCAATGCTGAACTGCTCACTATTGGTAAATATTGGAAACGCTGGGATGATCCACGGCTCATTGTCATCGTCCTTAATAACCGCGATCTTAACCAGGTTACCTGGGAAATGCGTGTTCAGGATGGCGACCCTAAATATGAAGCATCACAGGACTTGCCTGACTTTTCCTACGCGCAGTATGCCGACCTGGTTGGCTTGAAAGGCATTGAAGTAACCGATCCAGAGCAGATTGGTAGCGCTTGGGATCAGGCCATTGCCAATAACTGCCCCACCGTTATTGATTTTCATACAGATCCTGACATTCCCCCCATTCCACCTCATATTTCCAAACAACAGGCAAAGGCCTATATGTCAGCAATGCTGCATGGGGATCCGGATGCTCTGGAGACGATCAAAGCGTCTTTAAAACAGTTCTCGAAGAGCTTTATTGCTAAAGCGCCTCATCTCAGGAGGCATTAATGGGGTAGAAGGCGCCGCCATGGGCTCAAAGCATTAGGCAAGCCGGCGCGCACGCCGCCAAACTTAAAAAATGCGCTGCAAGAAAACCGTTAGTCAGCATTTCTTAGGACCATTGATATAAATCTTACGGCGACATTATCCAGGAGGGAAATCATGAACCGTCAATCCACTGATAAGCGCGAAGAGCGTCAGAAGGCCAAGCAACTGCTAGATAAGGACATGCCTACTGACAATCAGCAAGCTGGGCATGAAGGCTCCCATCATGAAGAGCCCCAGCCCTTTCGACCCGACGAAAACGTCGATAATCAGAAAGCTGATAAAAACTCTTCACCAAGCCATAACACCTCTCTTGAGGCAGCCCCTTTTTCTGGCGCACAGCTGGCGAAGGAGAAAAAAGCGCATAAAGACAATATTGATAAAAAAACAGATGAGGTCGATCCAAAGAGCAGCGAATAGCCTCGATCTCAGTCGAGCATTGAGCCTTTCTTGACCGCTATGGTTACGTTTACCTGATGAGGTAGTTACCGTGAAAAATCCAGTTTATGATGATAAGCAACAGCTTATCGGCCACTTTATTAAAGATAATTACCTAAAGCGGGTAGCGCTTGAAGCCAGCGATGGCAATACCTACAGCGTGCCTAATCAGGAATTAACCCGCCAAGACGAGCACTGGGTGCTAGCAAAGCCATTGAGTGAATTCGTAAAGCTCAATGCTTTTCGCAAGCAACAGGAACATGTCGATGAAATGAGCGATGAAAGCTTCCCGGCCAGCGATCCGCCGGATTTTACGCTCGGGAAGAATGACCCTAATTAGCAGAGGCGCCCCATCAGTTGTGATTAACGGCTAACGGGCACTTACTTTAGCTGAACTAAATAAACATTAATTACCATTAAGGCATTGACGCTGCCTAGCCGTTATCGCTGGGCAGCGTCAATGTTATCAGGGAGTTCGCTATGAAAACCAAAAAAGGGAAAGGCTTTTTTGGGTCTCAGCGCGCACTTTTAATCGTTGTATTAGGCGTATTGTTAGCGCTGGCCTTACCAGGGTGCCGCTATCCCCAAGACATAGAACATACGATGGAACGACTCCAAGGAGGGGCGCTGGAAGTCGGATTGACTGAAAACCCGCCTTGGGTGGTCCGCCGTGAAGACGGCCCTGCTGGCCTAGAACCAGACATCATCCGCTCATTGGCGGAACGGCTTAATGCAGAAATCCGCTGGCATTGGGGCAGTGAAGATAGGTTGCTAGCCGCTCTGCAGCATCGTCAACTTGACCTGGTAATAGGGGGATTAACGAATAGCTCCCGCCTGAGCCAACAAGCGGCGCTGACCCGCCCCTATTATCAAAGCCGCTATACCGTCGGTTTTCCGTCAGGGATACCGTTGCCCACTTCGCTAGAGGGTCTTGAAGTCGCTATTCCTCCTGTTAATCATATGTATACAGCCCTTAAAGAAAGAAATGCCAAGCCGATCAAAGTTGCCAGTATCACCCGTGCCGAGGGACCCGTTGCCGGGCCTACTTGGTGGTTATCGGCGCACGGGTTGGTAGCCGGCCCCTGGGAGATCATTACCGATAAGCAGGTAATGGCGCTGCCCAAAGGTGAGAACGCTTGGATGCTGGCATTGCAACGCCACCTTAATGGCTACTCCAACATTGAGCAGCGACTGCAGCAACTGGAGGCGACGCAATGAAAGTAAGGCAAGCGTATCAACTGCCCCCTGATAAACAGAAAGACCTTGATTACCTCGTGCGGCTTGAATGGTGGAACCTGGGGTTTCGCATTTCCATCGTCGGCGTACTGGCTTTAGTGCTAGGCAGTAGTCAGGCCATGCGAGTAGCTTGGTTTGAAGACATGCTCTCTTTAATTCCTCCTATCGCTTTTCTGGTCGCCATGCGTTATCGCAACCGAGCGCCTAATGAAGTCTTTCCCTATGGCTATCAGCGAGCTACCAGTATCGCTTTTCTCTGTGCAGCCACGGCGTTGGCGCTACTCGGCAGTATCCTGCTGCTTGATTCGCTGCTGAAGCTCGCCAAAATGGAGCACCCCAGCATTGGCGCCGTCGAGTTCTTCGGCACTACTTTCTGGATGGGGTGGTTAATGATTGGTGCGCTGATTTATAGCGTCATCCCACCGGTCATCATCGGCCATTTACAGATGAAAGCCGCTAAAAAAGTGCATGAAAAAACGGTGTTTGTGGATGGCAAGATGAGTAAGGCGGATTGGATGACGGGGCTTGCCGCTATCGCAGGAATCGTCGGCGTTGGCGCTGGCCTATGGTGGGCGGATGCGTTGGCAGGTGCGCTTATCGCGCTTGATGTCACCAAGGATGGCGTGACTAATGTGAAGGAGGCGGTGGGTGACCTTCTCGACCGAAGACCCCGTTTTACTTCTAAAACTGAACCGGAACACCTTGCTGAAGAGCTGGAAGAGCAATTATGTGCCATGGGGTGGGTCGCCAGTGCCGCCGTGCGCTTACGTGAGGAAGGGCACATCTTTAGCGGCGAAGCGTTTGTGGTGCCCCATAGCGATGAGAATTTGGCTCAACACTTACGCGACGCTGCTCAGTTTTTAAACCATTACGATTGGCGTATTTATGAGGTAGTGGTGACGGCTTGGCCCAGTGAAAACTGAATCAAATCGCCGATATTGTAAAGCTTTTCACCATTATCGAACTCCCGAGACGAGATACCCTGACCGGGTTCATTTATGCTCACATTACTTAGTGATATGTCGCTAACCGTCGCTTTTGCACTGTTCAGCGTTTGCGCAGTCGTTATTGGCATCATTGGTACTCGGCTGGCACGAATTGTTGACGACCTAGCTGACCGCACCGGGTTAGGTGAGGCGATAGCTGGTGCTGTCTTACTTGGGATGGCTACCTCACTATCAGGCATTGTGGTGTCGGTTTCTTCCGCCTGGACCGATAAACCTGAACTGGCAATGAGTAATGCGCTGGGTGGTATCGCTGTTCAAACGCTATTTTTAACGATCGCTGACATGGTATATCGGCGCGCTAATCTCGAACACGCCGCTGCCTCCCTTGGCAACCTGATTCAAGGCGCCCTACTGCTGTGCTTACTCAGTCTGTTGCTGTTAGGTCGCTTTACGCCCGAATGGACTTTCTGGCAAGTACACCCCATCACACCGCTGTTATTTATTGCTTACCTGTTTGGGCTAAAGCTGGTTAAAAATGCCCAAACCCGCCCGATGTGGTCCCCGACTCGTACGCGTGAAACGCGTGAAGACCAGCCCGATGAGTCGCCCGGAAAGCTAACGCTGGTGCGTTTATGGCTGCTGTTTGTAGGTCTTGCGCTTACGATCGGCATCACCGGCTGGCTACTGGAACGAAGCGCTACGGTGATTGCGGCAGAAACCGGCCTTAGCCAAGCGGCTGTCGGCGTTCTGCTGACCTCAATAGTGACATCATTACCTGAGCTAGTAACAACGGTTGCGGCGGTGCGCCGTGGGGCGCTAACCCTCGCGGTGGCAGGCATTATTGGCGGTAATGCGTTTGATACCCTGTTTGCCGCCGCGTCAGATGTGGCTTATCGCGGCGGCTCAATTTATCACGTCATTCCCGATCAGGTAATGTTATGGGTTGCTCTCGCGGTGTTAATGACAGGCGTATTAATGCTGGGCCTGCTGCATCGCCAAGAGCAGGGGCCTGGCCGTATCGGCTTTGAAAGCCTGGTCATTATCGGCCTCTACTTGGCGGGAATAGCGACATTAATGGTGAACTAGCCGCCGCAAGGTAGTGGCACATTTATATCAAAGGAGCATTGGTAGTGATTGGAAGCACGTTAATGGGGGTTATAGGCACCTTACTTATTTTGCTGGTGGTTTACGACGCGATTCGCACCACTTTATCGGTATCCAGTTCAGGCCCACTGACTAACCGGTTGGTCAGTGGGCTATGGTTTATGCTACTAGGTATTCATCGTCGGCGAAAAAGCCATACCATGTTGTCCTCTACGGGCCCATGGATAACAATGGCACTACTGCTGACATGGTTTCTAGTCGCTTGGCTGGGTTGGTGTTTACTGTTTTGTAGTTCACCGCAGGCCGTGGTGCTGTCTTCTTCAAACGCTACCGCTAGCTTAGTTGAGCGCGCTTACTATACGGGCTACACCCTCACAACGTTGGGCTATGGTGACTTTGTTGCCGGTAATGATAATTGGCGTCTTCCACCTGTTTTGGCTGCAGCTAACGGCTTTTTCCTTTTTACGCTATCGATTACTTATATTTTGAATATCATCACCCATGTTATTCAAAAACGCCAAACGTCCCTGACCATCAGCGCACTGGGCGAAAATCCACAGCAAATACTTGCGTCTACAAGCGGCGACGGAAAATTTGCAACATTAGTTAGCCAACTCCAGCCGTTACAACAGTCCATCAGTACCTTAGGCCAGCAACATTTAGCCTATCCAATCCTGCACTATTATCACAGCGAGACCAGTAGCAAAGCGCTTTCGCTAGCCATAGCACGCTTATACCAAGCCATTGCCATTGCCTGCTTTGCCAGCGCCAGCCTAGACCCCACTTCGCGTGAGCAGTTATTGATCACACGAAAAGCAATTGAGCAATTTCTGGATACGCTTGGCAGTGCGTTCATTCACCCTAGCCAACATATCCCTGATATTCCTGCGTTTAAGGGCTATGCCGACTTACCAGGCGTCGAGACATCGAACACCGAGATCCAGGACTATTTAGCCTCACTACCCTACCAGAAAATATTGGTGGCCTACGTTCATAAGGACGGTTGGCAGTGGCAGGATGTATGGCAAACAGAGAATGGAAGGGGTGCTTAGCGCATGCAGCGACTGAAATGAAATCGATGATTCATAGGGTGGACAGCCCGATAAGCTATCTACCTAACCAAGCAAAACCCAAATACACCGCCACCTGAATAAGGAGTAATGCGTTGATTCGGCAGCTAAGGCTTTACGTATTGATCAGTATTCTCTTTGCCGCCGCTGGCTGCTCATCGACGACATTTGGTAACCACGAGACAATGGAGCACCCGGATGAATCGTTAATCAATACGTATTGGAAGCTGGTGAGGCTTGATGGCGCGCCGATCATCGGCCAAGAGAACTTTCGAGAAGCCCACATGGTGCTGCACCAAGATGCTTCGCGCTTAGCAGGTGCCACCGGCTGTAATACGCTAATGGGCAGCTATCAAGTAGAGAACGAACACATCGCGTTCAACCAAGTCGCCGCCACTAAAAGGGCCTGCCCGGTGCCCCAAATGGAAACTGAGCGCACTTTTCTAGCCGCCCTCAAACAGGCAACCGCATGGCGTGTGGAGGGCGCAAGGCTTGTACTATCGAGTGATAACAATGAACCGTTGGCTAGCTTTGAAGCGGTGCATCTTTATTAAATCAATGAACGGTATATCTAATCGTTATTATTAAAGCTATAAACCGCACGACTGTTAAGACACAGACCCTGACAGAAACACACCGCGGTATAGCCCTTTATCCACACCCTGATAAAAACAGAGGTGTGGATAACCTACGTGTAGATACTTTTTAGGCGCGTACGAAAAAGCCGCCCTTTCGGACGGCTTAATCTAATTCTCTGACGCTTAACTTTTAACCACTTTTTCAGTGGTGCCGACACCAGGAGTCGAACCCGGGACCTACTGATTACAAGTCAGTTGCTCTACCAACTGAGCTATGTCGGCGCTTCACGTTTTCTTGAGAACATGATTGCTTCGCTGTTACGCTTTGCAATCAACAAGAAATCTTGTTGGCAATGGCTGGGGTACCAGGATTCGAACCTGGGAATGCCGCTACCAAAAAGCGGTGCCTTACCACTTGGCGATACCCCAGCAGTGTGGTGGCCAGAGACGGAATCGAACCGCCGACACGGGGATTTTCAATCCCCTGCTCTACCAACTGAGCTATCTGGCCGCTGCCAACGGTGCGTATTAAACTAAAAACGCCGCTTTTCGTCAACACCTTTGTGAAACTTTCTTGCGAGACGGATGCTTAGGAGTGTTCTGCTCTACACCGGTGCGATGAGAAGCATGCGCTGCGGAGTCTTCCCATCTAAGCCTGGCCCTACTCAATACAAGTCAGTTGCCCTACTTTTCACATGGCAGAGAAGCGATAGCGGACCTGCAAAGTCATGCCTGAGTGGGCGGTACATACCCTTCGGCCTGATCGGTTTCCTGATTGTCCAGGAAGCGCTGCATCTGTTCCATAAGGTAGGCACGTGATTCAGGGTCGAGCATGTTGAGGTGCTTCTCATTGATCAAACGCGTTTGCAGCGACTGCCACGCTTCCCAGGCGGGCTTGGAAACGGTCGCCTGAATCTCCTGGCCCTGCTTACCCGGCAAGGGCGGAAAGGGCAGCGCTTCGAGCTCTTTCTGGTACTTGCGGCAAAAAACCGTGTTACTCATAACGTACTCCTCTTGAAGTGACTGGTTACTTATAGCCCCAGATAACGCTTAGGCGTGGCCTGGGGTGGGATTGAGGGTAAATGGCGTTAGCTGGCTGAGCAGCGCTTTAACCGGGGCTGCCAAGCCCAGCGCGGGCGGATGGTTGATGTCGTACCATACGCCACTTTCGCGTACACCACCCAGCCTATCGCAGGTCACGGGTTGCGGGGTAATTTCCAGGCGAAAATGGCTGAACGTATGGTGAAAACTGGGCGCCGCACGTTCACGCGCGGGGTTAACGGCATGAGCTTCCAGCCAATCGTTGAGCTCGCTATGCTTGTCAAACTGCGGCAGGCCCCACAGCCCACCCCATAAACCGCTAGGAGGGCGCTTTTCCAGCCATACCCGGCCTTCCGGGTCACGCAGCATTAGCATGATCGTTTGTCGTGTGGGCAGCGCCTTTTTGGGTTTGGATTCCGGGTAGCGCTGGGGCTCACCGCGCGCATAGGCCAAACAAACATCGTTAAACGGGCAACTTGGGCAATCTGGCTTGCTGCGTTTGCATAGCGTGGCGCCAAAATCCATGATCGCCTGGGTGTAATCCGCCAGCCGCGCTGTTGGCGTGTAGTACTCGGCCAGCGCCCACAGTTTTCGCTCCACGGTAGGCTTGCCCGGCCAGCCGGGCAGTGCATGCAGCCGGGTGAGCGAGCGCTTTACATTGCCATCCAGAATGGCAGCCCGCTCCCCTCTACTTTGCGCAATGATAGCGCCTGCGGTGGAACGGCCAATGCCGGGCAGTGCCACCAATTCGTCAATACTGTCTGTTGGCAATTCGCCACCATGCTCCGCCAACGCAACTTGGGCGGCTTGATGCAAGTTGCGCGCACGGGCGTAGTAGCCAAGCCCTGTCCAGAGGTGCAGCACTTCATCCTGCGGCGCGGTAGCGAGTGCCTCCAGGGTGGGAAAGCGCGCCATAAAACGCTCGAAGTAAGGAATGACGGTGGTGACCTGGGTCTGCTGCAGCATGATTTCCGACACCCAGACGCGATAGGCGCTGCGTGGCGACTGCCACGGCAGGTCGTGACGGCCGTAACGGTCGAACCAAGCCAGTAGGCGTTGTTGAAATTCGTCTGCCGCCAGCCGCGGTTTGGGCATATCTGCCATGCACGCTCCTTAAACAGAAAGGGGGATCAAAGGGGCTAATAAAAAAGCGCCGGCGGTTAGGCCGGCGCAGCACTTATCGGTTCAGTTTGCTTGGGGTGAGAATGCTCAGTTAAACAGGCCGCGCAGCCCGTCACGCAGCTCCTTCCCAGCGCCTTCGCCTAAACGCTCATCCAACTGGTCCAATGTATCGCCTAAACGCTCCTCCAGCTCTTCATTGACGCGCTCGCCAGCTTCGTTGCGCAGCAGGTCGACTACCGCCACCTGGAATGTTTCACGGTCAAAGCGGCACCACTCAGTGCGCTCACCGCCTAAATGTCCTTCACAACGAACGGGCAGCGGCAGTTGCTCCAAGCGGGGATTCACCTCACAAGCCGCGTCGGCGGTGTCTACTAAGCGGGCATTCGCCTGGGTGTTAAAATTCATACTGGTAAGATTGAGTTCGCCCTCCCCCTGAACATCAATGCCGGGCAGAGTGATCAGTAGATCGTCGCTCTCGACTAAACCATTGCTGATTTGGAAGGTGGCATCGAAACGCTCAAAGCGGGTATCGGTGTGCCATTCGCGCAGCGTGCCCTCGCCTCCTAACTGGGCTACCAGTTCACACATTTGCTGGGAAATGTTGGTATTTAAAATAGCCCCATCGTTCAGACGAGCCGTCAGGTCCCCATTAAGGTTGCTGATGAGCGCTTCGCGGCTATTGCCTTGACTCGTAAGGCCGCCAGATAAATTAAAGCGACCGCGCAGTGGTGACGGCTCCTCTCCTTCGCTGATGGCTTCAATCAACGGTGCCACCTGAACGCTGTTAATGGTTGGCGAAAGCGCCCATTCCAGAATAGAGCCCGTGGCATCGACTTGACCGGTAGCGCTGAGCTCGCCTTCGTAGAAGCCCGACTCAAATGCCGTTAGCCGGTGAAGACCGTCGTCACCACGCAGTTGTAAGCTAGGGTTATTGAACGTTAATCCTGCCAAGATGAGGTTATCGACGCTTAAATCACCCTCAAGTGACAGCCGAGTAAGAAGCGATTGCGGCACTAATGTGCTGGAAACCTGAGCAAAGGCTTTACGCAGCAGGCTACGGCTAGCCTGCTCGGCGGTAGCGGCACCGGGTAGATAGCGATCCAGATCCAATTGATCACCGGCTAAATCAAACGCTAGGCGCGAGCCATCCAACGCGGCGGTCAGCTCGCCAGTAAAGGTGCTATCATCGACCACCAACGAGAGGCTAGACAAAGAGAGTTGTTCAGCATCCCCTTCAATAGGGCTGGTCATGGCCACATCGCTAAGTGCGGCCTCGCCCGCTGTGGTGAGCGTAATGCCAGCACGAGTCAGCCAGGGGCGCAGCGTAAACGGGGCCGCGGTTAACTGACCGCGATAGCGTGGGGCATCGCGCAGTTGCTCAACATTGAGGTGGCCACTAACTTTTAGGCCATCCGGCCCGGTGAGCTGCAGGTTTTTTAACTGCGCCGTTTGTGCTTGCCAATCACTCTCCAGACCAAAGGCAAGTGCCAGCGCCAGGCTACCTTGCCAGTTATCCGCGTTGCGCAGGCCTGCTTCAAGCACCCCTTCTGTGATCGAAAGCTGTTGCTCCCCCATGCGGGCGACCAATTCAGCCGCTTTTAAGCTGAGCTGTTGTGGTTCGCTCCCTGCACCTTGCGTCGTTCGCGTGGTTAGCGCCATATTTTCCAGCACGAAAAGCTCGTCTGCCAAGCCAAGCCGCACGCGGGTTTCGAGATTGATCTCGCTGCTCAGGTCAGGGGTGCGCTCCAGCACTTCGGCATCCAGCCGGTTATGCTTGGTCAGCGTAAACATTGCCTTGAGCGGGAAGGCGCGCACCGGGTTGACGTTACTGCCTGAAATATTGAGTTGCTGCATTCGCCACAGCGCTTCGGTTTGTGCATCGCGGAAACGAATATCGGCATTCTTCACTTCGACGCTGGCGATGCTCAACACCACTGCCAGACTTCCCGCATCAGCATTAGGCCCTGCACTGGCGGGCGCCAACACCGTTTCAGCGGTGCCGTCGTTATGCTCGGAGAGTCGCTCCAGCAAGGGTTCCCAGTTGCCTTCGCCTTGAGCGTCGCGCTCTAAATTAAGGCGCATACCGTCCAGCGTGAGGCCGTCTACAGCAATTTCTCCACGCAGTAGCGGACCGAATGCTACGCTGACTTCGGCACGATCAATGGCGGCGAAGGCGGCACTTTCTTCAGCTTGCTCGGGCAACCAGGCACGGGCCTGTTCTACACTCACACCGATACGAGGATAGAATGACCACGCAATGGGACCTTCCAGCGCAAGATTGAGCCCGGTTTGCTCTTCCACGACAGCCGTTAAACGAGGTTTGAAATCTTCGGGGTCCAGGAAAGTGGTGACATACACCACGGCGGCGACCGCAACGATGGCAATAATACCGACCGCTGCCAGCAAAATACGTAATAGCTGTTTCATTTACCCTTTCCCTTGTGGGTCTAACTCAACAAAATCGCTGGTGGCGGGCATTCCCGGCACTGGCGTTTCTGGATTGGTCATAGGCCGGTAGCCTAATTTGGAAAGCAGCACGCGGTCAGCCAATGGTAAGGTGGAGGTTTCTATCCGCAATACACGGCCTTCCTGTTTGGCTTGCTCGCCAAGCAGCGCCATTAAGCGCGAACCGACGCCACGGCGGCGCGTAGTTTTACGCACACAGAGCTCAGACAACCACCACGCCCGGTCTTCGCCTTCTTGCACGGCGACAGCCCCCAGCAGCCGATCATTGAAATGGGCACAGGCAAAAAAATGCTGACCTTTAAAATGTTGTTCAATAAATGGCTCAACCGTTGGGGTGGGCATGCGCTCTTGGGGCGCATCCTCATAAATGCGCATTAGGTCAAGGCGCACTTGCTCATCGGCTTCCCAACGGGCCTGGTCGACGTGGTGCAGTGTCACCGGCATGGTGAAATCCTCTTCGCCAAAGCAGCCTGGCTGCTATTTCTGCTGCAATTGATTGCAGCTACATTTCGCGCATTGTAGCGGATGAGGGCGCCAATTCACTATAATGGTTGCTTCGCCACAGGTTATGCCCTGATCCACAGTGGTAAGTTGATACAAAGCCACCGGCCATTTCACAGGATCGTTCCTCAGGGTAATCCCTCAGAGTGCGCCTTAGCGCAGGAGATGCAACATGTCAGCGCGTATTGCCACGGTTAGCCGTGACACCAACGAAACCCAGATCAACGTCAGCGTCAATCTCGACGGCGAAGGCCGTCTTAGCTGCCAAACCGGCGTTCCGTTTTTGGATCATATGCTTGATCAAGTTGCCCGCCATGGGATGATCGATCTCGACATCAATGCCACTGGCGACCTGCATATTGACGACCACCATACCGTAGAAGACCTGGGTATTACGCTAGGCCAGGCTTTTTTTGAAGCCATTGGCGATAAGCGCGGCATTTACCGCTATGGTCACGCCTATGTACCCCTTGATGAAGCACTCTCTCGGGTGGTGATCGACTTTTCCGGCCGGCCGGGGCTTTACATGAATGTTGAGTTCACCCGAGATACCATCGGTAGCTTGGACACCCAGCTGTTCTGGGAGTTTTTCCAAGGCTTCGTCAATCACGCTCGCGTGTCGCTGCATATCGACAACCTCAAAGGCTTTAATGCTCACCACCAGGCAGAAACGATTTTTAAAGCCTTCGGCCGAGCGCTACGTATGGCCGTGGCGGAAGACCCCCGCATGGCAGGCCAAATGCCCTCCACCAAAGGGAGCTTGTAATGCTGCGCTATGTGACGAGCTATGTGACAAGCGATGCCGCTAGCTACTATCCCTCTACCTCCACAAGGAGCGCTTCATGACCATTGCTGTGATCGACTATGGAATGGGCAACCTGCATTCCGTGGCCAAGGCGCTGGAGCATGTGACGCATGAGAATGTAGTCATCACCCGCGACCCGCGACGTATTCTTGGCGCGACGCGCTTGGTGCTACCTGGCCAGGGAGCTATTCGTGACTGCGTTGGCGAGCTTGAGCGCACCGAGTTACGCGGGCTGGTGGAGGATATTCTCACCCGTCAGGCCAAACCGCTGCTGGGTATCTGCGTGGGTCAGCAGATGTTGCTGGAGCGCAGTGAAGAGAATGGCGGCGTTGAGTGCCTGGGCTTTTTTAAAGGCAGCGTGGACCGTTTCCCTGGTGATATGCGCGACGCCCACGAGCAGCGTTTGAAAGTACCGCACATGGGCTGGAATGTTGTCGAGCAGCATCACGACCACCCTCTGTGGGCAGGTATTGATAACCGTGAGCACTTCTACTTCGTGCACAGCTACTACGTAAATGCGGATGACGATGCCCAGGTGTTTGGTACGACCCAATACGGCAAGGTAAACGCCCATGTCGCGATTGGTCGAGATTCGACCTTCGCGGTGCAGTTTCACCCGGAAAAAAGTTCTCGCGCGGGCCTTCGCCTGCTTGAAAACTTTGTCACCTGGACGCCCTGAGAGGATTTTGTATGTTGGTAATTCCCGCTATTGATCTCAAAGACGGCCAGTGTGTCCGGTTGAAGCAGGGTCGCATGGAAGATGCGACCTCCTACGGTGATGACCCAGTAGCCATGGCCGCACGATGGGTAGAGGCTGGCGCCCGCCGCCTTCATTTAGTCGATTTGAACGGTGCTTTTGAAGGCAAGCCGGTGAACGGTGACGCAGTTACCGCTATCGCCCGTGCCTACCCGAACCTGCCGATTCAAATTGGTGGTGGCATTCGCAGTGCGGAAACCATCGAGCACTATTTAAGTGCCGGTGTCGCCTACGTGATCATCGGTACCAAGGCAGTAAAAGAGCCCGACTTCGTTGGCGAAATGTGTCGCGCCTTTCCAGGCCATGTGATTGTTGGGCTTGATGCCAAAGATGGCTATGTCGCCACCGACGGCTGGGCTGAAGTATCAACGATCAAGGCGACTGAGCTGGCCAAGCGCTTCGCTAACGATGGTGTCTCCAGCATCGTCTACACCGACATTGCTCGCGACGGCATGATGCAAGGCGTCAACGTCGAAGCCACCGCAGCACTTGCCCGTGAAGGCGGCTTACCGGTGATTGCTTCCGGCGGTGTGACCAACCTGGACGACATCAAAGCACTCTGCGAAGTTGCCGATAGCGGCATTTTGGGTGCGATTACCGGCCGGGCAATTTACGAAGGCAGCCTGGATGTCGCCGAAGCACAGCGATTGAGCGACCAGCTAACGGGAGGCGGTTCATGAGCCTCACCAAACGCATTATTCCCTGCCTGGACGTCGATGCCGGGCGCGTAGTCAAAGGCGTCAATTTCGTCGGTATCCGCGATGCCGGTGATCCGGTGGAAATTGCCCAGCGTTATAACCAGCAGGGCGCCGACGAGATCACCTTTCTTGACATTACCGCCAGCCACGAAGACCGCGACACAACGGTGGAAATGGTTGAACGCATTGCTGGCGAAGTGTTTATTCCGCTGACTGTGGGCGGCGGGATTCGTAGCTGTGACGATATTCGCACCATGCTGAACGCCGGGGCGGACAAAGTCTCGATCAACACCGCCGCGGTCACCAACCCTGAGTTTGTGCGCGAAGCTGCCGAGCGTTTCGGTAGCCAGTGCATTGTGGTGGCGATCGATGCCAAGCGCGTCTCGAAAGAGGGCGAAACACCCCGCTGGGAGATATTCACCCACGGTGGCCGCCGCCCCACAGGCCTTGACGCCGTTGAGTGGGCGAAGAAGATGGTGGAGTTCGGAGCGGGCGAACTACTGCTCACCAGCATGGATCGCGACGGCACCAAGATTGGCTTTGACCTGGGCGTGACTCACGCGATTTCTGAAGCGGTGAGCGTGCCAGTGATTGCCTCTGGCGGTGTAGGCAACCTGGATCACCTGGTGGATGGCGTACTGAAAGGCGGTGCCGACGCGGTGCTGGCCGCCAGTATTTTCCACTTTGGCGAATACACCATCCCTGAAGCAAAGCGCTACATGGCCGAACGCGGTATCGAAATGCGGCTTTAGTTTTTAAGAGCATGTCTTTGAGAACATAGCCTTTAAGACGTAAGCCTGCCGGGGCTTTAAGCCCCGGTATCTTCAAGCGATAAGCCAAGATTACTGACCCCACCGTTGCGCCCTAATTCACGCACCTCTTTTAGTGCCGCTTTATCCAGCGGTTCGCTGACCATTTCCAATACGGCATCCTGAAAGTCGTTCTCGTCGGCCATCAGCGGATGGTCGCGAATAATCAGCGCCAGTTTTTGTGCGTCAACCTCACCTTCAGTGAGCTCTATAAAGGCACGCACGCCCGCTCGGGATGTGCGGCTAACATCCAGCACGGCCTCTGGGGAGTCGCCTTGTAGGGTGTCCAGCAGCGCCGAGACCGATACCACTGCATCCAGCGCACGCCGAGCGCCAAAGCTGTCATCCTCTTCGGAAGGCTCACATTCGGCGAGCTTCTCCGCTTGGCGAGCAAAGTCGATACTGGCATTGGGCACATTAAGCCGTTCCCACACCAAACTCAGCACGGTACGCAGCGTATGGCTATCGCCGTGGCCTGTGGTTTGCTCATACAGCACATAGTTAGGCAGCAAACGCTCACACAGCGCCGCCATAAAGGCTTGCTGGGCCGGTAGTGGGAGTTCTTGCAGCCGTAAATAAAAGCCCTGAGGTTTCGGCACCATACTGATTTCCTGGATCGCTTTACGTGGGATATTGGTGAAATGTGGCGGGTACGTTATCGTCTCTCTACGCTTGGGGCGATCCCCTAACGCTTTGATGATTGTACGGCCGGCGAGGAGATTACCATGCATATTCATCTGCTACAGCACGGCCCTGACCATGGCCCCGCCCGTTTAACCGACTGGCTTACCAGTATGGGCCATAGTTACACCGTTTTTCATCTCTATGCTGGCGAGTTAACGCCCCGCCCAAACGAATCTGATGCACTGATTGCACTTGATGGGCCTGAAACGCTACTCAGCCAATCACCAGCGTGGTTTAAAGCAGAAGATAAACTGATCAACCGCTACTTGGATGGTCAAAAACCGTTATTGGGGATTGGCATTGGCGCTCACTGGATAGCACAAGCGCTCGGCGCAGTGGTAGCTCCCGGCACTTACGCTGAAACCGGGTGGCATACGGTCACCCTGGCACCGGAAAGCTCACTGGATTTGCCCGAGTCGTTTTGCGCCTTTATGTGGCATCGTTATGTCTTCAGCTTGCCCGATGATGCCTTTGCCCTGGGGGGCAGTGAAGCCGCACCGCTGCAGGGGTTTACCTGGGATAGCGGCCGCGTCATCAGCCTGCTATGCCATTTGGAAGCCACGCCTGCCAGCGTTAACCACCTGTTGAGCGAGGCCGAGCGGCCCAGCGCCTCACCTACCGCCGCCCGCTATGTTCAGGACGATGCGCAAATCCTTGAGGATGCCAATCGCTTTATTCATCTAGCACCGCTGCTTGACCGCGTGATGACCCAGTGGTTAAAAACGAACTAACAGCACCCCGTGCAGCCATTATCGGTTCCACTGCCTGGCAACCGCCAGGCAGCTCTCCCAATCACCGACATGGATTTCTGGTGGTGTGCTCTCGCGCTGCTTGTCTAAATGATAGCGGTAGAGCGGGTCGTAGTACTCGGTAAGCAGTGGCGCGAGCCACGCTTCATGGGCCTGAGGATTACCGTGGGCATGCTCGTTAAACGCCAGTGCCTGAAGCCGCTGCAAACGCTGCAGCCGTGCATTACCCAAACGCTTGCCCAGACGGATCAGCGCATTACTTAACTGCGCCTGCATCAACTGCCAGCCCTGATAGGCGCCATAGCGAGCGGCATAGGCCTGCTCTAAATCGATAATGTAATCCTGCTGAATTTGAGCAAGGCGCCAATCCAGCGGCATTTCGATACGCACACGGGGCGCTTGCTGCAATGCTCGCCAGAAGCTCAAGGGAATATTGGCACTGCCAATCTGGCGGGACTCATCTTCGATAACCAGCCTTTCAGTTAAGCTGATTAATCGTTTGGCCAGCGCATGCTCAAAATTGATTTGTGTGGCAGGCTCTTCCGGCCTGCGCCCGAAAGCAGAGCCTTTATGGTGCGCGAAGACTTCGAGATCAACGCCTTTATCGAGCTGATTAATCAACGTCGTTTTTGCACACCCAGTCAGCCCTGCGACCACCAGTATCGGCTGCAGCGCGGCCGTCTCAATACGCTCACATAGCGCTTGGCGCATGGCTTTCCAACCACCCTCCAAGCGTGGTCTTGAGATGCCGGCATCTTCTAACCACTGCTGAGCAATTTGTGAGCGCAGCCCACCGCGAAAGCAGTAAATCAATGCATCTGGACGCTCGGCTAAATACGCCTGCCACGCTGCAATTCGAGCTTGCTTGACCTCACCGCTGACTAAGCGTTCGCCTAACGCAATCGCCGCGGCTTGGCCCCGCTGTTTATAGGCGATACCTACCTGATGACGCTCAGCGTCAATCATTAACGGCAGATTGACGGCGCCAGGCAGTGCGCCCTGGGCAAACTCGACCGGGGCGCGCACATCTATTAGCGGCCGCTCTTCTTTGATTAGGCTTAATACCGCTGGTCGGGTGGCTAGCGTCACCCGACCACCTCAATAGAGGCTTTACCTTGGCGCGCTTTCATTACCCCGAATGAGTGTAATGACAGACCGAATTCGCGGCCAATGCGCTCAACGTCATCTTCCCAGGCAGGATCGACACTAATGAGCAGTCCGCCAGAGGTTTGTGGATCACACAGCCACTGCCAGTGGGCTTCATCCATGGCGGGCAAGCTCTCCCCCAGCGCATCACGATTGCGCAATGTGCCGCCAGGCACTGCGCCTTGGCGACGGTAGGACTCTGCCTCGGCTAAGCGCGGCAGCTTACGGAAATCAATCTGGGCCATCACATTACTGGCCTGGCACATTTCGGCAAGGTGGCCGGCCAAGCCAAAACCGGTCACATCAGTCATGGCGTTCACCCCTTTCACATCGGCAAGCTTTATGCCAATGCTATTAGGCTTGAGCATGGTTTCGCGGGCAAGGCCATGGTGGCCCATTTCCAGCAAGCCACGCTTTTCGGCGGTGGTTAACATACCGATACCCAGCGGCTTGGTTAAGAACAGCAGATCACCAGGTTTGGCGGTGCTATTAAGCTTGAGCTTGTCTAGATCGACCAAGCCGTTAACGGCCAACCCGAAAATGGGCTCTGGGGCATCAATAGAGTGGCCACCGGCCAGGGCAACACCTAATTCCCGGCACACCGCCTGCGCGCCGGCCATCACATCACCAGCCACTTCAGCGCTAAGCTTATCCAACGGCCAGCCTAGAATGCCTAACGCCATTACCGGCGTGCCGCCCATGGCGTAAACATCGCTGATCGCATTGGTCGCCGCGATACGCCCAAAATCAAAGGGATCATCAACAATCGGCATGAAGAAATCCGTGGTGGCGATCATGCCGCGGCCATCGCCCAGATCATACACGGCAGCATCTTCGCGTCCTTGATTGCCGACAATAAGCTGCTTATGGCCCGCAGTTGGCCCCGCTTTGGCTAGAATCCCATCCAGCACGTCCGGGGCAATTTTGCAGCCGCAGCCGGCGCCGTGGCTATATTGGGTCAAGCGAATCGAACTCATCGTGTCTCTCCTTGGCACTTAGGGGATATCATCAGTTTAACGCAGTATGGCACATGCTACAGTGCTTCCAGCGCATCGCTGAGCTTATCCACGGCGATCACTTCCATGCCTTTTGGCGCCTGCTTGGGTGCATTGGCCCGCGGCACGATGGCACGCAGAAAACCGTGTTTGGCCGCCTCGGCAATACGCTCTTGGCCACTAGGCACTGGGCGTATTTCGCCAGAAAGCCCAACTTCACCGAATACCACTAACTCTTTGGGCAACGCGCGGTTTTGCAGGCTAGATACGACTGCCAGCAGCACTGCCAAATCGGCGCTGGTTTCAAGCACTTTGACACCACCGACAACGTTCAGAAATACGTCTTGGTCACCGGTAAACAGGCCACCGTGGCGGTTGAGCACTGCCAACAGCATGGCCAGGCGATTTTGATCAACGCCAACAGCTACCCGGCGGGGATTGCCAAGCGCAGACTCATCTACCAGTGCCTGCACCTCGACCAGAATTGGCCGCGTACCTTCCCAAACCACCATCACCAGGCTACCGGGCGCTTGCACTTCTTGGCGGGAGAGAAAAATCGCGCTGGGGTTTTTGACTTCTTTAAGACCCTGCTCAAGCATCGCGAAGACGCCTAGCTCGTTAACGGCACCAAAGCGGTTTTTCTGACCCCGCAGGGTGCGAAAGCGTGAGTCTGCGCCGCCTTCTAATAACAGCGACGCATCAATCATATGCTCAAGGACTTTAGGACCCGCCAGCGAACCGTCTTTGGTCACGTGCCCCACTAATAGCAGAACGGTATTGGTCTTCTTGGCAAAGCGCGTTAACGCGGCGGCTGACTCGCGCACCTGAGCAACGCCACCAGGCGCTGAGCTAATGTCTTCCAGATGCATGGTTTGGATCGAGTCGATCACTAGGATTTCCGGCTTTTCACGCTCAGATACCGCCAGAATAGTTTCCACACTGGTCTCGGCCAGCATTTTCAAACCGTTGGTGGGCAGTTGCAGGCGGTGGGCACGCATGGCTACCTGAGAGAGCGACTCCTCCCCCGTCACATAGAGAATACGGCGCTGCTGGGCTAGCTTACAGGCCGTTTGTAGTAGCAGCGTTGATTTACCTGCACCAGGATTCCCGCCCAACAGAACCGCCGAGCCGGGTACCAGCCCGCCGCCTAACACGCGGTCAAACTCAGCGAACGTGGAACTCATGCGAGGAACCTCGCTGAGATCAACATTGCCAAGATCAATCACTTCTCGCGAGAGATCACCTGTGTAGCCTGAGCGCCCAGAGGCTGCTCCGCCACCAGGGCGCGCACTCTCTAAACGCACCTCGCTTAGAGTGTTCCACTCTTGGCAACTACTACACTGCCCTTGCCATTTGCGATATTCAGCGCCGCACTCAGTGCATACAAAGGCGCTTTTAGCTTTGGCCACTGCCATTACACTCCTACTGTTGCTGTCGCTATTTGACAACATTCACTACGTTGCCACCTGCATTAAAAGCCACTGACCATTGCCACTCGCGTCAGGCCTTGCCTCGACAAACACAAAAGGCGGCCAGTGGCCGCCTTTGATACTGCTGACTAGCGCGTTATTGGCGCTTTAGCTGCAGCATTTCACCGTTTTCAAAACGACGACGTTCTGGGTCAATCAATTCCAGCGTGCTCTCATCAATACGCATGAAGTAATAGATTTGGCCATCGCCATCTGGCGTCAGTTCGTAAACGGTGGCGTCTGGGTCAGACGGCGTTCCGGTCAGCACTTCCCAGTTACCCGCATAATTTTCATCGGGAGGGGTTTGGGGATGGTTCCGGTAGGTAGCGTTAAGTGTGAAAGTGCGCTCTTCCATCGCGCTCATCTCTTCACCCATCATCGTGACATCCAGATCGATACCATCGCAGTTGCGGCAAGGTAGCGAGCCCTGGTAATTAGCCTGTGCGGTCGCTGCTTCCTCTTGCTGCTGTTCCATCGGACCGCTTGCACAGCCAGCTAATAGTGCCAACATAGCCGAACCGGCTAGCAAACTCTTAAGTTGCATAGAGTGTCTCCTTCATCTCGTGTTGGACATCACATTCATTTACGCGCACTTGTGACAGCATAACCGCTTCAAGGTGCAACGCACACCCCTAGCGCGATGCGAATGCTTGCGCTGAGTTGGCCTTCAAGCGACCATGGCATACCTTGCTAGGATAATCAGGTTACCCTCATGAGCCAATACTGGAGTCCGGCCGTTCGCGAACTTACGCCTTACGTGCCCGGTGAGCAGCCACGCGAGAAGCTTGTTAAACTCAATACCAATGAAAACCCTTACCCACCTGCTCCAGGCGTCGGTAAGGCACTGCGCGATTATGCAACAGACCATCTGCGCCTCTACCCTGACCCTACCTCTAAAGCACTGCGTGAAGCGCTGGCGGAGACATTTAAGGTAGCCAGCAGCCAAGTGTTTGTCGGAAACGGTTCCGATGAAGTGTTGGCGTTCGCATTTCAGGCCTTCTTTTGCCATCAGGCGCCGCTTGACTTGCCTGCCATTACCTATAGCTTTTACCCTGTTTACGCCAATCTTTATGGCGTTGAGCTGCGTAAGCATCCGCTCAATAAGCAGTGGGAAGTCGATATTGATGCGCTTGCGGCGGCGACTAACCGCAGCGGCGTTATTTTCGCTAATCCAAACGCCCCTACCGGACACGCTCACTCGCTCGCGACGATAGAGGCACTGCTTAAGCGCGTCACAGATCGCGTAGTGCTGGTGGACGAGGCGTATGTCGATTTCGGTGCAGAGAGTGCTGTAACGCTGATTGATCGCTACCCTAACCTGCTTGTCACCGGTACGTTTTCTAAGTCCCGCAGTTTGGCAGGCTTGCGGCTGGGTTATGCGGTGGGTTCTGAGGAATTGATTGATGGCTTACTGCGGGTAAAAGACTCTTTCAACTCTTACCCAGTGGATAGCTTAGCAAGCTTAGTAGGCATCGCCGCTCTGAAAGATGTCGAGCATTTCGAAGCCTGCCGCGAGCATGTCATTACCACGCGTGAGCGTACCCATCAGCGTCTTGAAGCGCTAGGCTTTGAGGTATTGCCCTCGAAGGCTAACTTCGTGCTTGCCCAACACCCTGATTATGCAGGTGCTCAGCTATTTATGGACCTACGTGAGCGGGGTATCCTGGTGCGCCATTTTAATACATCAGACCTCAACAACTTCCTACGCATCACCATCGGCACCGATGATGAGATGGATAGCTTGATTGAAGCACTAGAAACAATCTTGGACTAGCGCAGAACCAACCCGTAGCAGGGGTCATTCGCCATGGCCGAAAAAGGCTCCATGCTATTCCGCATCCATATGGCGATCCGATGGCGAATATAGCGACCATAACCGGGTTTGTAGTGTCCCCGCCAAAGGTTGCTCTGACCTGATAATTTACTTTGTTGTAAGACTTGAGCGCCATTTTTTGTCGGCTGCTTTTCTTCCGCCCAACAACCCGCCCCTGCAAGCTATGCTTGCAGGGGCGGGTTGCGTTGATTGCCGCTTATATTACAGCGTCAGCGGGTGCGTTTAGCCGAGCAGGTGCTCGACGGCTGCACGCTCTTCGCGCAGTTCTTTCTCGGTGGCTTTCATCTTCTCTTGGCTGAACTCGTCAATTTCGAAGCCTTGAACAATTTCATACTTGCCACCCTGGCAACGCACTGGGTAGGAGTAGATGATGCCTTCGTCGATGCCGTAGCTGCCGTCAGAGGGAATCGCCATGCTGACGATACCTTTGGAGCCCAGCGCCCAGTCGTGCATATGGTCGATGGCGGAAGAGGCAGCAGAAGCGGCAGAGGAAGCGCCACGTGCTTTGATGATCGCCGCGCCGCGCTGCTGCACGGTGGGGATGAAATCGTTTTCGTACCAGTCACGCTCAACCAGATCGAACGCTGCTTTGCCGTCGACTTTGCACTGGGCCAGATCCGGATACTGGGTGGCACTATGGTTGCCCCAGATGATCATGTTTTCAACGTCAGTGACGTGCTTGCCGGTTTTCTGTGCCAGCTGGGTTAGGGCGCGGTTGTGGTCCAGGCGCGTCATGGCGGTGAACTGACCAGCGTCCAGATCCGGCGCGTTGCAGGAAGCGATCAGCGCGTTGGTGTTAGCCGGGTTACCCACAACCAGCACTTTCACGTCACGGCTAGCGTGGTCGTTCAGCGCTTTACCTTGTACGGAGAAGATCGCGGCGTTGGCTTCCAGCAGGTCTTTACGCTCCATGCCCGGACCACGCGGACGTGCGCCAACCAGCAGGGCGAAGTCGGCGTCTTTGAACGCGACATTCGGATCGTCGGTAGCAACGATGTCTTGTACTAGCGGGAAGGCACAGTCATTGACTTCCATTACCACGCCGTTCAGGGCGTCCATTGCCTGGGGAATTTCCAGAAGCTGGAGAATGACAGGCTGATCCGGCCCCAACATGTCGCCAGCGGCGATGCGGAAAATAAGAGAATAGCTGATCTGACCGGCGCCGCCGGTAATCGCAATACGTACTGGATCTTTCATCATTGCTCCTTGATTGGTTCGCCTAGGGATGGTTCTCGCCTGAGGAGTGGCTTAACAGAACTCAAGACGCAAAGATGTTATGCCCAGTCGAGCAAAAACTCAATCAGACATGAGACTACTACCCATTTACCACGCTTGCCATTCGCTCAACGGCTTGCTGCTCGCTGAAAAGGCTGAGTTGCGCTATGGTATCTGCGGCTTTATGCCCTCCTTTCTTGTTTTGCTAAGGACATGGACGCTCCATGCGGAAAATCCCCTTCTCTTATGCGTTGGCTAGCTTACTGGTGCTGGTGCTGGTGTTATGGCTCGCCTTTGGTAATTTTCAGCGCTTTCAAACCAGTGCGCCGGAAGCCTCTCCCCGCAACGACACGGGGCCACGGGTCGAAATTGCGCTGCAGCAGAGTACGCCGTTTATTCCCCAACAGATCATCCAAGGCCAGTTGACCGCTGAACGCGAAACCACCCTGCGTGCCAACGTCGCAGGCTTTGTGGCCGAAAAACCGGTGGCCCAAGGTAGCCGCGTTGAGGCGGGCGACAGGCTGCTGGTACTGGATAACGACGCCCTGCCCGAGCAACTCAAGCAAGCCCAGGACGAACTAGCCGTAGCCGAGGCGGAGTATGCCGGGGCGCGCAACCTGCGCCAGCGGGAGTTGATTTCACAGCCCGAGCTTTTGCGCCTACAGAGTTCCCTCAGCGCCAGCGCCGCGTCGGTGGCCCAACTGCAGAAGCAACTGGATGACAGCCGCCCTACTGCGCCTTTTGATGGTGTGATCGATCGCGTGCAGGTAGAGGTAGGCGACCTATTACAACCCGGAGAAGAGTGGGCACAGTTGGTGGATGATCGCCGGTTGAAGGGTATAGCCTGGGTGTCTCAGCAGCAGGTAGGCGATTTGAGCGAGGGATTGCCGGTCACCGCGCGACTGCTGAATGGCGACCATCTGGAGGGCGAGCTGACCTTTATCAGCCACCGTGCCGAAGAGGCCACGCGCACTTTTTACATCGAAGCCACCCTCGATAACCCGGCGGGTAAACGTCTAGCCGGTGGTAGCGCGGAACTGACGATTACGCTGCCGCCCCGCCAGGTGCACACTCTGTCGCCTGCGCTGCTTAGTTTGAACAGTGAGGGCCAACTGGCCGTCAAGCACCTGGATGAGAACGATCAGGTGCAGCAGACCGCCGTAGAACTGGTAAGCGCCGATATACAGCGCGCCTATGTGACCGGCCTACCCGACCCGCTGCGCCTCATTACGCTAGGCGCTGGCATGGTGGATGCCGGCGAAACGGTGACACCGGTGCCGGTTGAAGACGCCATTATTTCGCAATCGCAAGCCGGACAGGATAGCGTTCATGCGCCAGTTGATTAATGCGGCGCTAGACCACACCCGCACGACACTACTGCTGTTAGTGAGCCTACTGTTGGCGGGCATCACTGCTTGGCAGATGATCCCTAAAGAAGCCAATCCCGACGTCACCATCCCGATGATTTACGTTTCGCTGTCGCTAGAGGGTGTGAGTCCCGAGGATGGTGAGCGGCTGCTGATACGCCCCATGGAGCAGGAACTGCGCGGCATTGAGGGGCTGCGCAAGTTTACTGCCCAGTCCAGCGAAGGCCATGGCTCGATTACGTTGGAGTTCGACCCTGGCTTTGACCCCGATACCGCGCTAACCGACGTGCGTGATCGCGTAGATATCGCCCGCAGCGAGCTGCCTGACGAGGCCGATGAGCCACGGGTCATGGAAGTCAATGTGTCGGAATTTCCGGTGTTGACTATCGGCCTCTCCGGGCAACTGGATACCCGCGAACGCATGACGATCGCACGGCGCCTGCAGGAAGAGATCGAAGGCATCGCCGATGTACTGGAAGTGGACATAGCCGGTGAGCGAGAAGACCTGCTGGAGATTGTCGTTGATCCACTAGTGTTAGAGAGTTATGGGGTCGATTTTGATGCGCTGTTTAACCAGGTATCGCGCAATAATCGCTTGGTGGCGGCAGGCAGCTTGGATACCGGCGCGGGACGCTTGGCATTGAAGGTCCCCGGCATTATTGAGTCCCTTGAGGATGTCATGAATATGCCGGTCAAGGTGGACGAGGATCGCGTCGTCACCTTTGGCGATGTGGCCTGGATCAACCCTACTTATAAAGAGCCGGAAGGCTTTGCTCGGATTGATGATCAGCCTGCGGTGGTGCTGGAAGTTTCCAAACGTGCCGGGGCCAATATCATCGCCACCATTGGCGCGGTGCGTGAGCGCCTGGTGGAAGCCGATGATTTATTGCCTGAGCAGCTTCGCTTCACCACAATTCTGGATGAGTCGACCACTGTTGAAAATATGCTCTCCGAGCTGCTCAACAACGTACTCACCGCCGTGGTACTGGTACTGATTGTGGTGGTCGCGGTAATGGGCTGGCGCATGGCGCTGTTGGTAGGCCTGACCATTCCCGGCGCCTTCTTGACCGGCATCCTGCTGGTGTGGGCATTTGGTTTCACGCTCAATATCGTGGTGCTGTTCGCGCTGATTCTGGTGGCGGGCATGCTAGTGGACGGCGCGATCGTGGTCAGTGAGCTTGCTGATCGCCATTTACGTGATGGTCAAACACCCCATCAGGCGTGGCTTAACGCGGCTTCGCGTATGAGCTGGCCAGTCATCGCCTCGACCGCCACTACGCTCGCGGTGTTTATTCCCCTGCTGTTCTGGCCCGGCGTGGTCGGCCAGTTTATGAAGTACCTGCCCGCCACGGTGATTTTGTGCCTTTTAGCATCCTTGGCCATGGCACTGATATTTTTGCCCACGCTGGGGCGCTTGTTTACGCGATCGGAGGCCAAACAAACAGACGCGACACATGCAGATAACAACCATGAAGAAGCGACGACGTCGTTTGGGCGGGGTTATCGCCACCTGTTGTCCAGGCTACTCAAGCACCCAGCCTGGGTACTGCTGGTGACGGTGCTGTTAATGGCGCTGCTGTATACCGGCTATGCACGCTTCAACCACGGCGTCGACTTTTTCCCCAGCGTGGAACCTGACAGCGCCCAGGTGCTGGTACGCGCCCGGGGCGATTTTTCTGCCGTCGAGACCGATGCCATCGTTCAGCGGGTGGAAGCGCAGCTATCTGGCATGAGCGAAGTGAGGGCGCTGTATGCGCGCTCGTTTGCGGTGCCCAACGAACAGATGGGCAATGACGTGATCGGCATGCTGCAGTTCCAGTTTATCGACTGGCATGAGCGCCGTCCTGCCCAGGCTATTTTGGACGATATGGCAGAGCGCGCAGGGGATATTCCCGGTATTACGCTGGAGTTTCAGGAGCAGGAGATGGGCCCTGGTGGCGGCAAACCGATTGTGCTGGAAGTGAGCGCCACGAATCCTGACGTTGCCGATGCAGGGGTTAACCAACTTACCCAGTTAATGCGCGATCTGGGTGGCTTTACCGACATTCAGGATAACCGTAGCGTGCCGGGGGTGGAGTGGCGGGTTAATGTGGATCGTGAAGCAGCGGCGCGCATGGGCACTGATGTCACCACCATTGGTAGCGCGGTGCAGCTGCTGACTACAGGCCTGCAAGTGGCGAGCTATCGCCCGCCCGAAGTCAGCGATGAGGTGGATATCCGCGTGCGTCTGCCGCAAAACTGGCGTTCGCTGGATCAGTTGGAGCGCTTGACCATCAATACCCAGCGGGGGCAGGTGCCTATCTCGCATTTTGTAACCCTGGAACCGGCCCCCAAAGTGGGCACCCTGAACCGTATCGACGGCCGCCGGGCGATTACCGTCGATGCGGATCTCGCTCCCGGTTATCTTGCCGATGAGCGCCTGCGGGCGCTGTTAGAGGCGGGTAGCGATAGCCTGCCTGATGGCTTAATGGTCAATGTGGCGGGCGAGCAGGAGGATCAGCAGGAGTCGATGCAGTTCCTGGCCAGCGCGTTCATGATCGCTATCGGTTTGATGGCGCTGATTCTGGTGACCCAATTCAACAGTTTCTATCAGGCGGGATTGGTGCTTTCGGCAATTGTCTTCTCCACCGCGGGGGTGCTGATGGGGCTGCTGATAACCGGACAGGCTTTTGGCATTGTCATGGTGGGGATGGGGGTGATTGCTCTGGCGGGCATTGTGGTTAATAACAATATCGTGTTGATCGATACCTACAACGAGCTGCGCGGGGAAGGCATGACGCCCGGCGAGGCCGCACTGGAAGCGGGCTGTTTACGCCTGCGCCCGGTGCTGTTAACGGCGATTACCACGGTTTTAGGTCTGATGCCGATGGTGCTGGGAATCAATGTCGATCTGTTTACCCCTGCCCTCGGCTTTAATGCGCCCTCCGCCCAGTGGTGGACACAAATGTCGAGCGCCATCGCTGGCGGCCTCACCTTCGGCACCGCACTCACGCTGCTGCTTACGCCTTGTATGTTGGTGATTGGAGGGAAGCTGCGTAGACATCATTAATGGCGGATAAACGTGCCATTGCCAGCCCTCATGTCATTGCAAGTGAAGCGAAGCAATCTCGGGATTGAGCTACAGCCAAAGAGATTGCCGCGTCGCTGCGCTCCTCAATGAAAGGGACTCCTCCCCTCTCGAAGCTTCAGAGAGCTACATTGATAGTTGAACCACTTCAATGCGGAGGGGAAGAGTCATGAACAAGCATAAGATAATCGGTATTGATCTGGCAAAGCGTGTTTTTCAAGTGTGTGTTGTCGACACACACTCCTCGCGTGTTCAGGTCAACAAAGAGCTTAAACGGCATCAGGTCTTGGATTTTATGCGCCGCCAACCGGCCTGTCGGGTGTTCATGGAGGCGTGCGGTGGATCGCATTATTGGGCGCGACAGCTGCAGGCCCTCGGCCATACCGTTGCCCTCATTTCGCCCCAGTTTGTGACGCCTTTTCGCAAGGGGCACAAGACAGATGCCAATGACGCTCTCGCTATTGTAGAGGCGGGTTTGCGCCCAGACATGCGCTTTGTACCGCTCAAAAGCGTCGAGCAGCAGGATATTCAGAGCCTGCACCGCATTCGGGAAAGGTACATTCATCAGCGCACCCAGTTGATCAACCAGGTTCATGGCTTATTACAGGAGTACGGGATTATCAGCGGTCGTGGTCAGAAGGCATTAAAGCAACGTGTCTGGCTCGCCCTAGAAGATGCCGATAACGAGCTTTCGATGCTGATGCGTGACTTGATTGCCGAGCAAATGGCGGAGCTGGATCGACTCAACGAGCGCATTCAGTCACTGGATAAGCGCGTGGAGCAGATGAGCCGTGCGGTGATGCCTTGTCGCCAACTGTTGGCGATTGAGGGAGTGGGGCCGGTGGTCGCCACCCAGCTCTATAGCGCCCTCGGTAACGGCGACGCGTTCAAGAAAGGTCGCCAAGCGTCAGCCTATCTGGGGTTAACGCCGACACAACACAGCAGTGGTGGCATCGCGAAGATCAAGGGCATTGGCCGAACGGGGCAAATCTCGCTGAAAGCCGCCCTGATACGTGGCGCACACTCGGTCATCAACACCGTGGGTGACAAACAGGATGCTAAAAGTCGTTGGCTACGATCCCTGGTCGCTCGCGTTGGCAAGAACAAAGCGGCTGTCGCGTTAGCGAACAAGACAGTGCGAACCGCCTGGGCGGTTCTGCACAGCGGACAGTCCTATTGTAGAGAGTTTAACGACGGTTCCGCGCTGATGGTGAGCTAAGCGGTAGCACCATCAGCGGCTAAGCGCCGACAGGCGGCTACCTTGTTGCCGGGCAACGATCGATGAAAAACAGGTCAGACCGACCTTCTCAAAACCTGCTCATTGCGATGGCTGAAAAAGCCTACGCCTCGTTGAGGAGAGAAGGTGCGCGACGTTCATCAGGGTCAGGGGATAGCGTCCCCATTAAGAGACCGACTATACGCACGCATCGGCTTATGTTGTTCATCATCGGAGCTTGCAACCGGGGAGGAGTCCCTATACGCAATGACATAGAAGAGGCTCATCGCATAAGCCCCTCATTACATGGCAAGAATTAGTTAAGCAGGTGCTTTGGTGCTTTGCGGGCTGTGCGCAGCGTGTAAGCGCGCAATTAACTGGTCTTCCAATGCAAAGCGTTCGGTGAGGCCACGGGCCAGGCGATCGATCCAGGCCGGTAGCCGGGCAATATTTTGTTCGCAGCTGAGGGTTGAACCGAAGTCGGTATCGAACTCCAAGACCATCTCAGTCGACATTTCTAAACGTTCGAGCAACTTCTCTGCAATGACCAGCGCGGCCTCATCGCCGAAGGCCTGCGCCTCTTCCGACAGCTGAGGATAAATTTCAAAGTGACCAGCGCTGATATAGTCCATTAATTGCTCACTGAACGTATCAATAGGCGCTTTGCTGACGGCTTCCAGTTCAGCGTCACATGCTTCTTTCAGTTCAATAAAGCTGACTAACAGCTGACGACGCTGATCTAACCAGCGGTCAATCAAAACATGCACGCCTCCCCAGCGCTCCAGGGCATTTTTGCAATCTTCGAGCATGGGGCTTTCTCCTTAACTCACCTTTTAACTACTAATCTTTTAAGTACCAGTGCCGCTCAGGACAATGAATAGGCTTAGAGTCGCGCCTCCCACTATCGCTGTCAATCCCGGCAAGTACGGTTTCCTTGGTACTAAACGTTTATTACCCATAACGCTTTCTTCTATGGCTGATAACCAGCGTTCTCAAACAACTGGTCTTGCCACGTTTTACCTATATTTATGCTCTCATCTTCCAGCCAGCATTGCGAGCAAAGCCGCTTTACGGTCACCAAGTGTCTGCATAGAAAAGTATTTTAAACATAAACAGTTTAAGCTTGAATTTTATACATACCTCTCCTATCTTCAAAAACAGAGTGTATTTCCCTGTGGAGAAAAATAATGAGAATTGCCTGCCTGGGTGGAGGGCCTGCTGGCCTTTATTTCGCCATCAGTATGAAACTGCAGGACCCTTCCCATGAGATCGTGGTGTTTGAGCGTAACCGTGCAGACGATACCTTTGGCTGGGGCGTGGTGTTATCAGATGAAACCCTAGACAACCTGGCAGCCAACGACCCGGTTAGCGCAGAGCGAATTCGTGAGCATTTCGCCTATTGGGATGATATTGCAGTTGTTCATAAAGGCGTCAAAACCGTCTCCACCGGCCACGGCTTTTGCGGTATTGGCCGCCGCCAGCTGTTAATTCTGCTCCAGGAGCGCGCCCGCGAACTCGGCGTAGACATGCGTTTTGAAACCGATGCCACAGAAGACGCCATTGAACAGTACCGGCAAGAATATGACTTGGTGTTGGCGGCCGATGGCCTGAACTCCCGCACCCGCCAAACCTATGCTGAGCATTTCAAACCCGATATTGATGTGCGGGCGTGTAAATTTGTTTGGTTGGGCACGCACCAGACCTTTAACGACGCTTTCACCTTTATTTTCGAGCACACCGAGCATGGCTGGGTGTGGGCCCACGCTTACCAGTTTGATAACGATACGGCGACTTTTATTGTCGAGTGCAGTGAAGCCACCTGGCAGGCGTTTGGCTTTGGTGAGCTGAGCCAGCAGGAATCGATTGCAGTCTGCGAGCGTATTTTTGCCAAGCATCTTGATGGCCATGCGCTGATGACCAACGCCAACCATATACGCGGCTCGGCGTGGATCAACTTTCCACGGGTGCTTTGCGAGCGTTGGAGCTATGAGAATGTAGTACTGATGGGCGATGCCGCAGCGACTGCCCACTTCTCGATTGGCTCGGGCTCCAAACTCGCCCTGGAAAGCGCCATAACGCTGGCTAACTGCTTACACAGTGAAAGCAGTAGGGAAGCTGCCATCGCCCGCTACGAAGAAGACCGCCGTTTCGAGGTGCTGCGCTTACAGTCCGCGGCACGTAACTCCACCGAGTGGTTTGAGCAGGTAGAGCGCTACCTGGATCTCGACCCGGTGCAGTTCAACTACTCGTTACTGACCCGCTCCCAGCGCATCAGTCACGAAAACCTACGGGTGCGCGACCCCGAGTGGCTGGAGAGCGCCGAGCGCTGGTTTCAAACCCAGGCGGGCAATCCAGACAGCGCCCGCGCACCGATGTTTGCCCCCTACCAACTGCGAGAGATGACGCTGATTAATCGCGTCGTGGTCTCGCCCATGGCCCAGTACAAAGCCGTGGATGGCTGCCCAACCGATTGGCACTTTAGCCACTACGCCGAGCGGGCCAAAGGCGGTGCGGGACTGGTGTATACCGAAATGACCTGCGTCAGCCCCACTGGGCGTATTACCCCCGGCTGCCCAGGGCTGTACGCCCCCGAGCATGAAGTAGCCTGGAAGCGCCTGTGTGATTTTGTTCACGCGGAAACCAACGCCAAGCTGTGTGCCCAAATAGGTCACTCCGGCCCTAAAGGCTCTACCCAACTCGGCTGGCAGGAGATGGATGCCCCGCTGGCGGAGGGCAACTGGCCAATACTGTCAGCCTCTGCTCAACCTTGGGCAGCGCGCAACCAGGTGCCGAAGGCGATGGATCGCGAGGATATGGATCGCATCCGCGACGAGTTCGTCAGCGCAGCGCAAATGGCTGACCGCGCGGGCTTCGATATGATCGAGATTCACGCCGCCCACGGCTACCTGCTCTCTTCGTTTATCACACCCCTGACCAACCATCGTAACGATGAGTATGGCGGCGCTTTAGATAATCGGCTGCGTTACCCGTTGGAAGTGATCAACGCCGTGCGCCGCGTTTGGCCCGCTCATAAGCCGCTTTCGGTGCGTATTTCTGCCAACGACTGGTGCGGCGAAGAAGGCATCACCCCGGACGATGCGGTGGAAATCGCCAAACGGCTGCGCGATTCTGAGGTGGATATCGTCGATGTCTCTGCCGGGCAGACCTCGACTCAGGCAAAGCCCGTTTATGGGCGCATGTTCCAGACCCCCTTCTCTGACCGGATTCGTAACGAAGCATCGATTGCCACCATGGCGGTGGGCAATATCTATCAGGCCGACCATGTGAACTCGATTCTTATTGCTGGGCGCGCTGACTTAGTTTGTATCGCCCGCCCTCACCTGGCTGACCCTTATTGGCTACTGCACGTTGCCGCTGGCTTAGGTGACAGCGAAGTGGAGTGGCCTGCCCCCTATCGAGCAGGCGCCGA
The DNA here is from genome assembly GCF_013415125.1 of Vreelandella glaciei. GTDB lineage: Bacteria > Pseudomonadota > Gammaproteobacteria > Pseudomonadales > Halomonadaceae > Vreelandella > Vreelandella glaciei. The sequence continues at coordinate 18,229 of NZ_JACCDE010000035.1, read as the reverse complement.
TCAGTTGCAGCGCTTGGCTGAACGTGGCGAGGGTTGGATATGAATTTGACCGGCAAGAAAGCTGTGATTACCGGCGGTGGCAGCGGGATTGGTGCCGATATGGCCCTGGCCTTTGCCCAAGCGGGCGCCGAGGTCACGATTACCGGCCGCCGGGAAGCTGCCCTGCAAGCGGTCGCCGAGCAGCACGAAGGCATCCATGTCGCCGTGGTGGATGTCACCGATGAGGCCGCCATGGTGGCGCTCTTCGAGGAGTTGGGCAGCGTCGATATCGTGATCGCCAACGCCGGGGCCGCGGAAAGCGCCCCTTTCGCCAAGACCTCTTTCGAGCAGTGGCAGCACATGCTGAACGTCAACCTCAGCGGGGTGTTTCTAACCCTGCGTGAAGGACTGAAACAGCTGAACGATGGCGGCCGACTGATTGCCGTGGCTTCCACGGCTGGCCTGAAGGGCTACGCCTACGTGGGCGCTTACTGCGCGGCCAAACACGGTGTGGTGGGCCTGGTGCGTTCACTAGCGGCTGAAACCGCCACCCGCAACCTGACCGTCAATGCGCTCTGCCCCGGTTTTACCGATACACCGCTGCTGGCCGCCAGCGTCGAGAACATTGTGACCAAAACAGGTCAGTCCGCCGAACAGGCTACCGCGCACTTTCAATCTACCAACCCCACCGGACGTTTAGTCACTCCTGCTGAGGTCTCCGCTACCGCCCTATGGCTATGCGGGCCTAACAGCGGCGCGATTAACGGCCAGGCGATTTCCATCTCAGGGGGCGAAGTATGACGGCAGAAAGCTTAAGTAAAGAACGCCTGCGCTTATGGCTGCGCATGCTGCGGGTTACCCGTCAGGTGGAGTCCGAGCTGCGTGAGCGACTGCGTACCGAGCACGACTCCACACTCCCCCGCTTTGATGTCATGGCGGCCCTGTACGCCAGTGCGGAGGGCCTAAAAATGAACGAGCTCTCCAAGCGGCTGCGGGTTTCCAACGGCAATGTCACCGGCATCATCGATCGCTTGGTGGAGGATGGCGCCGTGGAACGTATTGCCATTGAGGGCGACCGTCGCGCCACGCGGGTCTGCCTGACCGGCGCTGGCCGCGAGAGCTTCAGTGCCATGGCCATTGAGCATGAGCGCTGGATCAACGCGCTGTTCGAAGGGGTGACCGAAGAGGATGCCCATCATATCGGCGAGCTGCTCCACCGCTTACCGGCTTCTCTTGACGATACCCACTAATCACTGACAGGCGAGAACAACAATATGAAGAGCATGGTTGACCTGGCCCCCGAGCACTTTATCTGGGAAATGCGTGGCGATGTCGCCGTTATTCGGCTCAATCGCCCTGAGCGCAAAAATCCGCTGACCTTTGAGAGCTACGCAGAGCTGCGCGATACCTTTCGTGATCTGGCCTACGCCGCGGATGTGCAGGCCGTGGTGTTTACCTCCAACGGCGAGAACTTCTGCTCCGGCGGCGATGTACATGAAATTATCGGCCCGCTAGTGGGCAAAGATATGAAGGGCCTGCTCGAATTCACCCGCATGACCGGGGATCTGGTCAAGGCCATGCTGAATTGCGGCAAGCCCATTATCGCCGCCGTAGACGGCATTTGTGTGGGGGCGGGGGCGATTATCGCCATGTCCTCGGATATTCGCTTTGCCACCCCTCGCGCCAGCACGGCGTTCCTGTTTACCCGGGTGGGCCTGGCGGGCTGCGATATGGGCGCCTGCGCGATTCTTCCACGCATTATCGGTCAAGGCCGCGCCGCAGACCTGCTCTACAGCGGCCGCAGCATGAGTGCCGAAGAGGGCTTCCAGTGGGGCTTCTACAACCGCGTGGTCGAGCCGGATGCCCTTGAAGAAGACGCCATTGCCTACGCCACCCGGCTGGCTCAGGGCCCGACCTTTGGCCACAGCATTACCAAGACCCAGCTAAACCAGGAGTGGTCGATGAGTCTGGAGCAGGCCATCGAATCGGAAGCCCAGGCCCAGGCAATCTGTATGCAGACCAACGATTTCGAGCGCGCCTACCACGCCTTTGTAGCCAAACAAAAACCTGAGTTTAAGGGGGACTGATGAGCGACAAGAGTTTTCTAGCGTGGCCCTTTTTTGAGGCCCAGCATCGCGAACTTTCCGAGCAGCTTGAGGCGTGGTGCCATGCTGAACTACCCCGCGATCACAGCGATGTGGATGCCACCTGTATCCAGCTAGTGCGCGACCTGGGCAAAGCGGGCTTTTTGCAAGGCACCGCTGGCGAGCATATCGATGTGCGCAGCCTGTGCCTGATCCGTGAAACCCTGGCCCGCCATGATGGCCTGGCCGATTTTTCGTTTGCCATGCAGGGGCTGGGAACCGGTGCAATCAGCCTATACGGCAGCGATGAACAGAAGCAGTGGCTGGAAAAAACCCGGCGTGGTGAAGCAATTTCCGCGTTTGCCCTGAGCGAGCCGCGCTCCGGTTCCGATGTAGCGCAACTGGATACCACCGCCGAGCGCGACGGCGACAGCTACCGTTTGAATGGCGAAAAGACCTGGATCTCCAACGGCGGCATTGCCGATATCTACACAGTCTTTGCCCGTACCGGTGAAGGCCCCGGAGCCAAGGGGCTTTCGGCCTTTTTAGTGCCCGCCGACACGCCAGGGCTGGAGATCCGCGAACGGCTGGAGACGGTGGCGCCTCACCCACTGGCGCGGCTGGGTTTCAACGACATGGTGCTGCCTGCCAGCGCCCTGATTGGCAAGCCTGGACAGGGCTTCCGGATTGCCATGTCGGTGCTGGACGTTTTCCGCTCTACGGTCGGCGCGGCCGCACTGGGTTTCGCCCGCCGGGCGCTGGAGGAGTCGCTCTCCCGCAGCCGCTCCCGGGAGCTTTTCGGCGCTACGCTTTCCGATCTACAAATGGTGCAGGGCCACCTGGCGGATATGGCGCTAAACGTGGATGCCGCCGCCCTGCTGGTCTACCGCGCTGCCTGGACGAAAGATCAAGGCGCTGAGCGAGTGACCCGTGAAGCGGCAATGGCCAAGCTATTTGCCACCGACCAGGCCCAGCTGGTGATTGATCAAGCGGTACAGCTGCACGGCGGCGACGGCGTTCGCAAGGGCCATATTATTGAAAGCCTCTACCGGGAAATCCGCGCGCTGCGTATTTACGAAGGCGCTTCCGACGTACAGAAAGTCGTCATCGCCCGCAGCATGCTTGCGGAGGAGTAAGCAGCAAAAAGCCGTACAGCAGTTCTCAAAACAATAAAACACAACGCCAGACACCGTATCCCTGCCGATTCTTCTTTCGAGGCGTTGGCAGGAATAAACAATGACACCAAATACGGAGGTTGGTCATGACTATCCAGTCGGCTCATGCTGATACTTTTGCGCGGGATAACCTGCCACCCACTGATGGTCAGCCTGAGTTTCTGCTCGCGGGCTACGATTATCCTGAACGCCTGAACGCAGGCGTCGAACTGTGCGATCGGCTGCTCAACCTGGGCCACGGTGAACGGATTGCCTTAGCGGGTAATGGCCGACGCCGCACTTACCGCGAGCTCACCGAGTGGACCAACCGCCTTGCCCACGTGCTGGTCGAAGACCTGGGCGTGGTTCCCGGCCAGCGAGTGTTGATACGTTCCGCCAATAACCCGGCCATGGTGGCCTGCTGGCTGGCCGCCACCAAAGCAGGCGCCGTGGTCGTCAACACCATGCCGATGCTACGCACCAAAGAGCTATGCCAGGTAATCGATAAAGCGGATATCAGCCTCGCCCTGTGCGATACCCGATTGCTGGATGAGCTCATCGCCTGCCAGGAGCTTACCCCCGCCCTCAAACGTATCGTCGGCTTTGATGGCACCGCTAACCACGACGCAGAGCTTGACCGCTTGGCGTTGAGCAAACCCGCTACCTTTGATGCCGTAGATACCGCCGCCGACGATGTGGCGCTGCTGGGGTTTACCTCTGGCACTACCGGCTCACCCAAAGCCACCATGCACTTTCACCGCGACCTGTTGGTGATTGCCGACGGCTACGCCAAGGAAGTCTTGCAGGTAACGCCGGAGGACGTGTTCGTCGGTTCGCCGCCGCTGGCATTTACCTTTGGTCTGGGCGGGCTGGCCATTTTCCCGCTGCGCTTCGGCGCCACCGCCGTGCTACTCGAACACGCCTCCCCGCCTAATATGATGGACATTATCCGCGAGTATCAGGCCACGGTGGTCTTCACCGCACCAACAGCCTACCGGGCGATGCTCTCAGCACCTACTCGCCATGAGGATTTGAGCAGCCTACGCGTTGCCGTCTCCGCTGGCGAAACCCTGCCCGCGCCGATCTATCATGACTGGATCAAGCAAACCGGCACACCGATTCTCGATGGCATCGGCGCCACGGAAATGCTGCATATCTTCATCACCAATCGCCTGGACGACCACCGCCCCCACTGTACCGGCAAGCCGGTGGCAGGCTACGAAGCGCGTATTGTTGATAACGATATGCAGGATGTCCCGCCCGGAACGGTCGGCAAACTGGCCGTACGCGGCCCCACCGGCTGCCGCTACCTGGCCGACAAGCGCCAGCATAAGTATGTGAAGACAGGCTGGAATATCACCGGCGATGCGTTTTATCAGGATGAAGAGGGTTACTTTCATTTCGCCGCCCGCAACGACGACATGATCGTCTCGGCGGGTTACAACATCGCAGGCCCTGAGGTGGAGGCCGCGCTGCTGGCCCATCCTGCCGTAAAAGAGTGTGCGGTGATCGGGGCGCCTAGCCAGGAGCGTGGCCAAATTGTCGAGGCTTTTGTTGTTCTAAACGATGGTTTTCAGCAAGATGAAGAATGTCAGCAAATGTTGCAGGACTTCGTGAAGCAGACCATCGCGCCGTATAAGTACCCTCGCTCCCTACGCTTTATCGAGGCGCTACCTAAAACATCCACGGGTAAGGTTCAGCGCTTTCGGCTGAGCCAGGAACATTACCCGAGCGCTGACTCTCCTGGCTCCGACATGAATAGCTCCAATACAAATAGTACCGACACAAATAGTACCGACACCAACGTATGACCCTCTAAGCAATAAACGATTAAAAAATGAGGAATGATCCATGAAAATGATATCCCGCTTTGGCCTTGGCTTACTGCTCTCATCCAGCTTGGTAACGGCTCACGCCGATGACGTCAAGATCGGCATGATCACCACGCTTTCAGGCGGCGGTTCGCACCTGGGCGTAGACGTTCGCGATGGCTTTATGCTCGCTCTTGAGCAGTCTGGCCGTGACGATGTAGAAGTGTTGATTCAAGATGACGCTAACCGTCCTGACTTGGCGCGCAGCTTGGCCAATGAGTTTATGCAGCGTGATGAGGTCGATATTCTAACCGGCATTATCTGGTCCAACTTGGCAATGGCGGTGGTGCCTACCGTCACACGTCAGGGCACCTTCTATCTCTCCCCTAATGCCGGCCCTTCCGACCTGGCTGGCCGCATGTGCCACGAAAACTATTTCAACGTGGCGTATCAGAACGACAACCTGCACGGCGCCATGGGTGCCTACATGCGTGAACAAGGTTATGAGCGCCCGATCATCATGGCGCCCAACTACCCTGCGGGCACCGATGCGCTGGCGGGCTTCAAGCACCTCTATGAAGGTGAGGTCGTTGGCGAGCTTTACACCCAGATGGGTCAGACCGACTACGCGGCCGAAATCGCCCAAATTCGTGATAGCGATGCCGACAGCCTGTTCTTCTTTCTCCCCGGCGGCATGGGCATCTCGTTTATGAAGCAGTGGGAAAGCTCCGGCGTTGATATGCCGATCTTTGGCGCCGCCTTCTCGTTTGATGAAATCCTGATCAAGGCAGTAGGTAGCGCGGCAATCGGCGCACGCAATACTTCGCTATGGGCTTATGACCTTGAAAACGAAGCCAACGACCGCTTTGTCGAGGGTTTCCAGGCGGCCTATGACCGTATGCCGACGCTTTACGCGGCACAGGGTTACGACACCGCCAACCTGATTCTGAGTGCGCTGGAAACTGCCCACCCCGATGACAAAGACGCCTTCCGCGAAGCACTGCGGGCCGCCGACTTTGATAGCGTGCGCGGTGAATTCCGCTTTGGCCCGAACCAGCACCCTATCCAGGATATTTACGTGCGTGAAGTCGTGGAAGGTGACGATGGCCAGCCCACCAATCGCCTGATTGGTATTGCTATTGAAGATATTCAAGACGTCTATTACGAGCAGTGCGAAATGTAAACTCGTCTCGGCTGGGTGCCTACACCCAGCCATTTCTCTTCACCTTCGTTAAGGTTAACTAACGTGTCCGTTACCCTGCTAATTGAGCAATTACTTAACGGCGTGCAGCTCGGCACGATGCTGTTTTTGATGGCTAGCGGCCTCACTCTGGTGTTCGGGGTAATGGGGCTCATCAATCTTGCCCACGGCTCTTTTTATATGGTGGGGGCCTACGCCACGGCGGCGGTCACTGCTTCAACGGGCTCTTTTTTAATTGGCCTTGGGGCTGGCATGGCTGCCGCCGCGATGGTCGGCGCGTTGGTAGAGCTGTTGGTGATCCGTCGACTTTATCACCGCCCTCACCTTGACCAGGTATTAGCGACCTTTGCGCTGATACTGATTTTTTCGGAAGGCACGCGCTGGATTTTTGGTTCGTCGCCGATGCGACTTAGCCCGCCTTCCTGGCTAACCGGGTTTGTCACCCTGCCCGGCGATACTCGCTATCCCATTTATCGGCTGATGCTTATTGGCGTGGGCATTGTTATTTCGATTGCCCTTTACGTTTTGATCTCTAAAACACGCTTAGGCATGCGCATTCGGGCCGGAGAAAGTGACCGCGAAATGATTGGTGCGCTGGGGGTGAATATTTCCAAGCTGTATACCGTGGTCTTTGCGTTGGGCGCGGGGTTGGCAGGCTTAGCCGGTGCATTGGTGGGGGCGCTACAGTCTGTACAGGTAGGCATGGGTGAACCGGTGCTGATTTTGGCCTTCGTCGTGATCGTGATTGGTGGTATCGGCTCCATTAAAGGGGCGCTACTGGGTGCCCTGTTGGTGGGTGTGGTCGATACGTTGGGGCGGGTCTATTTGCCGATCTTTTTCCGTGCGTTTATGCCGCCCTCTGAGGCGACAGGTGTCGGCGCGGCGCTGGCCGCGATGCTGATCTATATCCTCATGGCCGTTATTCTCGCCTTCAAGCCTAAGGGACTGTTCTCTGCCAATGACTAATAACACTTCCCTTTCGAATAGCGCGTCGCGAGGTACCACAGTTGACGCTGCGCCAGCGCCCAAAGCGGACCGCCACTTTGACCGCAAAGGGTTGGTTCAGATGACCCTACTCGGCCTGCTATTACTGCTACCGGTGGTGGCTTATTTCTCTGGCCAAATTTATTACGTCAATCTGGCCTCGCGGATCACCATTATTGCTATGGCCGCCGTCGGGCTTAACTTGGCGATTGGCTATGGGGGCATGGTAAGCTTTGGCCATGCGGCCTATTTCGGCCTAGGCGGCTATGTGGCGGGCATCAGTGCCTATCACGCTTTTGATTTGACCCCCTTTATGACGTGGCCTTTCAGCGTGCCGGGCAGCGACAACTTACTAGTGATATGGCTCGCCGCTATGCTGCTGTGCGGACTGCTGGCGCTAGCCATCGGCGCTATCTCGCTGCGCACCACGGGGGTCTATTTCATTATGATCACCCTCGCCTTTGCGCAGATGATCTACTACTTTGCCAACTCCTGGCCAACCTATGGCGGCGAAGACGGCCTGCCGATTTATATACGCAATACTCTTCCGGTGGTCGATAGCAGCGATGCGCTAACCTATTTTTTGATCTGCTTCACCGGGTTAATACTGGCGATGGCGATCACCTCACGGCTGATGAAATCACGTTTTGGTGCAGCACTCACCATGGCGCGGCTTAACGATGTGCGTTTGGCCACTGCTGGGATTAGCCCCTACCCCATTCGCCTGGTGGCGTTTGTGATTTCTGCGGCAATTACCGGGCTTGCCGGTGCGCTCTATGCGGATCTAAATGGCTTTGTTAGCCCTACCATGCTCAGTTGGCACTTCTCCGGTGAACTGATGGTGATTGTGATTCTGGGCGGCGTAGGGCGCCTGTATGGCCCGCTGGCCGGTGCAGTGCTGTTTGTAATGATGGAGACATTCCTCGGAGGCGTTACCCAGTATTGGCAGCTATTCCTGGGTTTAGTCCTGCTTGGCGTGGTGCTGTTCGCCAAACACGGGGTGATGGGTTGGTTAGCTGGGAGGGAGCGCAATGAGTGATATCGTTCTTTCACTGCAAAACCTGAATAAACGTTTTGGGGCGTTGCAGGCAACCGGTGATGTCTCGCTGGATCTTAAGCCAGGAGAAATCCACGCCCTGATTGGGCCCAATGGGGCGGGTAAATCGACGTTGATCGGCCAAATTGCCGGCAATATACGCCCGGATGAGGGCCGCGTTTTTCTAGCTGATACCGAAATCACCGGTATGAGCATTGCCCAACGCGCCCGTTTGGGGCTGGGACGTAGTTTTCAGGTCTCCTCGCTGGCTGAGCCGCTTTCGGTGATGCGCAACGTGATGATGGGCGTTCAGGCGCTGCAGAGTCATAGCTTTCGCTTCTGGAAACCCGTCGCCCGTGACCGGCACCTGCTTGAACCCGCTTATACGGCCCTGGAGCGCATGCAGCTTAGCCATCGCGCCTGGACGCCGGTCTTTGAGCTTTCCCATGGTGAGCGCCGTCAAGTGGAGGTGGCTTGCGCCCTGGCCCTTAAGCCCCGCGCCCTTTTGCTGGATGAGCCCATGGCGGGCCTGGGCCCGGAAGGTTCGGCGAAGCTGACCGAGCTGCTGGAAACGCTAAAGCTGGAAGTGCCCATTTTGCTAATCGAGCACGATATGGAAGCGGTGTTTCGGCTTGCCGATCGCATCTCGGTGCTGGTCTCTGGCAGCGTTATCGCCCACGGCGATAGCCAGGCGATTAGGCAGGACCCGCGCGTTCGTGAAGCCTACCTGGGAGATTCTGATGCTTAAGGTTGCTGACATTGAAACGTTTTATGGCCCCTCCCAGGCGCTCTTTGGCGTCAACCTTGAGGTGAACGCCGGGGAAATGGTGGCGTTGATGGGCCGTAATGGTATGGGTAAAACCACCACCATTCGCTCGATATTTGGTCTGACGCAAGCTACCCGCGGCACTATTGAATTTGAATCTCAAGAGATACGCCGTTTGCCCGCTTACCGCATCGCCAAGGCAGGGCTTGGCTTGGTGCCGGAGGGTCGTCGCTGCTTTCCCAATTTATCGGTACGCGAAAACCTGCTGGTCACCGCTCGCCCCGGCGAGTGGACGCTGGAAAAAGTGGCAACGCTGTTTCCGCGTTTGGAGGAGCGCCGAGCACAAATGGCCAAAACCCTTTCTGGCGGTGAGCAGCAGATGCTGGCCATTGGCCGGGCATTGATGACCAATCCGCGCTTGCTAGTACTTGATGAAGCCACCGAAGGCTTGGCGCCGGTCATTCGCCAGGAGATCTGGCGAGCGATTCGGCTGCTTAAAGAGCAAGGCCAGGCCACGCTGTTGGTGGATAAGTCGTTAAGCGAGATTCTGCCTATCGCTGACCGCTGCACCATTCTTGAAAAGGGCAGCACGGTGTGGGATGGGAAACCAGCGGCACTGGACAGTGCTGTGCGTGACCGTTACCTGGGTGTGTAGGGAGGAAAATAATAATGGCGTTTACCACGCAGCGGAAGGTTCGTTTTCAGCACTGTGACCCGGCCGGTATCGTTTTTTACCCTCGCTATTTCGAGATGATCAACTCGGTGGTAGAGGATTGGTTTGAGGAGGTCGTGCACCACGACTTTAACCAACTGCATGTGGAGACCGGTACGGGCGTGCCCACTGCTGCTATCGATACCCAGTTTCATGCGCCTAGCCGATTAGGCGAACGGCTGACCTTTGAGTTAAGGGTTCAGTCCATGGGGCGCAGCAGTTTAACGCTGCAGATTGTCGCTTATTGCGGAGAGCAAAAGCGCTTAACCAGTGATTCAACCCTGGTATTTGTGGATTTAAGTAGCGGTAAGCCGATGCCATGGACAGAGGCAATACGCCAGCATATTACCGTTGATAACCTATAAGGATAGCCATAATGAGTGACGCCAACTTTCATCAGCTTCTTCACCCTTCGCATTGGAAAGCAGCGGTCGGTTACGCTAACGGCGTGCTGGCTTCGGGCCAAACTGTGTTTGTCGGCGGCCAGATTGGCTGGAATGCCGACCAGGTATTTGAAAGTGATGACTTTGTCGTGCAAGTGAACCAGGCGCTGCAAAATATCGTGGCGATCTTAAAAGAGGCTAATGCAGGCCCGGAGCATATCGTGCGGTTAACCTGGTATGTGACGGATAAGCGGGAGTATTTGGCGCGGCTTAAGGAGGTGGGCGCCGCCTACCGCGAGGTGCTGGGCAAGCATTTTCCGGCAATGACGATGGTTCAGGTGGCGGGGCTTGTCGAAGATCAGGCCAAGGTAGAAATCGAAGCGACTGCGGTGATTCCGGCCGTATAGCGTTATGAGTAAGGGGCAGCGGCAGGGTGCCGCGGGGGCGCTGTGAACCCATCCATGGGCGCTACTTTTTCCATCCCTGGAAAAAGACCCCCGCTATACCCTGCCCCAGCCCCTCGCTGGAAGCCGAACTTTCAGCGCCCTAACTGGACGCTGCTTGGTATTAGCAGTGAAACCCTTTAATCCACTCAACAAAACAACCATCGTTTAGATAGTGCTCAAGAATCGAGAAGTGGTCTACGTTGGGAAGAAGCTGCTGAGCCACTGTTTGGCCTTGCTGGCTTAAATGCTCAGCATAGCTGCTCATCTGGCGCTCGAACTCCTCAGACTCCAGGTTCCCTGCTACCAGCTTGATAGGCGCAGGCACTCGGCACGGTAGCCATAAGGGGCTGAACTCCTGCACATCGCGCCCGCTAAGCTGAAGCTTGGGCTGCAGCCATGACCAAGGAAATGGCCGCAGGTCGTATAAACCGCTGATACAGAGCGCGCCGCGAATCAACTGGTTGGGTAAGCCAAAGGTGCCTTCCCAGTCCGTCGACATTAACATCGCGCATAAATGCCCGCCCGCCGAGTGTCCCGAAATACTCAGCTGCTCAGGATCAACTTCCAACTCAGCGGCATGGCGATAAATGTAGGCCACCGCTGCTTGGCTCTGCCGCACCAGTTCGCTAAAGCGAACCTGTGGGCAGAGCGCGTAGTTGACCACCGCGACGGTGATACCGGCATTCACCAAGTCATCGACAATAAAGCTGAATTCACGATGGCTCAGCGAGCGCCAGTAGCCGCCGTGGAAGAACACATGCACCGGGGCTTTTGGATGCTCGTCATGAGATGCATCGGCATGAAAGAGATCCATGCGCTCAGCAAGCGTTGGGCCATAAGGCAGATCGAGCGTTGTGCGGTTGTTAACTCTTGATGCCTCACTGCGCTCACGCCAATCCTTTACCAACACCGCCGGGTCACGACCCATCATCGGTTCGTAGGCGCGATCGATCTCTTCTTGAGTCGCAAAATGTTGATAAAGCATGTACGTCTCCTTATCGCTGACGCCCTACTAACCCCGGCTTTTCATCAACAGCATACGCAGCGGGGCGATTGCCAGAATGGCAAATCCGATTAGCGTCCAGGCGGGCAGTGATAGGCCGAGCAACGAGAAATCGATATTGGCGCACTCGCCCGAGCCCGTTAACACCATGGCCACGACATCCTGCATGGGCAAGATGTCCATCATGTAATCAAGCCCGGGACCACAGGAAGGCACTTCATCGGCGGGCAAGCCTTGCAGCCAGACGTGACGCCCGGCGATAAAGGCACCGGTGCCTACGGCAGCCAGCGCCAGCACTGCGTAAATTACTTTACCGACCCGCCCTGCCGGGCTGTGGATGGCGGCAATGGCAAACACAATGCCCGCCGCGATGACCGCGACACGCTGGAAGATACATAGCGGGCAAGGCTCAAAGCCACCGATATGCTCCAGGCCAAGCGCCACCGCCATCATTAGAACGCAGAAGGCCAAACCGGCCAGGGCAACCGAACGATATGTATGCAGGATCATTGATGAGCCTCAGATGGCAGCGCGGACAAAGCTCGGGACTCGCGAGCCTTAGCGAAATAGGCCTCTAGAAACGCTTCAAAGGTTTCCTTATCAGCGGCTTCAATATCGCGCTGCTGCTGGTGCGAGGTTTCAATCAGTTGAGCAAGTAGCGCTTCACGGCTGCGCTGCATCGGTTCTGCTTTCAGCTGCTCCGCCTGCTCCTGGGCCAGGCTAAGCATTAAATCACTTAGCGAGCCGCCGTTCGCTTTGAGACGTTCGAGCACCTGTGCTGATGGCGTTAGCGAAGGGTCTGCTAGGCGTGGAGCGAGCTCTGCCAGTGCGTCAGCATGAGGACTTCCCTCTTCGACGGCATCTAACAGGCGGGCGACTTCCCCCATCTCGGCGAATATTTGTTCGCCCCACTCACGCACCGACGTCGTTTCACCGTGATTAAACAGCTTAAGCTCAGGGTCGCGGCCACGCTCGACTACCCAGCGACGGTTGTCGTCCAAGCGGTCACACTCTTCATCGGAGATCCACGGGCTGTCGCTGAGCAGGCACCACATCAAGAAGGTGTCCACAAAGCGCATCTGCGTTTCCGTTACGCCAAGTGGATCAAAAGGATTTAGATCCAAACAGCGAACTTCGATGTACTCCACGCCGCGGGCTTCGAGTGCCTGGCTGGGGGTTTCGTTGTGTTTGGCGACCCGTTTGGGGCGAATATCACTGTAGTACTCGTTTTCAATCTGCAGAATATTGGCGTTTAGCTGCCGCCATTCGCCATCGACGTTAACACCCATTTTTTCATAATCAGGCCACGGTGAAGAGATCGCGTGGCGTAGGGTGTTGACGTAATTCGAGAGCGAGTTAAAACAGATTTTGAGCTGCGACTGCACCTTGTTTTGATAGCCCAAATCGGACATACGTAGCGTCGTCGCGTAGGGCGCAAAATAGGTGTCGTCGCTGAGTGACTGCAGCTTTTCAGGCACTTTTTTGTCGTCAGGCAAAAAGCTTCTATCGATGGCCGGTGAAGCGCCGAAAAGGTACAGCAACAGCCAGCTATGGCGGCGGAAGTGACGGATCATGCCGAAATAGCGGGTGGAGCGGTAATCGTTGAACGGAATATTGGTGGCTTTTTCCATCTCGCGCAGGGCATGCCACATGTCATCGGGCAACGATACGTTGTAGTGAACACCCGCAATCGCCTGCATGATGCGGCCGTAGCGTATGTCCAGCCCCTTGCGATAGACATGCTTCATGGTGCCGACATTGGAGCAGCCGTAGTCGGCAATCGGCACACTGTCGTTACCGGACAGCCTTGAAGGCATACTGCCAGGCCAGATCCATTCATCCTGCAGGTGGTGATAAGTAAAAGTATGCAGGTCAGACAGAAACGACAGCGCTTCACTCGGCTGGGAGTAGACCGGGGTGATGTACTCCAGCAGCGACTCTGAATAGTCGGTGGTGATATGCGGGTGGGTTAACTTGGAGCCCAGCGCGTGCGGGTGCGGCGTTTGGGCAATGTGTCCATTGGCATCAACCCGCAGCCCCTCTTTTTCAAGCCCACGACGCAGGCGGCCCAACCGACCAAGGCGCGCGCTGGGGATTAGGCGTTCAACTTGCGCGGTCAGCGCGGATGGCACAGTGAGTGGTTCAGGCAAGGTGAACACTCCTTGTCAGTAAAGCCCGCGGTGAGCGGGCCTTGGTGTAGTCAGGTGGCATCGCCATCATCGCTGTCTCAAAATAGACAACAGGATATGGCGGCAACCATGGTTTTTTCAAGGCGCGCGACTATTTGCCGCCGCGTGCTTTTAGCAACGCAGCACCGAGTGCGCCCATGGGCGCTTCCGTTTCGGCAGATTTAGCACTATTGCGCTGCCCCCGAGAATGCTTACGGTTAGCGCTGGGTTGATCTTTAGGGGAGCCATTGTCCTTATTAGCGTTTTCGGCCTCCGGCTGGTCATCCAGACGCATGGATAGCCCAACCCGCTTGCGGGGAATATCGATGCTCATGACTTTAACCGTCACAATATCCCCCGCCTTGACCACGCTACGTGGGTCGTCGATAAAGCGGTCCGATAGTGCTGAGATATGCACCAAGCCATCCTGATGGACACCGATATCCACAAAAGCTCCAAAATGTGTCACGTTGGTGACCGTGCCTTCGAGCACCATTGAGGGCTTAAGATCGTTAAGTGTTTCGACACCTTCGCGGAACTCGGCAGCTTTAAATTCCGGGCGCGGATCACGGCCGGGTTTATCCAGCTCTTTCAAGATATCGCTCACCGTGGGCACACCAAAGCGCTCATCGGCAAAGTCGGCAGGCTTTAACGCTTTTAGCGCAGCGCTATCGCCGATTAAACCGCGTACTTCACGGCCGCTCTGCTTGGCGATCCGCTCTACCAAGGGGTAGGCCTCGGGGTGAACGGCGCTGGCATCCAAGGGATTATCAGCATTATGAATGCGTAAGAAACCGGCGCACTGCTCGAACGTTTTCGCGCCCAGGCGACTGACTTCTAGCAACTCTTTGCGGTTTTTAAAGGCGCCTTTGACGTTGCGCTGGGCAACGATATTTTCAGCCAGCGCAGCACTTAACCCAGCCACCCGTGAAAGCAGTGCACTGGAGGCGGTATTCAGATCGACGCCGACGGCGTTTACACAGTCTTCAATCACGACTTCCAAGCTACGCGATAGCTGTACCTGGGAAACATCGTGCTGATACTGACCCACACCGATGGATTTGGGTTCGATTTTCACCAGCTCGGCCAGCGGGTCTTGGAGACGACGGCCGATGGAGACAGCGCCACGAACGGTAACGTCGAGATCCGGCATTTCTCGTGAAGCGTACTCGGACGCAGAGTAAACCGACGCTCCCGCCTCCGAGACCATCACTTTGCTTAAGCGATAGTCAGGCGCCAGGGCTTTAAGCAACTCGCCCGCCAACTTATCGGTTTCGCGGCTGGCGGTGCCATTACCCACGGCAATGAGTTGCACGCCATACTGCTTCGCTAATTTAGCTAGCACGCTGAGAGACTCATCCCAGCGGTTTTGTGGTGCGTGCGGGTAGATTGTGGTGTGGTCGACAAACTGCCCGGTGGCATCGATCACAGCGACCTTACAGCCGGTGCGTTGACCGGGATCGATAGCAAGCGTCACTTTCTGCCCCGCCGGTGCGGCTAGCAGCAGGTCTTTTAGATTTGCCGCGAACACTTCAATGGCGGTGAGCTCTGCCTGTTCACGTAAGCGACCCAATAGCTCGGTTTCAAGCGCCGTGTAGAGTTTCACGCGCCAGGTCCAGCGTACGACTTCGGCTAACCATTTATCCGCTGCACGGCCCTGGTCGCTAATACCAAACTGCTTGGCAATCGCTAACTGGGCAGGATGAATAGGGGCGTCGTCTTCGCCGGGTAGACGAATCGACAGACTCAATACGCCTTCGTTACGGGCACGGAACATTGCCAAAGCGCGGTGAGAAGGCGCTTTAGCGAGTTTTTCATCGTGCTCGAAGTAGTCGGAGAACTTGGCGCCCTCCTGCTGCTTGCCCTCCAGCACGCGGGCGCTGAGTTCGCCCTCTTGCCAAAGCCGTTCACGCAGTTGGCCGATCAGTTCGGGGTCTTCGGCGAAGCGCTCCATTAGAATCTGCTTGGCGCCATCCAGGGCGGCCTTGGCATCCTCGATGGCGGGAATATCACCCTCTGCCGGTCGCAGATACTTTTCTGCTTCGCTTTCCGGAGTAAGCGTTGGATCGGCCAGCAGCGCATCGGCCAGTGGTTCAAGCCCCGCCTCGCGGGCAATCTGCGCTTTGGTACGACGCTTCTTCTTGAAGGGCAGGTATAAATCTTCCAGTCGCTGCTTTGTTTCAGCAGCGTCAATGCTCGCTTTCAGCGGGCCGTCCAGCTTACCCTGCTCATCGATGGCGGCGATCACGGTGGCACGGCGCTCTTCCAGCTCGCGCAGGTAGCGCAGGCGTTCATCTAACTGGCGCAGTTGAATATCGTCCAGCGCGCCGGTGACTTCTTTACGGTAACGGGCAATAAACGGCACGGTGGCGCCGCCATCCAGTAGCTCCACCGTGGCGGATACTTGCTCGGGACGAACGCCTAGCTCAGTCGCTAGGCGGGAAATAATACGCTGATTGACATCCATAAATTGCAACTAACTCATGCAGCATTTTTAAGTGACAACAAGGTATCACAAACGCGTCACGGCTGGCATGGCTTGAGGCATTAGCGGCGCCAGCCACTGTCATCCCAAAACGGGCGGCGTGCTTCCCGCTGAACGGCTTCGCGGCTGATGCCAATGTCTTTTAACATATCGTCGCTTAAGTGGCGCAAGGCATCACGCTCGCGACTAAGCTGGCGCCAGCGATTAAACCTAGCTCGCCATGTTACGCGGCATGGGTGCTGTTCAACTTGTTGACGTTGATCGATCTGCTGACGGCTATCGACCTGCTGGTTTTGTAGTAAGCATTCCATTTCAACCCCTCCCATCTGCGGTGCTTGCCTGCTTTATCGCCCTACTCATTTAGCGCGGTGATAAAGTGTTGGAACAAGTATTGAGCAGCACTTACAATCAATCCAACGAATACTCTTTATGCACCACATCAATAAGATTGATATCTATGGCGATGCTACCCACGATTGATCACGAACTGCTGCGTACCTTTGTTGCCATTGTTGACCAGGGCGGTTTTACCCGTGCTGCCCAAACGGTGAACCGCACGCAATCCGCCGTGAGTATGCAAATTAAGCGGCTGGAAGAGGACGTTATTCAGCGCCCGCTGTTTGTGCGTCAGAGCAAGCCGCTGCAACTGACCAGCGAAGGACATACGCTGCTGGGCTATGCGCGCAAAATTCTTTCGCTGCAGGGAGAGGCGCTAACGCTTCTGCGCCAACCCGATATGGTGGGTCGTGTCCGCCTGGGTGTGCCGGATGATTATGTGATGCGTTTTCTGCCCGGCATTCTGAAAACCTTTTCCCAAGCTTGGCCGCTGGTGGATGTCGATGTGCACTGCGCACCCTCATCAGTGCTCTCCCAGCAGCCGCAGGGGAGCCTAGACCTGATTATTATGACGCGGGAGATAGGCGACGAAATTGGCACCATTTTAAGGCGTGAGGCTACCGTGTGGGTCTCGGCTGAGAGTCATTGCACACATTTACAGACGCCGGTGCCGCTTGCCCTATTTGAGGCACCCTGTTTTTGTCGCCGCCATGCCTGTAATGCGCTGGATCGCGCTAACCGGGCCTATCGCGTCGCTTACAGCAGCCCGAGCTTAGCGACGTTACAGGCAGTTGTGGGGGCGGGGTTGGCAGTGTCTGCCTGGATGCGCAGCTTAGTCACCGCCGATATGCAGATATTGGGTAAAAAAGAAGGATTTCCCGAATTACCCGAATCATCCATCGTTTTATTGCGCACCTCCCCAACCCAGTCACCGATTATTAATAGCTTGGCCGAGCATATTGTTGAAGGGTTTAGGGTATAAGCTGCGTCGGTTTAAGAAACGTTAAGAGGAGGCTCAAACCTGAGCGTAACTACATTGTTATACCAATGTAGTTCTGTAGACTCGGCTCATATTAAAATATATAACATTATAGTCTTGGGCATAGAACTCAATGGTATTCAGCTCACGGCCAAATCAGTTTAAAATCCAGCTCGGTCAGCATATGTCCTTGTACATGCTCGAAAAAACTTGGCCAACCCGTGCCAAAGAGGCTCTTCATCTCGCTAGTAAATCGCAATAGTTCACAGCCGACAAAGCGATGATTGCCATCTTCCACTCTTTATCTAAAGAGCTTGAAAAGCGGGCTTAGTTTCATAGTCGCGAAGTACATCAAAACTTCATCGGATGGATGGTTCCGTACCGCAGCAGCCCATGAAGAGCATTAAGCCCGCCTCATAAATAAGTTGGACTAAAAGGTGCTACGCGCCATGCATGCCTAACGCCCAACAAAAAAATCAGCCGGAAGGCGGCTCCCTGCTGCTCTCCATGGGGAGATCCCTGCTTTTCTTCCACGCAACAAAAAACCCCGAACACAGAGTGCTCGGGGTTTTTCTTAATAAGTGCCTGACGATGACCTACTCTCGCATGGGGAGACCCCACACTACCATCGGCGCTAAGCGGTTTCACTGCTGAGTTCGGCAAGGGATCAGGTGGTTCACGCGTGCTATGGTCGTCAGGCGT
>NZ_JACCDE010000034.1 GCF_013415125.1 Vreelandella glaciei | reverse complement strand
GACGTTCATCAGGGTCAGGGGATAGCGTCCCCATTAAGAGACCGACTATACGCACGCATCGGCTTATGTTGTTCATCATCGGAGCTTGCAACCGGGGAGGAGTCCCTATACGCAATGACATCCCCCGCCCAAATTGCCACGCTTCAGTCGCAATGACATCAGTCAGATGGCGCGTTTGCAATTTCCTCCTCCAACTGCCGCTTAACTGCACCTGGCGAACCCGTGTGACGCGCGAGTAGATCGTAAGCGACGGGCACCACAAACAGCGTAAACAGCGTGGCCGAGCCGACTCCCGCCATAATCACGGTACCGATGACCAAACGCGATTCGGCCCCCGGTCCTGTCGAGATGATCAATGGAATGGCGCCAGCCATAGTGGTGACAGCCGTCATTAAGATAGGCCTCAATCGCGTCACAGAGGCTTCAATCAACGCCGAGCGAAACGCTTTACCCTCGTCGCGCAACTGGTTGGCAAACTCGACAATCAAAATGCCGTTTTTAGCGGCTAAACCAATCAGTAGCACTAAGCCTACTTGACTGTAGATGTTCAATGACTGGCCAGTGAGCAGCAGGGCAAGCAGAGCGCCACTCATTGCCAGTGGCACCGTGAGCATGATGACAAAGGGATGGATTAAGCTCTCGAACTGGGCAGCGAGTACCAGGAACACCACCAGTGCGCCCATTAACAATAGGAAGGCGGTGGCGCCACTAGCCTGCTGGAAGTCGCGCGATGCGCCTGCCACATTGGTTTGTGCCTCTTCTGGCAGCAACTCAGCAGCGCTCTCCTCTAGGTACGCCAACGCTTCGCCGAGCGGGTAACCATCTGCCAGGTTGGCCTCAATGGTAATCGCGCGTATGCGGTCAAAGCGATTCAGGGTGCTGGCGCCAGCAAAGTCGGAAAGCGTGACAAGGCTGGCTAGAGGAATCAGCTCACTAGAGCGCGCCGAGCGAACCTGAATGTTATCCAGCGCTCTGGGGCTATTCTGGCTACTGCGATCGCCTTCCAGGATGACATCATACTCCTCACCCTCATCCACATAGCGAGTGACATTGCGACCGCCCAACAACACTTCCAGCGTTCTGCCGATTTCCGAGACGGTAACCCCTAACGAGGCGGCACGCTCGTAGTCGATCTCTACCCGCAGTTGCGGTTGGGTCTCGTTGTAGTTGCTTTCCAGGGCTGTTAAGCGCGTATTGTTTTCACGCACATGGTCTATCAGCATATCCCGCCAGCGGGCAAGTTCCTCATACGTGCCGCCACCCAGCACAAACTGGACCGGTTTTTCGGTGCGTTGTCCAAAGCCCTGGCGCATTACAGGGAACGCTTGTACGCCGGGTAGGGTACTCAGTGTCTGGCGTACGTCGGCCATTATCTCCCAGGCGCTGCGTCGGCTGCCCCACTCGGCCATATTGACGATAATAAAGCCGCTATTAAAATTCTCGATGTTGCCGTAGCCACGAGGGGCGCGAACGACGACGCGCTCCAACTCACCGCTCTCCACTAGTGGCGTCATCCTCGCTTCGATCTCATCCATGTAGTCCATCATATAGTCGAAGGTGGCGCCTTCGGGGCCATTCACCAATACGATAAAGTTGCCGCGATCCTCCTGAGGCGTGTATTCGTTGGGCAGTGCCGTGGCCAGCCAGGCGGTGGCACCTATCAGCAATACAAACGCCGCGACCACTAGCCAGCGCATTTTGAGCATCCACTCTAGCGTGGCCTGATAGCGGCGTTGAGTGCCGCTGAGCAGCCACTGCACGGCTTTTCCAATCCGGCTGTCGTGCATGCCCGGCTTAAGAATTTTAGACGCCATCATCGGCGTAAGCGTCAGTGCCAGCAGCGTAGAGACGACTACTGCGGCGGCCATGGTCAGTGCGAACTCGGAAAATAGTCGGCCAATATCGCCTTGCAACATGCTGAGCGGCAAGAAAACCGCCACCAACACCAGGGTGGTGGCGATAACTGCAAAAGCGATTTGCCGGGTACCGCGAAAGGCGGCGACTAGCGGTGTCTCGCCGTAGTCGTGCATACGCCGGTTTATATTTTCAAGCACGACGATGGCATCATCGACAATCAGGCCGATCGCCAGCACCAGCGCCAGCAGCGTTAGCAGGTTGATTGAGAAATTCATCGCGGCCAGAGCGGTAAAAGCCCCAATAACGGCAATCGGAACGGTCACCGCAGGTACCAGGGTAGTGCGCAAATTGCCCAAAAACATAAAGATCACTACCACCACCAGGCCCATGGCGATAAACAGCGTCATAACGACCTGCTCAATCGCCCCTGAGACGAACAGCGAGGCGTCGTAGTTCAGGCTTAGCGACATGCCTTCGGGCAGGGTGCCCTGCAGCCGTTCAAGTTCGACCTGAACGGCTTCGGAGAGCTCTATTACGTTGGCCGTCGACTGCATGATCATACCCAGGCCGACCATGGGGATGCCGTTAGAGCGGAAGACAGAACGATCCTCCACCGCGCCGACTTCTACTCTTGCTACGTCAGCAAGGCGCACCAGATAGCCGTTTTCCTCCTGGTTTTGAGGAGAGCTGAGGGCGAGGCGCTGAAAATCTTCGGCGCTGGCAAAGCTGCGGGGGAGACGGACAATAAACTGACGATCTTCGGATTCAAGCGAGCCTGCCGGTAGCTCTACGTTCTCAGCCCGCAACGCATCTTCAATATCGCTAACGGTGAGTCCGCGTGCGGCTAAGGCATTGCGATCCAGCCATACGCGCATGGCGTAGTCACTGCCGCCGCCGACACGCACTCGAGCCACTCCCGGTTGAACGGAAAGGCTGTCGACCAGAAAGCGGTTAGCGTAGTCGGTCAATTCAGTTATGGAGTAATCTTCGCCGGAAAGGCTTAGCCACACCACTATCTCTTCGCTGCTATCGGCTTTGGTGACCTCTGGGTTGTCAGCGTCGTCGGGTAGGTTGCGCAGCGCGCCGGAGATACGGTCGCGAATATCATTGGCGGCGGCATTGATATCCATATCGATGCCAAACTCGATCTCGATCTGAGAGCGACCATCTTCGCTTTGCGAGGTAATTAGCTCGATGCCTTCAACACCCGCAATGCGGTCTTCTAATACCTGGGTAATACGTGTTTCGACAACGCTGGCCGAGGCGCCGGGGTAGCGGGTATCGATGGTGACCACTGGCGGGTCGATGGTGGGGTACTCTTGAAGCGGCAAACGATTGAGCGCTAGCAGACCAAAGGCAACAATCAGCGCCGCAATCACCATCGCCAGTACCGGTCGCTGTACAGAGATATCCGATAAGCGCATTAGCGGTCGGCCTCCAGCAGCGCTCGGATACCGGTCTCGTCATCGGCGATCCCGATTAACCTGGCTTCTTGTCCATCTCTGGCTAGCTGTAGACCATGAAAGACAATTAAATCGTTGGCGGTGAGCCCCTCAAGAATTTCCACCTCGCCATTGCGCCGCTCGCCGATCGCCACTTCGCGCCGTGCCAAGCGTGTGCTACCTTCACTCTGCTCAATTAGCATCACGAAGTGACGGTCACCGCTAGGCTCTATGGCAGCCTCAGGGATGACGACAGTATCGCGTACGCGCTGTTGAACGATCACTTCCATCAGCATGCCAGGGCGCAGGCGGCCGTCGGCATTATCGAGATCAGCGCGGACGCTTACGCTGCGCGTTATTGGATCCACCCGTGTGCCGATGGTGGCAATTTCACCGCTAAAGAGGGCGTCAGGGTAGGCGGCAGTCGTGGCGTTGAGCATCAAGCCTGGCGATAGGCGACCAAGAAATACTTCTGGAACGCTGAAGTCGAGCTGCATAACATCCAATTTATCAAGCGTCACCAGGTCCATGCCTGGGGTGACCAGAGCGCCAATACTGATATTGCGAAAGCCCACACGGCCGCTGAAGGGCGCTTTTATCTGGTAATTAGCCAACTCCGCTTCAATCGCTTGTATATCGGCATCTGCCTGGCGCAGCCGTGATTGGCTATCTTCTACATCGGCCCGGGCCGCCAGATTGCGTTCTTGCAGCTGGGAAGCGCGATTTGACGCGTTGCGCCGCTCTTCGCGAAGTGCCTGGGACGCCCTAAGCTGCGCCTGCTCCTCGGCATCCTCTAGGCGAATAAGCAGCTGCCCCTCTTCAACCTGCTCGCCGTCACGGAAATTGATCTCGGCAACGATGTCCGTGACGGTAGCTGATAGCGTCACGCTCTCATCAGCACGAAGGGTTCCCAAGGCTTCCAGTGGATCGGACCAGGTCGTCAAGATTGCCCGTGTGCCGATGATGGAGGGCGCCGATTGGGCGAACGTCACACTGGCAAGCAGAAGGGTGAGAGGCACAAGCGCAAGTCGCAACAGCCGTCGTCGATGAAAAGGCAAAAGCATAGAGTTCTCAGCGTTAGATAATATTTATACAATTATTGTATAGGGTAATTTGATCATATAATAATTTTTAAGTGCGACCCTGTTAGAATGCCTGCTTTTTATAGCGGGAATCGTCCTCAATATGAGCTGTCCATTATGATCTATGACGTTGTCATCATCGGCGCTGGCGCCGCAGGCTTAATGTGCGCAGCGCAAGCAGGCTATGCCGGAAAGCGGGTCTTAGTGCTTGATCATGCTAACAAAGCGGGCAAGAAGATTCTCATGTCCGGGGGCGGCCGTTGCAACTTTACCCATCTTGGCACGACGCCGCAGCACTTTTACTCATCAAACCCTTACTTTTGTATTTCGGCGCTCAAACGTTATCGTCCCGAGCACTTTGTCGAGCTGGTTGAGCGCCATGGCGTTGAACATGTTGAGAAAACGCCGGGTCAGCTATTCTGTGCCACCTCGGCCAAAGAGATTGTCCGTACGCTTCTGACCGAGTGTGAGTGGGCGGGGGCTGATATAAAACTCAGCACACAGATTACTCGCGTGGAGCAGCAGGGCGGTGCCATGCGGCTAACCACCTCGATAGGTAACATTGATGCGGGTGTAGTGGTCGTGGCGAGCGGCGGGCTTTCCATTCCGAGCATGGGGGCGACGGGATTGGGTTACGATATAGCCCGTCAATTTGGCTTGGAAGTATTCGATACCCGCCCGGGGCTGGTGCCGTTCACGCTGAGCGATACTTGGAAGGCGCGCGCAGCAGAGCTATCAGGCGTCAGCGTGCCAGTGGCCGTTAGCGCAGGCAGTCGCCGCTTTGTAGAGCCCATGCTATTTACCCATCGTGGCTTGTCTGGGCCTGCGATGCTGCAGATATCCAGCGTTTGGCAGCCAGGGGAGGCGATTAGCATTGATCTGCTGCCCGGTGAGAACGTGGCGGAGTCACTGCGCGAAGCGCGCCAAGAGACCCCCAAGCGCCAACTCTCTACCTGGCTTGGCGAACGCTTCCCGAAACGCTTGGCGCAAGCGCTGTTGGAGTGGTACCCCGACAATGACCCGGCGCGACCACTGGCCCAGTATGCCAACGCAGCGCTGGATGAGTGGGCAGGAAGGCTCAACGCTTGGCAACTGAAGCCAGCGGGGACTGAAGGTTGGCGCACCGCAGAGGTGACCATGGGCGGGGTCAATACCGAGGCGCTATCGTCCAAGACCTTTGAAGTTAAAGGCCTGCCGCAACTGCGCTTTATTGGAGAGGTATTGGATGTGACGGGAGAGCTAGGCGGGTATAACTTTCAGTGGGCGTGGGCGAGTGGCGTCGCTTGTGGGCAAGCCTGCTAGGCTAGGAAATGCGTTTCACGTACATCCTAGCCCAGTACAAAAAAGCCCAGTACAAAAAAGCCCAGTACAAAAAAGCTTTAATTAAGTAGCCACTTTGGCTAATAACTTAAGCTTTTTGAATAGCATGTAGCCCGCAAGCGCTTTTCGGCCTGCCGCCATAGCGCCACCTGGGTGGCGTGCTAGCTTATAAGCAGCAAAGCCGCCGACGGCGTAGAGCGGCAGTTTAAAGCTTTGCCAGCTTTGGTCTAGCGGCGAGGCTGCCTGCTGCAAATAGTCGCTATCCACCAAAATATCCACGCGCTGCTGCTCTAGTTCGGCTAGCAGCAGCGCTTTGCGCTCAGCGCGGCTTAAAGGTTTCGTTGGCGGTTTAGCGTTGTCTGCGGATGGTTTCATCACTTGGCTCCTCAAGCAGTGCTCGGTCTGCAGCAAGCTGTTTGAGTGTTTCTTTTAAAAGAGAGTGTTGCTTGGACTGGCGAATCGCGATGACCGCGAGTAGCAAACTGGCGCCGATTAACGCACCTGCACTGATGGCAATGGCGGTTAAGCGATAGGTATCCCAGAACAGAACCACTACTAATGCCGTCAGCGTGGCAATACCCAACAAGAGCAGCAGTAAGCTTGCTCCTGCGAGAAGCAGTAGAACCAGTAAGCGAGCACGCTCCTCTTCTAACTCAAACACCGCCAAACGCAGGCGGGTTTCGCTATTAGCAATCAGCGATTTTAGTAAGCGTTTGGCGGCAGAGAAGACGCGTTGGGTTGGACCCAAAGCCATTAGCGACGACCGAGCAGCATACCTACAACCATACCTGCAGCGGCACCAATACCAATGCTCGTCCAGGGGTTTTCATGCACGTAGCGATCACATGCATCGGCTTGATGGGTCAACGAGTCACGAGTTTCGTCATAGATACGTTCGCCGCGAGCTTCGAGGCGTGCACGGGTGTCTTTCAAACGGCGTTCGGCACGGGTACGTAGATCGTTCATCTCTCCGCTGGCATCTTTAGCGGTCGCGTTGACCAGCTCTTCAACGGTTTCACTCAAGTGGCGCAGATCATCTTTGAGTTGATCGGCTTGAGTAGAATAAGTGGGTTGACGTTTAGCCATGGAGTCTTCCTTTGACGAATGAATGGTTTAGCTACTATGAGCATAGCAGCCATTTAATAACAGACAAGCAATTGCGCCTATCGGTTCAGCCCTGTCGTACTAAATAAGGGATTTAAGCTAAACCCAAGGCTCAAGCGGTGCACGCGATGATCATAATCGATCATGCTTTCACCATATCCGTAGTAGTACTGTACATGCGCCCGCAAACTGTTGAAAGCAGGCCAGCTGTAATCAATCTGGGTGCCTATATTCCCTGCGCTGGGGTTGCCGCGTAACTGACCGCTCATTTCATGGTTATTATTGAGGCGCTTGGCGAGGCGAATATCGCCGTACCCCATGTAACGTTCGATATCCGGGTTGTCGTCGTCCTCTGAGGATTCCGGTATCCGCCAATGCGGTGCCAGGGTGAACGCCCAGTCACCGCGCTGGAAGGTGCTTTCAAGATAAACCCGGTTCCAGCTACGGGAGAGAGGATCTGAGCGACCATTAGACTGGTGATTAAGGGCAATTCGGTTGCGTGTATTCACCCAGCCAAG
Organism: Vreelandella glaciei; assembly: GCF_013415125.1. Lineage (GTDB taxonomy): Bacteria > Pseudomonadota > Gammaproteobacteria > Pseudomonadales > Halomonadaceae > Vreelandella > Vreelandella glaciei. The sequence continues at coordinate 49,840 of NZ_JACCDE010000034.1, read as the reverse complement.
CGCCTCCCAGGCATTGTCAAAGTCGATGAATATTTCAGGTTCGTAGTTGGTTTCTCGGAAAGGCGATGAAGCGTCGGTATTGTAGGCTTGCCACCAGCTGCGCTGGGTGTAGCCAAAAAAGACGTCGCCGTAGTTGCCAAACACCTGTTCAGCCAGATTTACCTTGGCGCTGAACTGGAACTTAAGCTCTACGCTATCTATTTCGCTGTCGTCTGAGATATTGCGAAAGCTTTCGCGGTTCTGGTTCGTATTATAGCTAACCGGGAACAGATAATTGGTGCGGTGCGCTGTGATTGAAAACGGGTTTCGGCTCGATTCCTGTTCGAGTTCACGGCGCTCGCTCAAGTCTTCTCTGGCGGCTTCTTCAGGCAACTGCTCAAATGGCACGCCTTGAGCGGCTTCTTCGGGATTTTCTACCTGCTGCAACTGTTGATGCAGATCATATAGCTCAGCGTTGAGGGCACGGATACGCGCCTCAATCTCTTGTTGGGACTCAGCGAAGGAACTTGCACTAAACGTAGCAAGACTCAGCAGAACCAATAATTTCGTGACCGGTAGTTTTCGGATAACCATCTAAGGTGGCTCGCAAAATGAATGAATAGGCAAATGCCATGGTTGTTTCTATCACGCCGCCTGCGGAAGTCAACACCTCTGATTGCGCTGGCTATCAGAACGCCTGACAATAACCTTATTATCCGTGTCTGCGGAGCTATCGATGTCAACGAGGCATATGAAACGTGGTGAGATGCGCCTGTAAGTGGATCGTAACGTGCTTATTCTTGCTGCTTATTGTTAGCAGTGCCGCGGCCCAGGCTACATTCCCGGCCAGCATGCTCGAGCGTGTACCTGAACAGGCTGAGCTGGCATCCAGGCTTGCTCAGTTGGAAGCGCTTGAGGGCGCATTGACTGCTCAACAAACCAGCGATAAAGAAGCCTTGGAGGCCGCCCTTGATGCCTATGAACGGCTAGCCTCTGTCGATGAGCGCCTGGCCGCGTTAGATACGCGCGTAGAGCAAGCCCCAGAATTACTAACTCGTTTGCAGCGTGAGTTGAGCGAAGCCGAAGAAGCGTCACAGCAGCTTTCCGTGGCTGGTTTGAGTGACCGGCGCCTTGACGAGCTGGAAACCCTGCAAACTGAGGCGGTGGTCGAGCTTCAACAGTTGCAAAGTCAGCTAGCAGAAGTGAACTCTCAACTCCTGGCTGCGCAAACACTCCCAGAACGCGCCCAACAATCCATCGCTGAAACTCTCCAGCGCGCGGAGAGTTTACGCCGACAACACGATGAGCGCGAGGCTTTGCTAGCAGATCGGCAACTTTCGGCATTGAGTGATGCACGGCTTATACAGCTGCGCCTTGAGCGCGCACTTGCTGACCGCGAAGTAAGCTTTTACCAGCGTGAACTCAGCGCGAATAGTCGGCTGCGCGAATTGGCGCAGGAGCGCCGTGATGTTCTGATGTTGCAAATTGATTATCAAGAGCAGCAGCTCAGTATGTTGCAAGGGGTGATAGACCAACAGCGGCGTTTGGCCTCAGAGCAGGCGATTGCTGATGCCGCCCGGGATAATCCCTTAATTGCCGCTGGCCACCCATTGGTGGTGCAAGCCCAACAAGCCAACCAAACGTTAAGCCTTGAACTGCTACGGGCCACCGACCGCGCTAACAGTATCGTGCGTGAGAATATTGAAGCCCAGCGTCAGTTGGAGCATGTCCGCCAACTACAGCGCAGCCTGAATGAGCAAATTGACGCCATACGCGGAAGCCAACTGCTGTCGCGTATTCTGCGTGAGCAGCGCCAATCCCTCCCGCCATTAACCGCACGGAGCGATTTGCAGGATGAAATTGCTGATCTGCGTTTGAAGCAATTTGATTTAGTCCGTCAGCGTGACCAGTTACGCCAAAGCGAGCAGTTTGCGGCTGCGCAGCTAGCCGAAGCGGGTATAGAAGCGACGCCAGGACTGGTGGATTCACTCTCGCGGCTCTATCAGTCCCGGCGAGAGCTGGTCGAACAATTGGAGCAGTCCTATGGAAGCTTGTTGAGTGCAGCGATCGAGCTACAGTTGAATCAGCAGCAGGTGTTAACGACCACCAGTGAGCTGCTCGAAACCATTGATGAACAGCTATTTTGGGTGGCCAATAGCCGCCCGCTGGACGTTAACTGGCTGCGCCAGTTGCCGCATAATTTACGCCTGGAGTGGCAAGAGGGTGAGTGGCGTGCCATTTTGCCCACCCGTTGGCAAGGACTCTCTTGGCAAGTGCTTAACGGGGCACCGCTTGTGTTGGTGGGACTCGTGCTGATGGGGTTACGTCGCCAAATTAAGACACGCTTGGCGAACCTGCATTCACAAATCGGACGCTTGAAAAGCGACACCCAGCTGCACACGCCTAAAGCGGTGCTGCTAAATGCGCTGCTGGCGCTGCCTGGCCCATTAGCGTTAGCGGGCATTGGGGTTGGGTTGTTAGGCGCAGCGGGGCCGTTGGTAAATAGCGTTGCTCCGGCACTGCTTCAGTTAGCCTTGAGTTGGGGCGTAGTGGCATGGGTGCGCCGACTATTGGTTGCTGAGGGGGTGGCTGAGCGTCATTTTACCTGGTCACCACAATACACCGCTCGGTTACGCCAACTGTTAGGCGGGTTAGGGGTTGCTTTGGTGCCCGTCATTGCCATTGCGGCTATGTCGGGTGAAGTGGAGACTCCGTTAGCAATGCGCCCCGTTGCGCTAGCATTACTCTCGCTTGGTTTGATAGCCATGAGCTGGTGGCTGGCGCAGTTGATACTGGCGCATATCCCCATTTTTGGCGTGCGTCTGTTTCGTTTGCTGTTGGGGCTTGCGATGGCGTCGGTGCCACTGATGCTGTTGGGATTAGTCGCCTGGGGCTATGAATACACTGCGTTGCGCCTAGTAGGCAGGTTCGCCATTACGCTTTACCTGCTGGGGCTGTGGGTGGTGGTGGAAGCTACGTTGGTGCGCAGCTTGGCAGTAGCTGCTCGTCGGCTCGCCTATCGTCGTGCACTGGCCCGTCGTCGCGCTCAAGTACAAGAGGGGGCGGAAGGTGGTCTCGAAGTAGTCGAAGAGCCCCCGCTTGATATGGCGCAGATCAATAGCCAATCGCTGCGGCTTTCCAAGCTGATTGTGTTGATTGGCTTTAGTGCGCTGCTTTACTTGGTCTGGTCAGACTTGCTCTCGGTGCTCGGCTATTTGGACAACGTGTCACTGTGGGAAGCGCAAGAGGGGGATCTGGTTGATAACGCGCTATCGATATCCGACATCTTTGCTGCTCTGCTGATCGTCGCTATTACGTTTATTATGGCGGGCAACTTACCCGGCCTGTTAGAAGTAATGGTGCTATCCCGGCTGTCATTGAAACAGGGCAGCGCTTATGCGATTAGCTCGCTGCTCTCCTACACCATTGTGGGCACGGGGATCGTTATGGGGCTATCGACCCTTGGGGTTTCCTGGGACAAACTGCAGTGGCTGGTAGCCGCATTGAGCGTAGGATTAGGGTTTGGTTTGCAGGAGATTTTCGCCAACTTTATATCCGGCTTGATCATTCTGTTTGAACGTCCTATCCGTATTGGCGACACGATCACGATTGGCAATTTGCACGGTACCGTCAGCCGTATCCGCATCCGAGCGACGACTGTCACTGATTTTGATCGTAAAGAGATTATTATCCCCAATAAAACCTTTGTGACTGACCAGCTGATCAACTGGTCGCTGTCGGATAACATCACCCGAGTCGTGCTTACCTACGGCGTGGCTCACGGCTCGGACATGCCGAAGGTGCATCAACTGCTGCGCAAAGCCGCAGATGAAAACCCGCGCGTGCTAGCTGACCCTGAACCGCAGGTTTTCTGTTTAAGCTATGGGCAGCACAGCCTCAATTTTGAGCTGCGTATTTTCGTCAACGACCTGCTCGACAGGCTGTTTGCGGCCGATGAAATTAACTGTCGGGTTGATGCACTGTTTCGTGAAGCGGGCGTACGCGTGGCCTTTGAGCAGATGGATGTATGGCTTCATCCCGAGAAAGGCGAGGCGATAAAAGTGCAGTCTGCAAATCAGCTCACGCCTCCTTCGTCGACTTGAGACTCTTTTCAAGCCTCTTTCTTACGTTCCTTGATGGCATGCAGGAGGAACTCCCGATTGCCATCGCCGCCGGTAATCGGGCTCTCCTGCCAGTGGCGAATGGCGAACCCGCAGGCGTCACAGGCGCTGCGAATATTGGTTTCAACGTCGTTATAACGCCTAGCATCACGTACCACGCCGCGTTTATCGAGAGCTTCTGCGTTCAGCTCAAACTGAGGTTTAACCAGCGAGATCAATTGCCCCTCCGGCGGCAGCAGGGCGGCAATTTCAGGCAGAATCAGCGTTTGCGAGATAAATGACACATCCATAATGGCGCTATGAATGGGTTGGGCGGCAAGCACGCTTTTTAGTGCTTCATCGCTACTCATGTAACGCGCATTTAATCCCTCCAGGCACGTCACGCGTGGGTCGCCACGTAGCTCGGGGGCCAACTGCCCATGGCCAACTTCTACACCAATGACATGGCGAGCGCCAAAGCGCAGCGCGCAGTCGGTGAAGCCACCGGTTGATTGGCCTATATCGAGTACCACTGTTTCATCCAAGCGCATTTCAAGCGTTGTCAGTACCGCTTCGAGTTTCAGACCCGCGCGGGATACATAGCGCTCTTCAGGGTCCTCCTCCACTTCAAAGCGAGTATCTTCGGGCCACTTTTCTGACGCTTTAGTTAATGGCTTGCCGTTACCTGGGAGACGAATCCGGCCATGTCGAATAAGCCGCTGGGCGCGGGTACGCGAATTGGCCAGCCCTTGGCTGACCAACAGTTGATCGAGTCGCATCATAATGATTGAGAGTGTCGTTAATAGGGCGGCTTATTCTGCATCCGGTGGGGCATTAGGGCCTTGATCAGCCTGTAGTTCGACAGGCGGTAAACGCGATGCCCCCCAGCTACGGTGCAGGTAATACTTAACATTTTCCAACTCTTCACTGGTGACAGAGACTATTTCACCGCGCTCGAGTGGGTCGTAATGATAGATATACAGCCGCGATGCAAAGCGTTCGAATGGCAGTGATGCTTCACCAAAGCGTTCACCGTTACCCGATGTGCTGACAATGACGCCGTCGCCCCAATCCTGACCGCTATCGTTGTTGGGATTATAAAAATAAACCCGCATAACGTCAGAGGGGTCGAGGGACGCCCGCAAAATGGTGATGGCGTGCCAGCCAATGAAACGCGCTGCGCTATCGGTGACCGCAATGCCCGCTGGCTGTGGATGAATCAGCGGTTGGTTGCCATTGTAGTAGGGGTGATAGCTGGCGTAGAAGTGGCGTACAAAATCATCCACATCGCTTAGCTGACCGGTGGCAACATCGACATTGATGCGGAAACCACGTCCTGACCACCAGCCATGAAATTCAGGATTCACCCAGCGGTGAGGGTCGCCCTCACGACCAATGCAGCGTCGGCCCATTTCGGCATAAATGCGATCCAGATGTGGCACGACAATTAGCGACACCGGGTCTAAATCCATAGGCAGTTCAGTTGCAACGCCAGAAAGGCTCTCCATTGATGATATGGCCTGTCCCTCGAAATGCATGATGATTTCGTCATCGCGTGCTGCCCATGCCACCATCTGTAGCAGATAGTCCGGGTCATTGTAGGCCCACATGGAAAGGGCGCGTGCCGATTGGCAGGTAGGGTTATTGCCCTGTCCCACACCTAACGGTAGACCCAGCATGCATAGCACACCTTCAATCAGTCGTGCGCGGGGAGAAACAGTGTCGCCATAGGCGATAGAGAGTCGTGACTGCGCCCACTCTGAGAGCGGTAGATTAAGCTGACGCCACATTGCCGGTGCCACCGGCGGCTGATAGAGAATACCGCGTTCGAGCATTAGCGCAAGGCCGTAGACTGCCTGAGAGGTAGCAGGATAAACCCCACCACGAATCAACGCTTGAACCAGCTCACGGTAGCAGAGTAAGCAATCACGCCCGGTAGACGACAAGCCCAACGCTTCAGAGAGTAAATGATCCCCCTCTTCAAGCAGGTGGCGTAGCAACACGGCGTGGTAGGGCGATACTAAGCCGGTATCGTGCATTGCTCTGGCAAAGCCCGTGGATTCAGCCTGCAGCGCCGTCTGATCCATGTGCTCCAGTCGATCGCGATAAACATCGACACCAGGGTCTTCTCGGCAGGCCTGAGTGGGCCCGTAAAGTGAGCTGACCAAACGGTCGGCACCTTGACCACTAGCGCCTAGATCAATTGCTGGGTTGGCTTGGCAAAGGGCAATTTGGGTGATCATCTGCTTGATTGCGTCAACCTGGATAGGTCGCTGCTTTAAAATGCGCCAAATTTCATCAATCAGTTGATCGACAATATGTTCGTAGCCGATTCGATCCGCTAAGTGCTGGAAAAGCAGGCGAGGAATGGTCGCCAGGCGCCCCTGGGTTTCCCGCTCCGCCTCGCTAGGCGGTAAGAACAGTAGCCATAAATTAATCGCCATGACCTGAGTAAGGTAATGGTGCGCATGCTCTGCAGAAACCAGCGGGTGTACAAAATCGCCTTTAGCGACAGAGAGCAGTCGCAGCTCGCTTAATGACTCAATAACGACCACGTTGGCATCTGCGCTTTTCAGCGAGAAAGTCGTCAAAGTAGGCACCAAGTATTGAGGGGTTTCCCAATCAGAACCTAAAAATACACCGGCGTCCTCGAACGCTTGCGCACGTGTTTCCAGTGCTTCACAACCGCCATCCTGAAGTAATATTCGCCGCGCAGTATCCATTACTCGCGGCAGCTTGGCGGGCTTCGAGAAGGCGGGCGCCTGCGTAAGCAGGCGCACGGCGTCATCAAATTTGCTCAACAATCCATTGAGCTTGCTATCTTCTTGAGAAGACGTCACTTGATCTGTCTCCACGGTGACTCCTTATCCCAGCGTTAGCGGGGATTATACATAGAAGTCGAGGTCTTCTTGGCGTTTTAATAGGTCGCGTATGGTATGCGCATCCTCGCCTTTAAAGTAGACCAGACCCCAATGGGTACCAAACGCGGTGCGTTTAGTAACGGTTTCTTCTACTGGTGAGGTTAGCTCATGAGACTCAAAGTAGGGGTGATCTTCGGTCTCTTCGGGAATTTCCAAACGGCTGACTACACGACGGCGTGGGTATACGCCAAAGCAACCGGCAAAGCCATCGGCATCGACCACTTCTTTGGGGAAAAACTTGGCCACTTCTTCTTTCGTGGTTTTCGGGTCGAACACCAGCATTGACGCCTGATAGGCATTAAAGCCGTAAACACGTTCTAACAATTCGAAGACTTTAAAACCGGGCGGACGATACGCCACTTCGCCAAAGTACATCTCACCATCGCTGGTGACAAAGTATTCGGGGTGGATCAAACCAAACTCAATGTCGAACGCCTTGATCAACTTTTCAATCTGTTGGGTAATCTGCTCGCGGTAAATCTCAAGCTCAGGCGACGCGGGCACGAATACCGAGTAGCCCAGTGTCACGTACTCCGAGATATTCAAGAAAGCGATTTTGCCATCGTGAATCCATGCTTCAACGGCAAATTCCCAGCCATCCAGGTGCGATTCCATTAACACCGGAAACTCTTCCTCAGGGATGGTGTCCACTTCATCCGGCGTACGAATGACACGGTGGCCCAAGCAGCCTGCTTTATCGAAGGCCTTGAGGTGAATCGGGTCGTTAGGGTCGCCGTCCAGCTTTAGCAGCGTCTGGTTAACGCGCTTGAGGAAGCGCACTACGTCTTCTTTATCGTGGGCTTCTTCAAAGATACCGACGCGGATACCGCCTAACTGGGCCCGACGCTTCATCAACGCCTTGTCGCGAAGCAGTAGCGATTGACCATAAATGCGTGGATTATCAAGCAGTACGGAGTTGATGGCCCCAGCCCACTCTACGGTTTCTTCATAGAGAGGAATCGCGACATCAACACCTTTTTCTTTAAGCGTCTCGGCAATTTCCATCGAGCGATCATTAAGACGCTCAAAATTCCAAGGCACGTAGGGAATGTCGTGTTTTTGGCAATACTCTTCGGCCCAGTCAGGTGCAACGACAATGTAGCGACGGTCAAAATTCTCAGCCGCTTCAATCGCATTTAGGCTCCAGCCTAATAGAGCAATATAGCCCTTATTTGGATCCTTTTGCATGTTGATGACTCCTACTTGGTGAATAAACAGAACTGCCAAATTACCTGCCCCACCATACACGAGGGGGGCATGAGCGGCTAATGAGCGCTTTATCCGTAGCATTAACGCAGACCTTGCCAACGGCTTACCTTAAAGGCGTAGCAATAGGAATATGGTAAGCTAGGCGGTTCAACTTCATGTACAAATGGCAAGAGGAATAGGCCAAGATGGCGGCCAAGCCGATCTACCGTGTGGTGGTTCACCAGCAGGGTGAAATTTGGGATTTATACGTACGAGAAATCTTTCAGAGCGAACTCTGGGGCTTTATTGAAGTCGAGGAGTTTGTCTTTGACGATGCTTCACGGGTAGTCGTCGACCCTGCGACTGAAAAATTGCAGCGAACCTTTGATGGTGTCAAACGTAGCTACCTACCGTTAAATGCTATTGTGCGCATTGATGAAGTAGAGCGTGAAGGCCCATTGAAGGCGGTTAAAACTGATGCCCGGGTAGCAGAGTTCCCCCGTCCCTTTTCGTTGCCACCGCGCGGCGAAGGGTAAGCTTATGAGACAAACGCACCGCTAAGTTAGACGATAAGCGCTGTTGGCTTCGTCCGCCTTGCAGCGTTTTTAATCAGGACATGATGTCATGCAGGTAAATAAAATTCGTTTTCGAAATTACGCCGCTGCGGCTGGCGTTTTACTAAGTGTGGCGAGCATTAATGCTAACGCCCAATCCGATAACCAGGCATGGGTGACCGACGAGTTAAGTACCTACGTACGCAGTGGCCCGACGGATGGTTATCGCATTATTGGTACGCTAAATGCTGGCGAGCAGGTGGAAGTGCTTGAAACCAGTGGCAATTATACCCGCGTTCGCAATAGTGATGGCAATGCGGTCTGGGTATTGAGTGATGAACTGCAGGAAACACCCAGTGCCGTTGAGCAGTTACCCGCGTTAGAGGCGCAGGTTGAAGAGTTAACGGCTGAGCTTGAAGGCATCAATGAATCCTGGGAACAGCGTGTTTCCTCAATGACTGAAACCCTTGAGGTTCGTGAACGGCGTATTGCCGAGCTTGAAGCAAGCAACCAAGAGCTGGATAGCCAAGCCGAGGAGTCGCGCCAACAGGTAAGGGGACTTCAAGCTCGCCTAGAGACACAGGAAGAAGACCTGTTGATGCGCTACTTTATGTACGGCGGTGGTGTGGCTGGCGCGGGCTTGTTGGTTGGCCTGATTGTGCCGCACCTGCCACGTCGACGTAAAAAGCGTGACCGTTGGTTTTAATAGCGCGATCAACGAAAAGGTAGCAAAAGAATGAGTGATCAATGGCGCAAGCGCTGGCAAGAAGGGCGCATTGGTTTTCACCTGCAGCAGGCGCACCCGGCGCTACTGCGTCATTGGGACTCGCTTGGTGTTGCCAAGCGCACCAAGGTGCTTGTACCGCTGTGTGGCAAGAGTCTGGATATGCGCTGGCTGGCTGATGAAGGATATCCGGTATTGGGTATTGAGTTTGCCCCTGAAGCCATTGAGCAATTTTTGGCTCAGCGTAGTACCTCGGTGTCGCGATATCGCCAGGCAGGGTTCAATGTCTCCCGTCAAGGCAACGTTGAACTCTGGTGCGGAGACTTTTTTCACCTGCATATTCAGCAGGCCGCAGAAATTGGGGCGTTTTATGATCGCGCTTCACTGATAGCACTGCCGCCAGCAACCCGTCAGCGCTATGCGTTTCATCTTGCTCAACTGGTACCGCCCGGTGCCAAAGGTCTGCTGATTAGTTTGGCCCACAGCGAGGGTGATGCAGGGCCTCCCTATAGTGTCCCCGCCAGCGAAATTGAAAGCCTGTTCGCCCCTAATTTCACGTTAACGTTTCTAGAGCAGGGCAGCCCCGATGAGCGCGGCTACACGGAGAGCGTGTGGGCGCTAGAACGACGCGGGCCGCGCCTCTAAGCGTTTAGAGGGGCAGCCCGCATTTGTGCGGTTTGTGCCAAGGGAGTAGCTTAGCGGGCGAGCAATTGGCCCAGTTCAGGGTCGCTAAAAGCACGGTTCATACCATCGCTAAGTAGATCGCTCAGCATGCGTGCATTACTGTCGGCATCGGGCTTAAGGGCGTAGCCCTGAGTACGGCGCGATGTGTAAGTGCCGGTATAAGTAGTGCCCTTATTTTGTGCGATAGCGCGGAAGATACCTTCAAGACGCGCTTCGTCTACCAATGGCTGGCCGCTCTCGCCACGTGCGTAATTCAGGCTGGCAAGCTCCAGCGTCAAACTCGGACGCCCCTCGGCTTGCTCTGTAGTGGGCGTAAAGCCCATATCGCTAACGGCGCGCTCTGCTTCTTGCTGTAAGCGTGGAATCAATTCGTGGCTGCTCACGGTGATATGCGCGGTGGACATTCCGCCGCCAGCACGATTGCCAATAATATCGCTTTCGCGCCCATCTTGGGCAATTACCGTGACCTGCTGGCCGGAGCCAACCTGAGGCACCTGGGCGCTGCGTTCAGGGCTGAGTTGCAGGTACTGCGGGCTAGTACAACCGGCTAGCCAGGCGCTGGCAAGCAGAACACCTGAAATCCGTAAAAAGTGACGCCGAAACATATGTTAAATCCTTTCTAACGATCATTATCAGAGGACACTGTTATAGAAGATCAGTATAACGTATCCCGCATTCAGGGGTGAGAGTGAGCATTGCTATAGTAAAGAATTGTTTCTTACGATGAAGGGCACATCCAGATGAGCTGAATGGTAACCTGAGACTATAGAATGTAGCTTGTTGTGTGTGTCAGATAGCAAACCATATATCTGTTGACAGCCCCACGCTAATATCCACGTTATTATAAAAGGATGGATTATGTTCACCCGGCATCAGGCTTTCAATTTCCTCCCAAGATAATGATGAGCCAGGGTCTTAGCTTGGAACTCTTTGACGAGACCAGCTAACTGAACGAAGCTTCGCCAGAAGCCCGTTGTTCTTAGTGGCTTATCACTTGTGTGATGCGAATAGCCACCAAGACGAGCGATGGCAGTCATGTAAAAGGCAATGTCGTAATGTGTGCTCTGCCTGTTAAACGATCATTGATCGGCCAAGGGATTTTTTCAATTTCAGTAAAATTGCTATCGGTGAATTGGGCGGGAACTGGCGGGAAAGTGGTCTCCAGCGTGTTTCCTCGCTGATGTTTTCATTTGAGAAAAAGAGGTAGGCGACCTTTATCTTCGACCAGTCTTGAGATTCTGTGTGTGGGGGGCGTTCATTAATATTATCCGAAATCATTGCTAACATTCGGTTCAATCGTACATCACCCAGAACAAAGCCAATGATTTCTTCACTCACCCGGCGTTGTCCATCTTTGAGCCACTGCTGCCCCCCCACCCGCTACCTGGCCTGCTGTGTTGGCGGGGGCACAGCAGGCCTCCATGCTCTTTATGCAGTAGCTGGAGAGGGTTGAGCGTTAAGGCCCAGCGCCCAAAGAATAAACGCGTCTTGGCGGGCGGTATCGCGCCACGCTTTGAATCGACCGGATGCGCCGCCGTGGCCACTGCTCATATCGGTACGCATCAAAATCGGCGCTGAACCCTGCTGCAGTTGCGCCACCTGAGCATAAAACTTGGCTGGCTCCCAGTAGCTGACCCGGGTATCGAACCAACTGCCCTCAATCCATAGGGCAGGGTATGCCTGCTCTTTAATGTTATCGATAGGCGAGTAAGCGGCTATTCGCTCGGCGACCTCTGGTTCTTCAGGGTTGCCCCACTCGCTGTACTCCGCAGTGGTTAGAGGCAGCTCCGGGTTCTGCATCGTGCGCAGTACGTCTAAGAAGGGCACATCTAGCAGCGCGGCGCAGAACGCGTCAGGCGCACGGTTGATGCAAGTTCCAACCAGTAGCCCGCCGGCGCTGGCGCCATAGGCCACGACATGCCGCGGATCACTAACGCTTTGCTCAACCAGTGCCTCGCGAGCTGCCAGGAAATCATGAAAGCTGTTTTCCTTATGGGCCATCTTGCCGTTTAAATACCAAGGTTCACCGCGTTCACCGCCACCTCGCACGTGAGCAACAGCAAAAGCTGCGCCGCGCTCTAGTAACTCTAACCGGGCGATAGAGAACCAAGGGTCTAACGCCTCGCCATAAGCGCCGTAGCCATACAGCAGCGTGGGTAAAGGCTGATCCGCTAGATCGGCACGCATGACGACTGACACCGGCACCTGCTCACCGTCATGGCTGGTGGCCCATAGGCGCTTACTGATTAATTGCTCAGGCTGAAGATTGCCGTAAACGGGCACACGTTTGAGCAGCGTGCGTTCGCCGCTGGTGAGATCAAGTGCGAACCAGCTGGGCGGCTGGGTAAACGACTCTTCGCGCAAGTGCAGTACCTGGCTATCAAAGTGTGGTGCATCTTCCAGTAGTTGCGAACATGGCTGTTCGGGCAGGGTCAGGTACTCATCCAGCGTGCAGGCATGCTGCGCGTCAAACACTAATCGCCTTAAACGCACCTGCGCTAGGTCATGATCGCGCTCACCCAGCATCAGCCCCCAGGAGAACGCATCAACGCCTTCAAGCGTAGCCTCTTCACGGTGAGCGATTAAAGTTAGCCAACCTAATTGGCGCTGGCCAAGCTGGCTTTCCGGTAGATAATCAAGCTGGAAGTGAGCACCTGCTTGATTATGCAGTCGGTAAAAGTTGCCCGGGCGGTGGTCAATGCTGTACTCCACCCCCGCTTGGCGCTGCTGAATGCACCGCGGCGTCTCGGCAGGGGTTTGTGCAGGCAGCAAATGAATTTCGCTGGTGTCCTTTGAGCCGCTTTCGAGCAGCAGCCAAGATCTTGAACGCGTTTTGCCAATGCCAATCCAGAACTCCGGATCATCCTCACGCAGCACCAGCTCAGGCGCTAGTGAGGCGCTGGGAGTGTCCAGGTTTAGCAGTATGCGCCATACGCTATCGGGGCGCTGGGTGTCATCAAAGCGGGTAAAGAGTAGGGTGGCTGTGGTGGCCGTTTGATCTTCTGCCCAGCATAGGCCAGCGCCAATATCGCTGAGCAGTTGAACGGGTGATCCGTTAGGCAAGGCTTTCAGCCAGAGCGTAAACCGTTCATCCCCTTGGGTATCTTCTGTCCATGCTAGCCACTGCTCGTCGGGTGAAAGCGCCATGTCACCCATGTCGTAAAAATCGTGCTCGGCAGCGCGGGCGCTAACATCGAAGAAGCATTCATATTGTTCAGGTTGGTTATTGGGGTGACGCCACCAGCTTGGGTAGTCGTCTTTGGCACCGGTCTTACTCCAGAACGTAAAGTGGTCCAGTGGTGTCTTAAGGCTGGTAATGGCCAATTCGCGCCGCGCTAGATGGCTCTGGTATAACGCTTCTTCTAGCGGGGCTAGCGGGATAAACCAATCGGCTTGTTGCTGGTTGGCGGCTTCTAAAAAGTCGCTCACTTCAGTGTTTTCGCGCTCTTCTAACCAGTGCCATTGCGGGTCATTAGCGCGATAATAGCGCGCAGCGGGTAAGCCTGATTGTATGCCTAGCTGTGCTTTCATAAATTGATAGGTACCATAACGGGAAATCAACGTCGGGTGAGTTCACCCACATGAGGGGTATTATGCTGTTTGCAAATTCAACGTCACTGCTGTGGTTGAGTTATTACGGTCTGTCGCTGTTAGTGATTGTCGCGGTCTACTTTGCGCTCACTTTTTTGCCTCGTTTACCACGCTTAGTGCTGACCTGGGCAGTCGCTGGGGCGATATGGGCACCCGCTAGTTTCCGATTGCCGCTAATAGAAGAGGGTGAATTCTATACCGGTTGGGCACCTTCGGCGATGGTGGCGGCGGTTGGCTTTTTAGAAAATAACGGATCAGCGCTGCGTGGCGGGCTGATGTGGCTGGTGTTGGGTATGGCGCTAGGCGCGCTTATTGGTGTCGCCCTTTGGTGGTGGCGTCGTTCGAGCAATGCTAAGTACGTGACACAAGAAGAGGAACCTAATGATGACCAGCCGCCTTCTCGTCGTCGTGAACCGGTGATTGGTTAATGAGCCCCTTAACCAACTGTTCGGCGTTAAAACATGTGTAAAGCGTATGTGTGAACTGCTGGGTATGAGCGCCAATGTGCCCACCGATATCTGTTTTAGCTTTTCGGGTTTTTTGCACCGCGGTGGAGGCACCGGCCCCCACCGCGATGGTTGGGGAATTGCCTTCTACGAAGAGGGTGGTTACCGCGATTTTCGCGATCCCCACCCCTCCGTCGATTCCCCCATCGCGCGGCTAATTTGCGACTATCCCATTAAGTCTAATGTGGTGATTAGCCACATTCGTCAAGCGAATGTGGGCGGCGTAAAGCTTGCCAACACCCACCCTTTCACCCGTGAAATGTGGGGGCGACCTTGGTGCTATGCCCACAATGGCCAATTAAGTGGCTGGGAAAGCCTAGCATTAGGAAACTACACCCCGGTTGGCAGCACCGATAGCGAGCACGCCTACTGCTGGTTAATGGGTGAGCTTCGCCGCGAGTTTCCTGCCCCGCCAGCAGACCCCACAACGTTGTGGGAACGGTTGCATCAGCTATGTGAGCGACTCAGGGCATTGGGCGTATTCAATATGCTGCTCTCTGATGGCCGCTATTTATATACGTTTTGCGCCACCAAGCTGGCTCACATCACCCGCTGCGCGCCTTTTGGCGATGCGGAACTCTCCGATGCAGAAATGACGGTAAATTTTGCCGAACACACCACCCCAGACGATATCGTTTCGGTCATTGCCACTGAGCCGCTTACCCATAATGAAGCGTGGCAACGTATGGTGCCAGGAGAGCTATTGGTTTGGCGGGATGGAGAAATCCAGGCGCGATACTGTCCATAAAGGGTGTCCATAATAGACTTAGTGACTTACGTTAATGGTAGGAACCATGTTTTTTACCTACCCAGTACTAGGGCTAAAGTTGAAACGTAAGTTTCAATCGATCGTTTTACAGCCTGTCGTGGGTCGTATATTGTTGGGCGTCTGTACTTTGTGACACCTGTACTTTGCGACATTAGCCTAGCGACAACAACAAGGTCGGTGAGCACGCCGACATTGATAGCGGAGATTGCCCATGAGCGAACACGCCAACGCCGCCGTTTTACGTGGCCCAGCGCTTGAAGGGTTGGATCAATATGATTCAGTCACGGATGTTTTTCATACCGCAGTAGAACGTTTTAAGGACAAACCTGCATTTTCCTGCATGGGGAAAACGCTAACCTTCGCCGACCTTGACCGCCTGTCAGCAGACTTCGCCGCATGGCTTCAACACGAAACCGACCTTGTCCCCGGAGATAGGATTGCGATCCAGCTACCTAACGTACTGCAGTTTCCGGTGGCGGTATTTGGCGCGCTTCGGGCGGGGCTGGTGGTGGTGAATACCAACCCGCTATATACCGAGCGGGAAATGTCCAACCAGTTCAAGGACTCCAACGCTAAAGCCATTTTGATTTTGGCCAATATGGCCGACAAGCTGGAGAAAGTGCTCGATAAAACAGATATCAAACACGTTTTAGTCACCCAGCTAGCCGACTTACACGATGTTCCCAAGCGCTGGTTAATCAATGCAGTGGTCAAGCACGTTAAGAAAATGGTGCCTGCTTATTCACTGCCCAGTGCGGTGGGTTTTCGCGATGCATTGAAAAAAGGTGCCTCGCTAAATCACACTGAGGTTAAGAGAAGTCCCGACGATTTAGCTGCGCTTCAATACACCGGCGGCACTACGGGAATGCCGAAAGGGGCGATGCTTACACATCGCAACTTGATCGCTAATATGCTGCAGGCACGCGAAGCCATTGGGCCTCATCTAAACGATGGTGAAGAGCTGATCATTGCACCGCTGCCGGTCTATCACATCTACACGTTTACCGTTAACTGCTTATTTTTGATGGAAACGGGCAACCACTCTTTGTTGATCACCAATCCTCGCGATTTGGATAGTTTTGTCAAAGAGCTCAAAGGGTTGCCATTCACCGCTTTCATCGGCCTCAATACCCTGTTTAATGCGCTATGTAATCGGGACGATTTCAAACAGCTCGATTTCTCTAAACTAAAGCTAACTATCTCAGGCGGTATGGCGCTCACCAAAGCAGCGGCGCAGCGCTGGGAACAAACCACCGGTTGCCCGATTGCCGAAGGTTACGGCCTAACGGAAACATCACCTATTGTAAGCTTCAATCCCACCGATGCGATTCAGTTGGGCACCATTGGTAAGCCGGTTGCGGGTACCGCAGTCAAAGTAGTCGACGCGGATGACAATGATGTGCCAATGGGCGAGCCTGGGGAGCTGTGCGTTCAAGGGCCACAGGTGATGAAGGGTTACTGGCAGCGTGAAGATGAAACGCGGGTTTTTATTGATGAAGATGGCTGGTTCCACACCGGTGATATCGCCGTGCTGCAGGATGATGGCTATATTCGCATCGTGGATCGTAAAAAAGACATGATCCTGGTCTCCGGCTTCAATGTTTATCCTAACGAAGTCGAGGATGTGGTAGCTGCCCACCCGGACGTTCTTGAATCGGCAGCGGTGGGTGTGCCGGACGAAAATGCTGGCGAAGCGATTAAGCTGTTTGTGGTGAGCAAAAATAGCCAGCTTGATGAGAAAACGCTGCGTGACTGGTGCAAAAAAGAGCTAACCGGCTATAAAGTGCCTAAAATCATCGAGTTTCGAGATGAGCTGCCCAAAACCAACGTGGGCAAAGTGCTCCGCCGCCAGCTGCGTGATGAGAAACCTTCAAAAGCCTGACCTGCTCGCCAACATTCAATCCTCGATCCGCAGTTAGGCGTCTAGGAGTTGAAAGCGTTACACTAGGCAATTGTGTTTTAGACCCGCTCATATGAGCGGGTTGATTTTTTGTATCTCATGTTACTTTTTCTTATTCAATGTCTTTTGTTAAATGCCCAAGTGAATGGAAGCCGACTCAATCGTGACCACCGACACATCCCCAGCCCCCACCGATAGCCAACGTCTCGCGTCGCTGCAACAGGCGGCTGGGAGGGTGATGCTGCGCGATGCAGAGCGGCTGGAGCGTCGCCTGGCGGGTTTATACCGCCGTCAGCGCGACAACAAGCCCATCAGCCGTGGTTTGGATGAAGTGCAGCGTGAGCTCGATCGCTCTCAGCAACAGCTTAGCCTGCGTGAAGCCCAGCAAGTCGCGCTGAACTATCCGCCCGAACTACCGGTAGTTGAACGCAAAGAAGACATCGTTAACGCAATACGCGATCACCAAGTGGTGGTGGTGGCAGGGGAGACCGGCTCAGGCAAAACCACCCAGCTACCTAAAATGTGTTTGGAGCTTGGGCGGGGTCGCCGTGGTTTGATTGGTCACACCCAGCCGCGTCGCCTGGCTGCTCGTAGCGTTGCAGGGCGTTTGGCTGAAGAGCTGCAGGTCTCTCTCGGCGATCAAGTGGGTTATCAGGTGCGCTTCACCGACCAGAGCAGCCCGAGTACGTTGGTTAAATTGATGACCGACGGGATCTTGTTGGCCGAGACCCAGCACGATCCGCTGCTACTGCGCTACGACACCATCATTATCGATGAAGCCCACGAACGTAGCCTGAACATCGATTTTCTGCTCGGCTATTTAAAACGTTTGTTACCTAAGCGCCCCGACCTGAAGATCATCATTACCTCAGCGACGATTGACGTCGATCGCTTTGCTAAACACTTTGGCACTGCGACAACGCCCGCCCCGGTCGTTGAAGTCACCGGGCGCACTTATCCTGTTGAAGTGCACTATCGGCCGCTAATACGTGACGACGAGGATGAGGAAGACCGCACGCTGCAGGAGGGAATCCTGCACGCGGTGGGTGAGATCGAAGCTATTGAGCGTGAGAAAGGCTGGCTACATGGCCCCCGGGATGTGCTGGTGTTCTTACCCGGCGAGCGTGAAATTCGTGAAACTGCCGATATTCTGCGCCGTGCCGATCTAAAGGGTACCGAGATACTGCCACTTTACGCCCGGCTCTCCAATGAAGAGCAGAATCGGGTGTTTGCGCCTCATCGAGGGCGGCGTATCGTGCTGGCCACCAATGTCGCGGAAACTTCGCTAACGGTGCCCGGCATTCGCTATGTGATCGACCCAGGGCTGGTGCGTATCAGTCGCTATAGCTACCGCTCCAAAATACAGCGTCTACCGGTGGAAGCGGTTAGCCAAGCCAGCGCCAACCAGCGGAAAGGCCGCTGTGGACGGATCGCCGAAGGCGTGTGTATTCGCCTCTACAGTGAAGAGGATTTTCTATCCCGGCCTGGTTTTACCGACCCCGAAATTCAGCGCACCAACTTAGCATCGGTGATTCTCTCAATGCTGGGGCTTAAACTGGGTGATATTGAGGCGTTTCCGTTTGTAGATCCCCCCGATAGCCGCTTTGTTAAAGATGGTTTTCGGCTGCTGTTCGAGCTGGGTGCCGTCGATGAGCGACAGCATCTCTCGCCACTTGGCCGTAAGCTGGCGCGGCTGCCGATTGACCCACGCCTAGCGCGCATGGTGTTGGCGGGCGCCGAATTCGGCAGCCTGCGCGATGTACTGATCGTGGTCTCGGCGCTGGCCATCCAAGACCCTCGTGACCGGCCTGCCGACAAACGGCAAGCCGCCGATCAGGCTCACCAACGCTGGCACGATCCGGATTCAGATTTTGTCGCCCTGCTCAACCTCTGGCACGGCATTGAGAACGCCCGGGAGGCGCTGTCGGGCAATCAACTGCGCCGCTGGTGCCGCGATCACTATATCAACTACCTGCGCATGCGCGAGTGGCACGATACCTTCCGCCAGCTGCGTCAACTGCTGCGAGATATGGATATCGACGTACCCGCGCCGCCTGTACGTGATGAAGAAGAGAGCGAAGAGCAGGCTAAGCAGGCACGCCGTAGAACCTCCGGAAAAGTTCACCAGGCGCTGCTTTCAGGGCTACTCTCCAATTTAGGTACGCTGGTGGAGAACCGCGAGTACCTCGGCGCCCGCAACCGTAAATTTATGATCCACCCCGGCTCTGGATTGGCCAAGAAGTCGCCCAAATGGATCATGGCGTTTGAAATGGTGGAGACCTCCAAGCTGTTTGCCCGCACCGTGGCCAAAATCGATCCCCAGTGGATTGAACCCCAGGCGCAGCACCTGGTTAAACGCAGCTACAGCGAACCGCATTGGGAAATGAAGCGCGCCCAGGTAGTGGCCTTCGAGCAGGTCACGCTGTTTGGTCTGCCGATTGTGGCGCGGCGCAAGGTACATTACGGGCCAATCGCTCCCCAGGAATCCCGGGAGCTATTTATTCGTCGTGCGTTGGTGGAAGGGGAGTTTCAAACCAAAGGCGCCTTCTTTGCTCATAACCGTGCGCTGATCGACGAAGTCGAAGCGCTGGAAGATCGTGCTCGGCGGCGAGATATTCTGGTCGATGAAGACACGCTCTATGACTTTTACGACCAGCGGATCCCGGCCGAGATCGTCAACGGCAAGGGCTTTGAGCACTGGCGCAAGCAGGCCGAGCAGCAGGAGCCGAAATTACTCCACTTCGATATTGATTCGCTTAAAGCGCGCGACGCGGAAGACATTACCCAGGCGCAGTATCCCGATCATTTGATTCTGGCGGGCGTTGCGTATCCGGTCAGTTACCACTTTGACCCCGAAGCCGAGGATGACGGTGTTACCCTGACCGTTCCCGCCGCCATGGTGCCCCAGGTGCCGGTGCACGCACTGGAGTGGCTGGTGCCTGGGCTATTGCGTGAAAAGTGTATTGCGCTGTTCAAATCGCTGCCGAAAAGCATCCGGCGCCAGGTGGTGCCGATTCCCGATTGGGTGGATTCAGCGCTGGAAACCCTGGTGCCCGATCAGCGCCCGTTAACCGAGGCGTTAGGGGAGTTTATTCGCCGCCGGACATCAACGCGGGTGCATCCGGACGACTGGCGCTTGGATTTGCTCGAGCCGCATTTGATCATGAATATTCGCGTGGTGGATCATGCGGGCGAAGCCTTAGGGCAGGGGCGCGATCTGCGTGCTTTAGAGCAGCGTTTTGAAGCAGCTGCCAGTGCTGGCGCCCAGGCGCTGGCCGAACAGGTGAGTTCTGAGCCTGCTGTTGCTGGCTTGCCTAAAGCGCCATTGCCTACCTCTCGCGTGACCACCCAAGCAGGCATTCGTGTTGAGGCGTATCCTGCGCTGGTCGTTGAAACCAGGGGGGGCGAAGCCAGCGAATTTAAGGTGGCGCTGTTTGATCACCCGGCGAAGGCGGATGCTGCCCATCAGGAAGGCATCGCCCGGCTGGGCATTGCCAAGCTACCCGAGCAAGTGAAAGCGATTAAGCAACTGCCCGGTGTTGAGAAGTGCGCGCTGCTATTTGCCAAAGTAGGCAGCAAGCAAGCTCTGATTGACGACCTGCTGCTAGCGGTGTTTACCCAGGTCGTCGCTCAGCACCCGCTGCCGCGCTCAGAAGGCGAGTTCAGTGAGCGACTGACCGCTACTCAGAGTCAGCTCGTTGAAGAAGCCAAAGCATTGCTGGTTAAGGTGGAAGCCGCACTGCAAGGGCACTTGGCAGTCAGTAAGGTGCTAAAAGGTAAGCTTAATTTTGCCTTGGCGCTGGTGTACAGCGATGTTAGTGCGCAAATGCAGCGTTTGGTTTATCCAGGGTTTATACGCGATGCGGGCGAGTGGCTGGATGAATATCCACGCTACACCGAGGCGGCGCTGCTTCGGCTCGAAAAAGCCGCTCGTGAACGTGGTCGCGATCAAATGATGATGCAGGATGTTCAGGCATTAGAGGCCCGTTTTGACGCCCGTCGAAAAAGTGAGCGGCGAGGGAGTGTCGAAGACCCGACGTTAGTGAGCTTTGGCTGGTGGTTGCAAGAACTCAGGGTGTCGCTCTTTGCACAGCAGTTGGGTACCCATATGCCCGTATCGGTGAAACGCCTTGAAAAGCGTTGGCAAGAGATTATCAGCGTTTAGCAAGTGGTTGAAAAAGGTGCTGGAAAAAGCGCTATTTTACGCACACAGTAACGTGATGGGTTCGTCGCAGGTTATGCGCTAGCCAACAATGGCCAGCCACGTCGGCAAGCCGCTTAAAGGAGATTGGCATGACACATGTGGTGATTACCGGTACAGGACTCTATACACCGGAACACGCCATTGATAATGCGGCCCTGGTGGCGGCATTTAATGCTTGGGTAGATGGTGAGAATGAGCAGCACGCCGAGGCCATTGCGCGAGGAGAACGCGAGCCGCTGGCACACTCGAGTAGCGAATTCATCGAAAAAGCCTCCGGTATTAAGAGCCGCTACGTGCTCGATGCATCTGGCATCCTTGACCCACAGCGTATGCGGCCTAAACTGCCGCGGCGGGGCAATGACGAGCCCTCGCTTCAGTGTGAGATGGCGACCGAGGCTGCACGTCAGGCACTGGCCGCCGCTAAAGTGGATGCCGCTGATATCGAGCTAGTGATTGTTGCCTGCTCAAATCTAGAGCGTGCCTATCCTGCCGTGGCCGTTGAAGTGCAGCAAACACTGGGAACAAGTGGCTATGGGTTTGATATGAACGTGGCCTGCAGTTCTGCCACGTTTGCTTTGGAAATCGCGGCAAATGCGATAGCCTCCGGTAGCGTTAAGCGCGCACTGGTGGTCAACCCTGAGATCTGCTCAGCGCATCTTAATTTTCGAGACCGTGACAGCCACTTCATTTTCGGCGATGCTTGTACTGCTGTGGTACTAGAAAATAGCGCTGTTGCCGTTGCTGATGAGCAGTTTGAAATTCTCGGTACGCGTCTGGTCACTAAATTTTCCAACGCGATTCGTAACAATGCGGGTTTTTTAAATCGCGTGACGGATAGTGATCCGCTGGCTTTGGATAAGCTATTTGTGCAGGAAGGGCGGCGGGTATTTAAAGAAGTTTGCCCAATGGTGGCCAAATTGATCACTGATCATCTGGCGTCTTTGGAGCTAAACGGAAGCGACCTTAAACGCATGTGGCTGCACCAAGCTAACCGGCATATGAACGATTTAATAGCTCGTAAAGTGTTGGGATATGACCCAAGTGAAATCCAGGCACCGATCATTTTAGATCGTTATGCAAACACCAGCTCAGCAGGCTCCATTATTGCCTTTCACCTCCATCGCGAGCAGTTCAATCAGGGCGATATTGGCGTGATTTGTTCATTTGGAGCTGGCTATAGCGCGGGCAGTGTCGTCATCCGTCGGGTGTAGGTTTCTGTCAACGTGCTGCAGAATTGTAAAAAGGAAAATGTCATGTGGCAGTGGTTAAGTAACGACAAGACAACGCTTTCGTGGCGCTCAAAAGGGTTACCGCTACTGCTGGTGGCGTTATTAGCAAGCGGCGGTTGTGCCAGTACCCAAACGGCAGAAAACACCAACCCTGACGACCCATGGGAAGGCTTTAACCGTAAAGTGTTTGCGTTCAACGACGTACTGGATCGTTACGCGCTTAAGCCGGTGGCAAGAGGCTACCGCACGCTTACCCCTGATCCGGTGGAAACAGGGGTAGGTAATTTTTTCTCCAATTTAGGCGAAGTACGTACCGCGCTTAATAGCGTGCTCCAGGGTAAGCCTGCTAATGCGGGCCTTGCTACCTCGCGCTTTTTGATTAATTCCACCGTGGGCATTGGCGGGTTGTTAGATTACGCAACGCTGATGGAAGTTACCGCGGATAAAGAGGATTTTGGCCAAACGTTGGCGGTATGGGGCTGGGATGATTCACGCTACTTGGTGCTGCCTTTCTTAGGCCCCAGTACGCTACGTGATACCACGGGCTTACCTGCTGACATAGCCGCGTATCCGGTTACCTACGTAGAGGACGACACTGTTCGCATAAGCCTGACAGCGCTCAGCTTGATTGACACCCGAGCGGGGTTGCTCGACCAGGAGGAGTTGATTCGCGGTGATCGCTACCGCTTTATTCGTGACGCTTACTTACAGAGCCGCCAGTTCGAGGTGAGCGATGGAGAGTTGGGCGATGACCCCTTTGCCAGCGATACCTTCGACTTTGATGATAGCGATTTTGATGACAGTGACTTTGAAGACAGCGGCGCTGGTGACGACGGCATTGGTGGCGAAAATAGCGCCGATTGAGGCTTATGATGGAGCATTCTAAGCAGTTGATCGCGGTGATCGACGAGCCGGGTCGAGAGCGCGATGCGCTGGCCGAAGCGATTACCTGCGACGGTATGTCGGTATTTGCTGCTGAAGATATCGACCACTTGCCTGCAGATACGGCGCTGATTGTGGCGCATGCCAGAGCCGTGCCGCGCCAGCAGTGGTCGCAGCTTACGCGACGCTTACCAACGCTGGTTGTGAGTGACTCGCGCCAGGATGCTGACCTTATCAAAGCCATTGACGTTGGGCTGGTGGATTATATCGTCCACCCTCTACGCCATGCCGAACTGCTGCGGCGAATGATCCGTAAAGCCGTCGAGCTAAATGATTTGGCCCTAGAGCGTGAGCGTGATCACGAGCGTCTCGCTGAGTTAAATGAGAGCCTTGAGACGCATTTAGCGCTACTGCGTATGGATCAGCAAAGTGGCGGCCATATCCAACGGCGTTTACTGCCGCTGCGACCCAAAATCATCAACGGGGTCTATTACGACTACGTATTTGCGCCTTCGCTCTATCTGTCCGGTGATTTTTTAGACTATCAACGCTATAACGAGCGTTATAGCGCCTTCTATTTTGCCGATGTGTCGGGCCATGGCGCGTCGTCGGCCTTTGTCACCGTACTGCTCAAATATTTATGTAATCGTTGGCTGAGTGAGTGGGATGGTCAGCAGCCGGAAAAGCTGCCGCCGGATTGGCTAAAGGCGATGAACCGGGAGTTGCAGGGTACGGATATAGGGAAACATGCCACCTTATTTGTCGGGGTTATTGACCATGAGGCGCATACTCTGCACTATTCGCTCGGCGCTCAGCTTCCCATGCCACTTTTAGCAGCAGGAGGAGAGCTAAGACGTCTTGAAGGCGAAGGAATGCCGGTAGGCCTTTTCCCCGATGTGGAGTATCCTTCGCTTAGCTGTGCGTTGCCGAACGACTTTTGTTTATGGCTTTGCTCAGATGGTGTATTGGAATGCTTGCCGGGTAAAACGCTCGACACGCGGCTCAAGGAGCTTGAGCAATTAGTAAGCGAGAGTGTCACGCTTGAGCAGTTGCGCGACCGGCTAGCAGAGACCAATGCTCTCCTTGCAGAAGGGGACGCAGAGTTCGATGCTAACCAGGAACGCGATGCTTTACCCGATGATCTAACAATCATGATGGTGAGCGGATTTGGTCATGCTGATTGAAGAAGGCCGCATTAAAGCGGCGTTCGATTCTGGTGTTTTTGTTTTAAAGCTGTGTGGCGATGTGCGTTTAACGCTTTGCGCGACACTCGATACCCAAGCCCAACGTCTCGCTGAGACACCGGGGTTGCGTGCCGTACTGATTGACCTGCGCGAAGCCACCAACGTGGATTCAACTGCGCTGGGTTTCTTGGCTAAGGTGGCAATGGCAGTAAAAGGGCGCTTAGAGCAGCCACCGACCATTATTGTCGATAATGATGACGTTCGAAAAATGCTTGACGTGATGGGTTTTGCGCGCTTTTTCACTCTGATGGAAGCACCTATTCAGCAAGCCACAACGCTTAACGATGCTCTCGAAGAGTTACCTGAAGAGCCTGCCGATGAAGAGGGGCTCCGTGACCGCATCCTCGAAGCGCATCGTATTTTGATGCATATGAACGAGCATAACCGCGAGCAGTTTCAGCCGCTGGTTGATATGCTTGAGTCGCAAGACGCCGCCACACATCAATAAGCATTCATCTTTAATCTGGTTTGACTTTCCTCACGCTATCGCAGTGAGTGATTCATCGTTTTCATCTACTGCGATAGCGCTGTGCCTATAGCGTTTAGCCCCGACAAGGGTCTTAAAATCGGCTATGATTAGCGGCCTATCTATTCCCGCGCGTTCGTTATCGCCGTAAGGAGACCCATGCATCTTAATCCCCGCCGCGTAGCGTTGCTAGTTGCCGCCAACACGGCGCTTGCCCCCTTTGCGATCGACGCCTACCTACCTGCGATGGGAATAATCGCCGAAAGTATCGGCGCAAGTATTCATCGCACTGAACTTTCCATTAGCGTGTTCTTGTTTGGTTTTGCGCTGGGCCAGCTCTGCTTTGGGCCGCTTTCGGATCGCATGGGCAGAAAGCCTGTACTCCTGGGCGGACTAGTGGTGTTTATGCTGGCAAGCCTGGCTATTACGATGGTCGACAGCTTGCCTACACTGCTGGCCTGGCGGTTTATTCAAGCGCTGGGGGGCGGGGCCTGCGTGGTCAACTCGGCGGCAATTGTGCGCGACTGCTTTAGTGGGCGCGAGGCCGCTAAAGTAATGTCCACCATGGCGATGATTATGATGCTGGCACCGTTGGTGGCGCCCGCCGTGGGAAGCCTATTGTTGCATGTGGCCGGTTGGTGGTTAATTTTTGTTTTCTTGGCTGTTTATGCAGGCTTTTTACTCTGGCTGTTAGGAACGCGACTGCCTGAAACTCGCGATATGTCGCTTCCTGCGGCGTCACCGCGGCAGGTTATTCGCAATTACGCCAGCGTGCTCAAACATCGTGAAGGGATGGGCTATATCTGCGCAGTAGCCGCTTCCTTTGCCGGCCTTTTTGCCTTTGTAACCGCTTCGCCGTTTCTCTATCTCGACTATTTTGGTCTATCGCCAGGTACCTATCCGCTCGTGTTTGGTGTCAACGTACTGGTCATTGCGCTCTCCAACCGCGTCAATATTCACCTGCTGCGTAAACGCACGCCACAGCAAAATCTACGCTTGGGGCTGCTTATACAGTTAGCGGCAGCGCTAGGGTTAGTAGTAGTGACGGCGTTAAATATCGCGTCACTCATGGTTGTTGTGCCACTGATTATGCTGTTCACCGGCATGATTGGGCTGATTACCCCGAACGCAATCTCTTCATTGTTGGATCATTTTGGTCATATTAGCGCTACTGCAACGGCGCTGTTAGGCGGCATCCAGTTTACCTGTGGTGCTCTCGCGGGGGTGATGGTCGGATTGTTTGAAGTTGAGCATCTATGGCCAATGGTGCTGACCATGTTGGGCGCCGCTTTGTTGGGAAATATCGGCGTACGCAAATTAACCAAGGCGCCCGTCATAAGTGATTCACAGGGATGAGTCGTAGGCATGAGCAATAAGAATGAGCAGCAGTGATGGATAGCATGTTGGCTTGGGTCAATATGCCGATGAGTACTTGGTTAGCCTGCGCAGCCGTGCTGCTACTGGGTGCCTTTGTTCAGCGGGCAACCGGTTTCGGTTTGGCCGTGATCGGAGCACCATTGCTGCTGATGCTTGAGCCACGATTGGTGCCGGTCATTTTAGTGCTGTTTGGCTTTACCGTTTCGTTAATGATGGTGCGTCACTATTGGCATGAGGTGCGTCTGGATTCCATTGGCATGGCGTTAGTGGGGCGCCTGCCTGGCAATGCGCTGGGTATTTGGCTGCTGCTCGCCGCGCCGATGTTTTTGTTAGAAAAGCTAATTGCCATCATCGTACTGTTTGCTGTGCTGGTGACGTTGTGCCGCTTTAAACTGCCGGTTAATCGAGTAACGCTATTCGGCGCCGGTGTGTTGTCAGGTATCTTTGGCACCGTTGCTGCCATCGGGGGCCCGCCCATGGTGATATTGATGCACGGCTTGCCTGCTGATCGGGTGCGGGGAAATCTGGCGGCCTTTTTCATTTTGACCTCAATGCTGACCATTATGACTCTCGCCTTCGCTAATCAGATTCAGCTCTGGCATTTTCAGGTTGCCCTTACCTTTCTCCCTGCGGTACTCGTAGGTAATGCAGTGGCGGACGCCATTGCTCATCGCTTGGATAGACGTTTACTGCAAGGCGCTTCGCTAGCATTGTGTACCTTGGCGGCACTGGGTTTACTGCTGTAAACGAAAGCGAATTCCTCATGTAGCAAAAATTCTTTCATGTATTACTCACTGTCATGAAGTTGTCATGGAACCAGTGCAAGGTATGCCTTGCGAAGGTTAGATCCCTACATGAACAGGAGTTTTTCGCATGAACCGTATTCTAAAAACCACCGTTATCGCGGCTGCTGTAATGAGCGTTGCCGGTGTTGCCCAAGCCCGTGATCAAATCCGTATCGTAGGCTCCAGTACCGTTTACCCGTTTGCCAGCTACGTAACTGAAGAGTTCGGTGCCACTACCGGCAACCCGACGCCTGTTATTGAATCAACTGGTTCGGGCGGTGGTTTGCGTCTGTTCTGTAACGGTGTTGGCGAAGGCACGCCAGACATTACTAACGCTTCACGCCGCATGAAAGTCGCTGAGTTTGAGCGTTGTGAAGAGAACGGCGTTACCGATATCACCGAAGCTAAAATCGGCTCTGACGGTATCGTTTTAGGCCAATCCAACGAAAATGACGTTGTTGACCTGACGCTTGAGCAGATTTTCATGGCAGTAGCCGCCCAGGTGCCGGTTGATGGTGAGTTAGTTGATAACCCCTACACTAACTGGAGCGAAATTGATTCTTCGCTGCCAGACCGTGAAATCTCCATCTATGGTCCGCCAACGACTTCTGGTACCCGTGACGCTTTTGAAGAGCTGGTCATGGAAGTGACTTCTGAAGAGATGGACGAGTATGAAGAAGCCTATACTGAAATTCGCTCTGACGGTGTGTATATCGACGCTGGCGAGAACGACAACCTGATCGTTCAACGCTTGAGTGAAGATACCGGTGCAATGGGTATCTTTGGTTACTCGTTCCTTGAAGAGAATACCGATACGCTGAACGGTGCCAGCATCAACGGTGTTGAGCCAGAGCCAGAAGCAATCAGCTCGGGTGATTATCCTATTGCGCGTTCACTATGGTTCTACGTGAAGAACCAGCATGCTGAAGAAGTACCGCCGATGTATGACTACGTCGACATGTTCATGAGTGAAATGATGATTGGTGCAGACGGTTACTTGAAAGATATCGGCTTGATCGTTCTGCCTGAAGGCGAGCGTGAAGAGTGGCGTCAAGCGGTAGCAGATCGCACTACAATGTCAGTAGACGTTCTTAAGTAAGTCGTTAAGTTAGAAATGAAAGTGGCCGGCAGCGTAAGCTGTCGGCCTTTCATTTTATGACAGCGATAAATTGGCGTTTGTCACATTGCTGTAATGTTTGTGCCCCAAAGTAGTCGCCAATACGATTTCATTAAGTAATGCGAGAGAAATTCGATGCAGACTAACCAGCTTCTTCTGATTTTTTGCGGTGCGTTACTACTGCTGGGGCTGCTGGCGTTTTTTGCTGGCCGTTCAAAAGCCACCCGTTTACGCAGTGCGGGCACGGCTATGTTTGCTCAGCCAGATCAATACGCCTGGTTCACCGTGCTTTCGACCGCTGGTCCAGCCGTGGTAGTGAGTGCGCTGGGGGCTTTTGTGCTGCTTCTAATGGGCGCCGATATCCCCACGCTCTATTTGCTGTCCGCGAGTTTAGTGATTGCAGCAATAGGGCTGATGGTAAGTCTTAACCAAGTTAAACCTGATTTTCACGCCCGTCAGGCCATTGAGCGGGTTATCCGCATGGTCTTGGCCGGGGCAGCGTTAATCTCGATTTTCACTACGTTCGGCATTTTGTTCTCGATTATTTCCGAGGCGCTGCGCTTTTTCCAAATGCACAGCTTCTGGGAGTTCATTACCGGCACCACGTGGAATCCAGGCGCGAGCTTTTTAGCGTCAGCGGGTCGTGGAGACGGTAGTGGGGCTGAATTTGGTTCGGTACCGCTGTTTGCCGGTACCTTTATGATTACCGCTATCGCTATGCTGGTCGCTGTTCCTATCGGCCTGCTCTCCGCGATTTATATGTCCGAGTATGCACCACGTAACGTGCGCACCATTGCCAAGCCCGTCCTTGAGGTTCTGGCAGGTATTCCTACCGTGGTTTACGGCTTTTTTGCCGCGATTACGGTAGCGCCGATTATCGTCAATATCGCCGGTTTTTTTGGGCTCGACGCTTCTTATAATAACGCCGTCGCCCCTGGTGTCGTGATGGGCATCATGATCATCCCGTTTATCTCTTCGCTGTCGGACGATGTGATCAACTCTGTGCCCGATAGTATGCGCCAAGGGTCGCTGGCATTAGGCATGACCAAAGGGGAAACCATACGAGATGTGGTCATTCCTGCTGCTCTGCCGGGTATTATTTCAGCCACTCTGTTGGGTATGTCGCGCGCGCTAGGTGAAACCATGATTGTGGTGATGGCGGCAGGCATGCGGCCCAATCTTACCGCTAATCCGCTGGAAGATATGACCACGGTGACCGTGCGTATTGTGGCGGCTTTAACCGGGGACCAAGAGTTTGCAAGTGCTGAAACGCTGTCAGCTTTTGCCCTGGGGCTGGTGCTGTTTGCGGTGACGCTCACGCTGAACCTGGTATCTGTACTGATGATCCGTCGTTTCCGCGAAAAATACCGCGTGAATAACCTGTAACGCTGAGGAACTGTTTCGATGAGCCATACTTTTGACGAAATCAGCCAGCAGCTTAAGCGGCGTCACCGTAAGTCTGCCCGCCTTAAATGGATATCAATGGGATCGTTGGGCTTGGCAGGCCTGTTTCTGGTGCTGTTTTTTGCCGATATGCTGAGCAAGGGGTTGCCAGCCTTTCAGCAGGCGTATATCCAGACCGAGATTAGTTACACCGAAGAAGCGCAAACCGATGGACGGCAGGCGTTTGACCAAGAGTTGCTACCGTTAATCAGTCGCACGGCGGTGCGAGTGATTCCCATGGAGTTGCGCAATAACCCTGGGATGATTGGTACCAGCGAAGCGCAGTGGGTGTTGGCAAACAGTGAAGTTGACCAGTACCTGAAGGGGCACCGAAATCGCCTGAGTGAAGAAGAGCAAGCCGCTCTTGATGAGCGTGTTGAAGCAGGCCAGGTGGATCTTCGCTTCAATAGCACCTTTTTTGGCTCTGGGGATTCCAAAATCGCCGAGAATGCCGGTATTTTATCGGCAGTGGTCGGCACCGTGATGACCATGATCGTAACGCTGGCGATCTCATTTCCTATCGGGGTAATGACAGCGGTTTATTTGGAAGAGTTTGCGCCGGATAACCGTTTTACCCAGGCGATTGAAATTAATATCAATAACCTGGCCGCCATCCCTTCGATCTTGTTCGGCTTGTTAGGTTTGGCGATCTTTATCAACTTCTTCGGTGTGCCACGTTCATCGCCGTTGGCCGGTGGTATGACGCTAGCGCTGATGACGTTGCCGGTGATCATTATCTCAACGCGAACCGCATTACGTAGCGTGCCGGACTCCATACGCCATGCCGCCTTTGGGGTGGGCTGTTCGCGCTGGCAAGTGGTACGCGACCACGTTCTGCCGTTGGCAATGCCGGGCATTATGACAGGCTCCATTATCGGCCTTGCTCAGGCGATGGGTGAAACAGCACCGCTGATTATTGTCGGCATGGTGGCGTTTATCCCCGATGTTGGCGCTTCGTTTACCAACGCGGCCACCGTTATGCCCGCGCAAATATTTACTTGGTCAGGCGAGCCTGAACAGGCGTTTGTAGAAAAAACAGCCGGTGGTATTTTGGTGCTACTCACCATACTCATCTCACTCAACGCTTTTGCCGTTGTGCTACGTAAGAAATTTGAGCGCCGCTGGTAGGCCAGTGCGTTATAGAGGACATTGCTATGAATAGCCAAGCACCTGTAATGAACGACCAGCATGCACCTGCGGTTGGGCAGCCTTACACGCGTAATAATCAGGCCTGCCACGATTTGAGCATCCGAGTTCGTGATTTGAATCTGTGGTATGGCAAAAACCAAGCGTTGAATAACCTTAATATTGATCTGTTTCAGAAAAATGTGACGGCGCTAATTGGCCCTTCTGGGTGTGGTAAATCGACCTTCTTACGCTGCCTGAATCGCATGAACGATCTGATTCCTAGCGTGCGCACCGAAGGATTGGTCGAAATGGATGGGCGTGACGTCAATGCCGCCAAAATGGATGAAGTCGCGCTACGCCGCCGGGTGGGAATGGTCTTCCAAAAGCCCAACCCATTTCCTAAATCGATTTATGAAAATGTGGCTTACGCCCCGCGCATGCACGATTTGGTTAGCCGCAAAGCCGAGCAGGATGAGCTGGTTGAAAAAGCGTTGCGTAGTGCTGGCCTTTGGAACGAAGTGAAAGATAAGTTACAAGAACCCGGTACCTCACTATCGGGTGGTCAACAGCAGCGCTTATGTATCGCCCGCGCTATTGCCGTGCAGCCTGATGTAATCTTGATGGATGAACCAACGTCGGCGCTTGACCCGATCTCGACCGCGACCATCGAAGATTTGATGGATAAGCTAAAGGAAGAGTTCACCATCATCACCGTAACCCATAACATGCAGCAGGCCGCGCGGGTGGCGGACTACACGGCGTTTTTCCACCTGGGTGAAATTATTGAGTACAACGACACCAAAGTGATGTTCTCAACCCCCGCTAAGAAAAAAACCGAAGACTATATTTCGGGTCGTTACGGTTAATTAACGCCTTTCAAGCAGGCCCATCGTCAATCGATGGGCCTGTTTTTAATGTGTGTTTTTTTATGCATTAATATATGTTTATACGTATATAAACGATATCCTTTTTAGCAACGAATCGCTTTAAAAACACAAACCTGGAAATAGACCCCATAGAACAGAGAGTCTAGGAGGCACCATGGCACTTCGAATTGGTATCAATGGATTGGGACGTATTGGTCGCTTAACGCTGAGGATTTTGTGGCAAAAAGTGTCGGCGGGTGAAGTGGAGCTTGTGCGGATTAATGACCCGGGCGGCGATGCGGCAACCTTTGCTCACTTATTGGAATTTGATTCAGTACATGGCCATTGGGCTCCTGGGCAGGGCATTACGGCGGCTGATAACGCTATTATTGTCGATGGAAAATCCGTTGCCTTTAGCGCCAACAAATCAATTACCGATAGCGACTGGTCTAACTGCGATGTAGTCATCGAATGTTCAGGCAAAATGAAAACCACTGAAAAGCTACAAGCGTACCTCGATCAAGGCGTTGGTCGTGTGGTGGTGAGTGCGCCTATTAAAGAGGAGAGCGTGCTCAATGTCGTGGTAGGGGTGAACGACCATCTCTTCGATCCGGCTCAACATAAGATCGTCACTGCTGCTAGCTGCACCACCAATTGTCTGGCGCCGGTGGTAAAAGTCATTCAGGAAACGTTCGGTATCCGCCATGGCTCAATGACCACCGTGCACGACATTACCAATACACAAACGATTCTGGATGCCCCGCATAAAGATCTGCGTCGCGCCCGCGCTTGTGGCATGAGTCTGATTCCCACCACAACGGGATCGGCGAAAGCCATCACTGCCATATTCCCTGAGCTAGAAGGCAAGTTAAATGGCCACGCGATTCGTGTCCCGTTGGCTAACGCATCGCTTACCGATATGGTGTTTGAACTTGAGCGTGATGTTACCGTCGACGAGGTGAACGCTGCATTGAAAGCCGCAGCAGATGGCCCGCTGGCAGGCATTCTGGGCTATGAAGAGCGCCCGTTGGTGTCGATCGACTACCGCACTGACCCCCGCAGCTCCATTATTGATGCGCTGTCTACCATGGTGGTCAATGGCACGCAGCTAAAACTCTACGCTTGGTACGATAACGAGTGGGGTTACGCGAATAGAACCGCTGAGCTATCCCTGATGGTAGGGCGTAAGCGGGTGGTTTGTGGCTGATTCAATGCTTACGCGGGTAAGGGCGCTACCTTTCGAGGTGCGTCAGTACATGCTGATTACCGGCAACTACTGGGCGTTTACGATCACCGACGGCGCGCTTCGTATGCTGGTGGTGATGCACTTCCACCAGTTGGGTTATTCGCCGTTAGCCATCGCGATGCTGTTTTTGTTTTACGAAGCTTTTGGCGTGGTGACCAATTTGGTGGGTGGTTGGCTGGGCGCAAGGCTGGGGCTCAACCGCACCATGAACGTGGGCTTGGGTTTGCAGATTGTGGCGCTGGTCATGTTAATGGTGCCCGCGAGCCTGCTAACAGTGGCCTGGGTCATGGCCGCTCAGGCGCTATCGGGGATTGCCAAAGACCTCAACAAAATGAGCGCTAAAAGCGCCGTTAAGGTGCTGGTGCCCAAAGAGAGTGCCAACGCCAATAGCTCGCTCTACCGTTGGGTGGCGATGCTGACCGGCTCTAAAAACGCGCTAAAAGGTTTGGGCTTTTTTGTCGGTGGCCTGCTGTTAACATTGATTGGCTTTCAGGCCGCTGTGTTGGTGATGGCAGTGATGCTTGGCGGTGTGTTGCTGCTTTCGCTATTCCGGCTAAAGGCGGATTTAGGACGCCAAAAAATAAAGCCTAAGTTCTCCGAAATTTTCTCAAAATCACGTGCGATTAACGTGCTCTCCGCGGCGCGTTTTTGCCTATTTTCGGCGCGGGATGTGTGGTTTGTCGTAGCACTGCCGGTGTTCTTATACGACCAGCACGGCTGGACACACTGGACAGTGGGTGGGCTGCTGGCGGTGTGGGTGATTGGCTACGGCGGCGTGCAAACCCAGGCGCCTAAATTAACCCGGCTGATCAAAGGCGATGCGCGTGCGCTTACTGCCGGTTGGGCCGCGGCGCTGGCGGTGCTGGCGATTGTGTTGGCGATGCTGCCCTTGGCGCAAGTGGGCTGGCTGGTCGTCGGGCTGCTCGCCTTTGGGGTGCTGTTTGCGATTAACTCCAGCTGGCACAGCTATTTGATCGTGCATTACGCTCGCGCCGACGGCGTCTCAATGGATGTTGGCTTTTACTATATGGCCAATGCCATGGGGCGCTTAGTAGGCACGCTACTGTCGGGCTGGCTGTATATGGCCTATGGGTTGAGCGCCTGCCTGTGGGTGTCGGCTGCCTTAGTGGCTTTAAGTGCTTTGATGGCGCTCGCGTTGCCTAAACAAGTCGCATGATCCGCTCTTCGCCCAGGCTGGGGTTAACGCTCACCTTAGGCAGTGCGCAAACGCTCGCCTGGGCATCCAGTTACTACTTGCCCGCTATTCTGGCGGTGCCCATGGCCCGCGAGCTGGAAATATCGTCAAGCTGGGTGTTTGCGGCGTTCTCTGTCGCCTTGCTGTTAACCGCTATGCTTGGCCCCAGCGTAGGGCGCTTGATTGACCAGCAAGGTGGGCGAGGCGTGCTGATGGCATCCAACGCTGTTCTGGCGTTTGGCCTAGTGATCATGGCGCTGTCCCAAGGTGTGTTAAGCCTAATGCTTGCCTGGCTGATTACCGGTGTGGGCATGGCGATGGGGCTATACGACGCCGCCTTTGCTACCCTCGGGCGGCTATTAGGTCGCAGCGCTCGTTCCTCGATTACTGGTGTGACGCTACTGGCGGGTTTTGCCAGCACCATTGGTTGGCCGCTAACAGCTTTGTTGGAAAATGAATTTGGGTGGCGGGTCGCCTGTGGTGCCTGGGCCATTCTGCATATAGTGATAGGCCTGCCGCTTAATGCTCGTTTGCCTAAAGCCGGTGATAGCGTAAACCACTCAAATGACGAAAAATCTGCCCCATCGCCTGAGCGGCCTCGCTTGGCTATGGTGCTATTAGCCTATGTGTTTGCCGCGGGCTGGTTTGTGTCGACGGCGATGGCAGCACATCTGCCCAGGCTTTTGCAGGAAACCGGCGTATCGCTTTCAGTCGCCGTTGCCGCCGCCGCGTTGGTTGGTCCCGCGCAAGTGGCGGCTAGGTTAGGTGAATTTGCGCTGCTGCGTCGCTTGCATCCGCTTGTAGCCGCGCGCGTGGCCACAACGCTCCACCCCTTAGGTGCGGCACTTTTAGCAACCGTGGGTATGCCCGCCGCAGGGTTTGCGCTACTCCATGGCGCGGGCAATGGCATGATGACGATTGCTTCCGGCACGCTGCCGCTGGCGCTGTTTGGCCCAAAAGGCTTTGGCCAGCGCCAAGGTTTGATTATCGCCCCGGCCAGGGCCGCGCAAGCCTTTGCGCCGCTGCTGTTTGGCCTATTAATAGAGCAAAATGGTGCTGGAGCGTTATGGTTGACTACGGGGTTGATGCTGGCGGCGTGTCTAGCGCTAGTGTTTATTCGTGTGCCCAGAGCGCGGGTATGAGCCATCCACATACAGATGGCGCAACTTCCAGACCCCTTCAACGTCAACACGCAGTCCTTGGTAGGCAAGCTCTGTCGCAATGAAGAGAGTTATATCTTCATCACTATGGCGCTGGTAAAGCGAAGGGTTTTTGGGGGCACTCGCCTCGGCGACGGCAACGTTGGCGAGCCCCCCACAGCAGCCGTGGCGGGGTGATAAACGCACGGTCACCACGCCTCCCTGTTGCTTGATAAACGCTTTTGCAGCGTCAGACACATCGATAATTTCCAGCATTGAGACGCCTGTTAAAAGAGAGCTCCCAGCTTACCAGGAAGTAATCGGGGAGCCTGAGCGTAGTGGGTGAACTTGAGGTTTTTAGGCTTTCAATATAGCTTCAATTTTTTTGCGATCTGGAACACCTCCGCTGTGAGCAAGCTGGCCATTGACCGCGACTGCTGGGGTCGACATGACCTGATAGTGCATGATGATTTGTGGGTCAGTGACTTTAGTCACCTCAACTTCGATGCCTAGCTCTTTGGCGGTAGTTGTAATTTGCTCCGCGGTGACGGCGCACTTTTTGCAGCCTGTGCCTAATACTTCGATCTTTTTCATGTTGTGTCCTCTTGGGTTTACAAACTGCTGAATAACCAGGGCGATAACAGGTTAATTAGCCAGCCCACCAACATAAAGTTGATGAGGAGAATGATGAATGTCGTGGCTAATAAGCGCCACAGCATGACCTGTTTAAGCATGATAAATTCAGGAAAGCTCGCCGCGACGGTGCTCATGCAGAAAGCTAACGTTGTGCCGACAGGTAGCCCTTTGGTAATCAAGCTTTCCATGATGGGAATAACGCCGGTTGCGTTGGAGTAAAGCGGTAAGCCCGCTAATACGGCTACCGGGACATTCCACCATTGGCCGCTGCCCAGGTTGTCACTGAACCAGTCATCCGGGACAAAGCCATGCAGCGCGGCGCCCAGCCCCACGCCGATAATGATCCACTTCCAGATCCGCGCGACAATCTCGTAAAGCTCATTGCGTGCAAATTCGTGGCGCTCTTTTAACGTCAGTGAAGGACGTACAGGAGCGAGCTGATCCGCTTGCGGGCTTTCGGCGGCGTTTTGGTAGGCTTTAGCTGCAAACGCTTTTAACCAGCGTTCAGCGCCTAAGCTATCGAGCAGTATGCCGCCGCCTATGCCCACGGTCATCCCGATGGCGATGTACACCAGGGTGAATTCCCAGCCTAGCAGGCTCCATAGCATAATCACGGCAACTTCATTAATAATCGGCGAGGTAAACAGAAACGCCATCGTAATGCCCAGGGGAATGCCTGCACTGGTGAACCCGAGAAACAGCGGAATGCTTGAACATGAGCAAAACGGTGTGATTGCCCCAAAACCAGCACCTAAACCGTAGCCTGCGAAACGGTTCTTTTGCTGAATGTAATAACGCACACGCTCCAGATTGAGCGACGCGCGTAACAAGGCAATGGCGTAAATCATCACCACCAGCAACGCAAAAATCTTGCTCGTGTCCTCGACGAAAAAATGCAGTGAGCTGCCTAACTTGCTGTTAGGGTCAAAACCGCCCAGGTCGTATACCAGCCAACTGGCTAGCCAGGTAAAGATCTCCAACATCGCTGCCTTCCTTATATATGAACGGTTCTATAAAGAAGACGAAGCAATGTGGAAAAGGATGCAGGGAAAAGCCAAATAATTATTCGGTAAAGGGTATTGCCCAGTGGCAGCAGACATGGCCTTGTTCATCAAAGACAATCCCGCACTGGGCAACCAACGTTTCGCGAAGACGTTTTCGGGCGCGCAGTAGCCGCGCTTTGGTCGCAGGGAGCGTTAAGCCATGACGCTGGGCATAGTCACTTTGCTTAACGCCGTTAAGGTCGCAGGCCCCAACAATATCAGCGTCTTCGTCAGTACAATGAGCCAGTGCCTTCGTGATACAGGCAGCCAAACTCTCTAAGGGGAGGTTGGTATCAATATGACAAGGTAATGGCGCTGCTGTCGCGGTATCTAGCGATTGTGAATCAGGCGTTGAACGGCGCAACTCATCAATCCACTCATGTTTGGCAACCGTATAAAGCCAAGCTTTGGGCTCTGCCAGTTGGCAAAACTGGGCGCGATGCGTCAGTGCTTTTACATAGACACGCTGCAAGATTTCGTCGGCGGCGTCCCGATTGTTGCATAGCGCTAAGAGGTAATAGCGCAGTGCCTGGTGGTGGCTGTTCCAAGCCTCCTCAATACAGGATGAGGTTTGGGATGAGGCAGCTTTTTTCCTCATGGATAGGTCACTACGTCACCGTCTTCTTTGGTGAAGTGTTTGATCGGTTTTTCCAAAAGCGCTAATACTTGCTCGGAAGGCCGGCAAAGTCGCGCGCCTTTGTTAGTCACCACAATAGGGCGATTAATCAGAATCGGGTGGGCCATCATGGCGTCGATAAGCTGGTCATCGCTAAGGGAAGGATCATCCAGCTTTAGCGCATCATAGGGTGTGTTTTTTTGACGTATCAATTCCCGAGGTGATAACTGCATCATCGCGAGTAACTCGACCAGCTTTTCGCGGCTGGGCGGTGTTTCCAGGTAATAGATCACCTCTGGCGTTTCTCCAGAGGCTTCTATCATTGCCAGCGTATTGCGCGACGTACCGCAGTTGGGGTTGTGGTAAATAGTGACGGGCATGGTGACCTCACGATCGATTAGTTGCTTTCACTACCGGGCGCATTACGTTGAGAGGGCGCGGTTTTAAAGGCGGGCGATACCCGCGTTGGGTCTACCTGCTGTTTATAGCTAGCCGCGGCTTCAGCCCACCACATTAATTGGCCTAATGTACGGCCAAAGTAGCTTTCCCAGCGCGCCTGCTCTTGCTCAAATTGCCCGTCTTCGTTTAGCGCTTCCTGGGCTTTGGGTACGTGTACCATGGCCGAGACCGGCAGGCAGCCAAGCTCCGAGAGAAACGCACGCATGGCGACTGCCGCACGCACGCCGCCCCACTGGCCCATTGAGTAGGTCACGATGGCGCTGGGTTTAAACGCAAACAGCGATGCGCCGAAGTGGTTTAGCAAATGGCTAAGTGCTGGGCTCATGGAGTGGTTATATTCCGGGCTGAGCATCACGTAGCCATCGGCAGCGGCGATTTTATCAGCAAGCTCTGCTAAGTCTTCCGGTACGTCGGCTTTTGCGTAAGCAAAATGTGGCTTAAACGGGTCGCTTAAGTTTAGCGCTAGCGGATCAATAATTTCAGCCGTGGTATGCGGTAACGATGAAAGCAAGCGCTCGCAGGCCTTTGCCACCCGCTCGCCAAGGCGAGCCGGGGAGGGTGGTGTGCTGGTACGAGTTGAGCCTAGAAATATCAAATAGTGGGCCATAGCGCTTACTCCCAATTAATGAGCGTCTGCCGGAAAATGATGGCGGGTTTTATTGGCGATTCTTACCAGCGCGAGCATCAGCGGTACTTCGACCAATACGCCAACAACGGTCGCCAGCGCCGCGCCCGACTGTAAGCCAAACAGCGCGATAGCCGCTGCCACGGCCAGTTCAAAGAAGTTGCTGGCGCCGATCATTGCCCCCGGTGCGGCAATGTTATGCGGCAATCGCCAGGCTTTAGCCCAACCATAGGCAATAAAAAAGATTAGAAACGTTTGAATAATCAGCGGTATCGCAATCAATACGATATGTAGCGGATTATTCAGAATGACCTCGCCCTGGAAGGCAAACAGCAGCACTAGGGTAATGATCAAGCCAATCGGTGTGATGGGGCCAACGCGCTTCATAAACACATTGTCGTACCACTCGGCGCCGCGTTTTTTAATCAAGCTTTGCCGCGTTATATAACCTGCCGTCAGGGGGATCACGATATATAGCACGACGGATAGAGCCACGGTGTCCCAGGGCACCTGAATATTGGAGACACCGAGTAGGAAGACCACAATGGGGGCAAAGGCAAACAGCATGATCAGGTCGTTGAGCGCCACTTGTACCAACGTATAAGCAGCATCGCCGCGGGTTAAGTAGCTCCATACAAACACCATCGCGGTACATGGCGCGGCGCCGAGTAAAATCGCGCCCGCTAGATACTGACTGGCTAACTCAGCGGGAATAAATGGTTTAAAAATCACCATCAAAAATAGCCAGGAGATGGCAAACATGGTGAAAGGCTTGATTAACCAGTTAACCGACGTGGTGATGATCAAACCTTTAGGCTGGCGCCGTACTCCAAGCAGTGAGGTAAAATCAATTTGCGCCATCATGGGGAATATCATCGCCCAAATGAGTATTGCGACCGGAATGGACACTTGCGCCACTTCAAAGCGTGAGAGCGTTTCCGGTACCGCTGGCGCTAGCTGACCGACTAAGATGCCCAGCACAATAGCTAGCGCTACCCAAAGCGAGAGGTAGCGCTCAAAGACCCCCATGCCTTCGGCGGTAGAGGGTGATGCACTCTCTTCCAATGCTGACATACGAAACTCCTTATTAAATAGCGCGTTGGTTAACCCGTTTGGAAACTTCTTCAGCGCTCTCTTTGCGTTCTGAATAACGATCTGTGAGAAGATCGCTACGCTCGCGCACCAGCAGCGTGAATTTCACCAGCTCTTCCATAACGTCGACGATACGGTCGTAGAAAGGGGAGGCTTTCATCCGGTCGTTATCATCAAACTCCATAAAGGCCTTGGGCACTGACGATTGATTGGGAATTGTCAGCATGCGCATCCAGCGGCCTAAAATGCGTAGTTGATTGACCGTATTGAAGGACTGCGAGCCGCCGCAAACCTGCATCACTGCCAATGTTTTGCCTTGTGTCGGGCGCACGCCACCTAGCGAAAGCGGAATCCAATCTATTTGCGCTTTCATAATGCCGGTCATTGCGCCGTGACGTTCAGGGGAGCACCACACCATCCCCTCTGACCATTGGGCCAATTGGCGTAGCTCATCGACTTTGGGGTGGCTGGCATCTTCAGTATCCGGTAGCGGTAGCCCACTAGGGTCAAAGATTCTTGTTTCTGCGCCCATGGCGTTTAGCAGGCGGGCAGCTTCCTCAACCGCTAGCCGACTGAAAGAGCGCTCGCGAAGGGAGCCGTACAGGAGCAATATTTTCGGTTTGTATTCAGCGCCTTGAGGTAGTTTCAGCTGTTCGTTGCTAGGTGCTTTAAAGAGTCCAGAGTCGATATTGGGTAAATCATTGAGTGAGGTCATTGCGTTCTGCCTGTTTCACTGCATGTTAAGTTCATAGTGCCATCATATATGTTTTTTCGTATATTTCTAGCATTGGCGTATGTTTGCAATATTGCCGTCATGAATCCGGCGTAAAGTGACAGGCATTAACTACATAAGAGGCTGTTTATTTATGACGAAGCGCCGTGTGTTATTCCTCTGCAATGCTAATTCTGCACGCTCGCTGATGGGAGAGGCGCTGCTTCGCCATTTGGCAGATGATCGTTTTGAGTCGTTTAGTGCTGGTTCTGAACCGGATGAGCCCCATGCATTAACGCTGGAGGCGCTCCGCAAGCAGGGTCTACCCACAGAAGGTTTACGCAGTAAGTCTCTGGATGAGTTCGAGAGCGAGACTTTCGATTACGTCATTGTTCTGTGTGATAAGGCCCAGCAAGCCTGCCGGGATTGGCAAGGGCAGGCGGGCGAAGTGCTGTTCTGGGATATTCGCGACCCCCGTCTGATTGGCAAGCCTGATGCTTATGAGCAAGCATTACTAGAAATTCGTCGACGTCTGCATCTTTGGCTACCCCTGCATAAGTCTGCGTAATTCTACTAAAAGGGGCAGGTCGAGATGAAATAGATCAATAACTTAGCGTCAAAGTGAGCTGGGCGCTTGTGCTGTTAGCGTTCAGTGGTCTGGGCGGCGTCATTGGTGCTGTCCGCTAACCATTTTGGCCGAGAGGCGTTTACATCGCTCCATGAGCGGGACATGGCGCAAATCCTTGAGTGACATGGCACTTTACTCAATTTGCAGCGAGTGACTTTGATGCAGATCAACTGGCTCTGGTTGATCAATTAGCTGCCCCCTATCGGTCTTTCTTTAATAATCTCAGTTTACAGATGATGGTGCTTGAGGAGCGCGATGTTCCTGGATTTCTGTCAGGGGAATCGCGTGTGGATGAAAGCAGCCAACGATTTGTATCGTGTGCCGAGACCTTTTAGATGCCTCAAGCCAGCGAGGTAACCACCGCTTGTGCGTTTTGAGCAAGTGTCATCGTTACTGTTGTGGGGGTGATAGCCGTGCTGGGGACAGCGCTGCTAGTGGTAGCTGTGGTCGCTTGGGGTGTGCGTAACAATGTGCTGCGTCCCTTAACCTCGATTACTCGTCATTTTCAGCGTATTGCTAAAGGGGATCTATCTGCACCTGTGTAGTCAGCGCTATCATGCGTTTTTCTCTGAGCGACTTATCTTTTGCAATTGATCCAACGGCTCATCTCGCCCGTCGTCTTTATCTCTCAGCGTTTACTTTACGATCCTATGCTGCTCTCGATGAGCGGCCTTTGGGTCGTTTTGTGGTGGCTGCAACCTCAGCCATTGTCTGATATGGCTGAGCGGGTGCATTGGAGCACGCTTGCTGTGTTGACCGGACTTATGCTGCTCAGCCGGTCGTTGGAGCTCAGCGGTTATTTAACGCTCTGGGGGCGCCAGTTATTGGCTCATCTTAGTGAGGAAAGGCGCCTAGCGGTTAGTTTGGTGCTGTTTTCAGGCCTGCTTTCTGCCGTCGTCACCAATGACGTAGCTCTGTTTATTGTAGTGCCACTAACCCTTGGCCTCGCCAGAATGACGACGCTGCCTATTGCGCGTTTAATTGTGTTTGAAGCGCTGGCGGTAAATGCAGGGTCATCGCTGAGCCCGATTGGAAATCCACAAAACCTTTATCTATGGCAGCTTTCAGGCCTACGCTTTGGCGAATTTCTATGGGTAATGCTACCGCTTAGTATTGGCCTAATGCTATTGCTATTGCTCTTGCTGCTTGTTCCTGTGGCGTTTCCAAAAGCGCCGATTCATTTGAAGTCAGCTTCTCTTGGAACAGCGGTGCGGCAACAAAAGCCGCTATGGGCCGCGCTGATCGGCTATCCGCTTTTTTTGATTGCGGTGGACATGGGCTGGGTGTTGCCAGCGATGGTAGGCGTAATACTAGTGATGTTATTCGTGGCCCGGCGAGCGGTGTTCAGTATTGATTGGCTGCTACTGGTAGTGTTCGTACTAATGTTCATCAATTTAAGTGTTATCGGTGAGCTAAGTGTCGTTCAGCAGGCAATTAACATGATGCGCCAGTGGCCTGGTGGCGATATCAGCGTAGGTGTGCTGCTTTCACAGGCTGTTTCCAACGTACCGGCAACGCTGTTACTTGCGGAGCAGAGTGAGTGGCAGCCGCTTGCTTGGGGCGTCAGTGTTGGCGGCTTTGGTTTGGCGATCGGTTCAATGGCTAATTTAATTGCCCTGCGTTTAGCTCGCCAGCCGGGCATTTGGACAGAATTTCATCGTTGGTCTCTACCTATGTTAGGGCTTGCTTGGCTGTTTGCTGTGCTATGGAAAAATGCCCTGTCGCTATAGCGCCAGGGCATTACCCTCTCGGGATTAGATCCTCACGAGGAGTGGTTAGTCGATGAGCTCCACAGCCACCGCCGTCGCCTCTCCACCGCCAATGCACAAGCTAGCGATGCCGCGCTTGCCACCTTTAGTGCGCAGCGCATGAATGAGCGTGGCGATGATGCGTGAGCCGGTAGAACCTATCGGGTGGCCTTGGGCGCAGGCGCCGCCAAACACATTGACCTTGTCATGGGGGAGGCCCAAGTCATCCATGGCCATGAGTGTGACCACCGCAAAGGCTTCGTTAATCTCGAATAGATCGACGTCATTCACGCCCCAATCGAGCTTTCTCATAAGCTTCTCAATCGCACCCACCGGGGCAATGGTGAACTCGCTAGGGTGTCGCGAGTGAGTTGTGTGGCCTAGCATACGCGCTAGCGGCTTAATACCTTGCTGATCGGCAGCTTCCTGGCTCGCCAAGATAAGTGCCGAAGCGCCGTCGGAAATTGAGCTGGCGTTGGCGGCGGTAATCGTACCGTCTTTGGCAAAGGCGGGTCGCAGCTGGCGGATTTTGTCGAGCTTGGCTTGGAAGGGCTGCTCATCGTGTTCGACAAGGGTTTCGCCCTGACGAGAGGTGACCATCACCGGTGCCATCTCTGCGCTTAGGTGGCCAGAGTTGGTGGCGGCCATGGCACGCTCAAGGGAGGCAATAGCAAAATCATCCAGGCGCTCGCGCGTGTAGCCGCGCTGAGTAGCCACATCCTGGGCAAATACGCCCATTAATTTGCCCGTTTCGGCGTCTTCCAGTCCATCCAAAAACATATGGTCTTTCAGCTCGCCGTGTCCCAATCGGTAGCCACCGCGTGCCTTAGTCAGCACGTGTGGGGCGTTAGACATAGACTCCATGCCGCCCGCCAGCAAAATATCACCACTGCCTGCCTTGATTAGGTCGTGGGCAAGCATGGTGGCTTTCATGCCCGAGCCGCACAGCTTATTGATCGTCGTGGCGCCATTGGCGTCGGGAATACCTGCTTGTCGCATTGCCTGACGTGCTGGGCCCTGTTTAACGCCTGCAGGCAGTACACATCCCATAATGCCCTCGCCGATCGCAGCAGGGTCAATGCCTGACGCTTCAATCGCTGCTTTGATGGCAACAGCGCCAAGCTGTGGCGCCGTCATGCTCGCCAGGCTGCCCATCATGCCACCCATCGGCGTGCGTTTGGCAGCGAGAAAAACAACATCGGTGGGGTTACTCATGGCCAATCT
The DNA here is from genome assembly GCF_013415125.1 of Vreelandella glaciei. Classification (GTDB taxonomy): domain Bacteria; phylum Pseudomonadota; class Gammaproteobacteria; order Pseudomonadales; family Halomonadaceae; genus Vreelandella; species Vreelandella glaciei. Next base: position 5,820 of record NZ_JACCDE010000034.1, on the reverse strand, counting down.
CCTTCAGGATTATTGTGATTATCATGCCAAGTGGTGGTTGATACGTTGACCCGTAGACGGTGCTGTGGTTCTCTCCAGAGTAACCAAGCAAGCGCTAGTGTAAATGACATGAATGTAATTAATGCATCCCCTCGCCGCAAGGAATTGACGCGCCTCGCTGCTCAGCTATTCGTCCAAGAGGGCTTTGATCGCACAACGGTGCGTATGCTGGCGCAGGAAATGGGTATTAAGTCCGGTAGCTTGTTTCATCATTTTAAAGATAAGCAGGAAATCCTCGCTGCGGTCATTGAAGAAGGCACGCAAAATGCCTTGGTGATTGCGCGAAAAGCGCTGAATGAGTGCGCCGCCGAGCCTGAAATACGCCTACGCACCATGGCGCGCGCCCATCTCGAAACCCTCTTTACTGACCGCAATGCCCATGTGGTGGCACTGTTTGAATGGCGCCGACTCGACCCGGCGGCCAGTGCTCATTTGAGCCATTTACGGGATGCTTATGAAGCGCTGTGGGTCGCTGTTATCGACGATGCTTTGGAGGCTGGCTTGATCCATGGCGACCGCTTTCTTGTCTCGCGCTTTGTGTTGGGAGCGCTTAACTGGACAGTGCGCTGGTACGACCCCAGCGGGCCACGCTCGCCTGATGACCTCGCTGACGAGCTGGTTGCCATGATTATGCCTACCTCAGCTTGATGCTCCCCTGACCTCGGTCTCGACCAACGTCTAACGCTACAACTTAGAACAGTGCTTGCTCTCTGCGCCGTTTACTTTTAGCGTTGCTATTATCTTTAAGCTTACGTTAACGTCAACGGATAAATATAACAACACTGCTTGCGCCTATTCTCACTACGAGCTCATTTCCAATAACACAAGAGAGCCATCATGACAGCGACATCACATTCACTGCCCGACTACCACCACTACCTCGATAACTTTTCCGTGGATAGCGTTATCGCTCGCCTGGATGATCACCGGGACGGCCTGCTAAACGCCTTTGAGGCCTGCTGTGGACGTCATGTTCGCGCTGGCCGCGGCGATTTGCTGGCGCTGGTTCAAGAGGATTCTCAGGGTGATATGCATACCCTGACCTACGCCGAGCTAGACGAGCAGAGCGCCAAGCTGGCGGGGTGGTTCCAATCTCAGGGGTTGGGTATAGGCGACCGCATTGCTTGTATGCTGCCGCGGTCACCACAACTATTGATTGCCGTGCTCGCCACTTGGCGTATTGGCGCGGTTTATCAGCCCCTGTTTACTGCCTTTGGCCCCGATGCGGTGGACTATCGGCTAGGCCGTGCTGGCACCAAATTGGTGATTACGGATCACGCTAACCGCTATAAATTCGATGGCCTTAGCCAATGTCCACCGGTGCTGGCAGTGGGTGGGGCGACCAGTGAGCATGCTGATGATCACGACTGGCGAGCAGCGTTGACGCATACGTCAATGAGCGACAAGCCACCTAGGCTCGCGCCTGAAGCACCATTTCTGCAAATGTTTACCTCTGGCACCGTGGGCAAACCGAAAGGCGTTGCCGTTCCATTGGCAGGGATGACCGCTTTTGCGATATATATGGAGCTGGCCATTGACCTGCGTGATGATGACCGCTTCTGGAATATGGCCGACCCCGGCTGGGCCTATGGTCTCTACTATGCGATTGCCGGGCCTTTACTGCTTGGCGTGACGACGCATTTCTGCGAAGCAGGGTTTAGCGCCGAGGGGGCGCTGGCGTTTATGAAGCGCCATCACATTACTAATTTTGCTGCCGCGCCGACCGCTTATCGGCTAATGAAAGCGTCAGGCCTGTTTGATGATGCACATGAAACGCTAGAGCTACGTGCGGCGAGCTCGGCGGGCGAACCTCTTAATACTGAAGTGGTGACATGGGTGGAGAAGTCGCTGGGCTGTCCGGTCATGGATCACTACGGCCAGACCGAAACCGGCATGACGTGCAATAACCACCATGCCCTTGACCATCTTAAGCATGTGGGCGCAATGGGCGTGCCGATGCCAGGTTATCGCCTGGCGATTTTGGACGCGGAGTATAAAGAGCTGCCTGCCGGGGAGCCTGGTGTCCTTGCCGTCGATATCAAGAATTCCCCTGCGCACTTTTTCCAGGGCTACACCTGGCAAGAGAAGAACCCCTTTGTGGAAGGCTATTACCTGACTGGCGATGTGGTTATCCGCAATGAAGACGGTACCTTTCAATTTGCCGGGCGTGATGACGACATTATTACCACGGCGGGTTACCGGGTAGGGCCTACGGACGTAGAGAATAGCGTGATGACGCATCCTGCGGTCGCCGAGTCAGCGGCTGTGGGGCAGCCTGATGAGATCCGCGGCGAGGTGATCAAGTCGTATATCGTTCTCCGCGAAGGCTATGAGGCCAGTGACGAGCTTGCTGATGAAATCAAACAGCGAGTGCGCGAGCGACTTTCGACCCATGCTTTTCCACGCATTATTGAGTTTGTCGATGAGTTACCCAAAACCCCTAGCGGCAAAATTCAGCGCTTTAAATTACGTGCCCAGGCGGTAGAAGAAGCCAAAGCTAGCGAATAAACCCATCTACTATATGTGGCTGCCATTCATAACAAACATAGGGAATGCGGAGATGCAGGTTAAGGAGAGGACATTTTTAATTACCGGGGCCGCTTCGGGGTTGGGGGCGGCTACCGCGGAGCGCTTAGTCGCTGGAGGTGCTCGCGTCGTGTTGTGCGACCTAAATAGCAGCGTAAATACCCATGCCCAGCAGTTAGGGGCAAACGCTCGCGCCATTCTGGCGGACATTACTTCAGGCGAACAGATGCAGCAGGCCGTAGATGCGGCGGTAGCGCTGGGTGGCGAGCGTGGACTCTCCGGCGTGGTTCACTGCGCGGGGGTGGTGAGCGTAGCCAAGCTGGTTGATCGCGAAGGCAACCCAACTGATTTAGAAAGCTATATGAAAACGGTCAATATCAATCTGGTCGGCACTTTTAACGTCATGCGCCTTGCGGCTGCCGCAATGGCTAAAAATGCGCCTAATGAGAGTGGCGAGCGCGGGGTGATCATTAATACCGCTTCCATTGCTGCTTTTGATGGGCAGGTAGGGCAGTGCGCTTATAGTGCCTCTAAAGCGGGTGTTGTGGGTATGAGCTTGCCAGCAGCGCGGGAATTGTCGCGTCATGCTATTCGCGTAATGGCCATCGCCCCTGGCGTATTTGAAACGCCGATGATGAGTGAAATTCCCGACGAGGCGGCCCAGGCACTAGCGGCGGCGGTACCTTTTCCTAAGCGTTTAGGTAAGCCAGATGAGTTTGCTCAATTAGCCGAGCAGATAATTACCAATCCCATGCTCAACGGTGAGTTGATTCGTTTAGACGGCGGCATTCGCATGCAGTAAGACGGTGGTAAGTAGGTGAAAGAGAGATAAAAAACTCGTCGGCTTTTGGTTGACGAGTTTTTTATTACTAGTACCAGGGGGTTATAGGTTGGGCGACCAAAGTTCTAGGGAGTTTTTAGGCTAAATTCAAACGCCTGCTTGACTCTGAGAGGCGCTCGCGCTAATTTTCAAACATGTGTTTGAAAGCCGTGAGCTTATATGTACTGATCGGCTCTCAACCCCCCCCCTTTAGGAGAAGTGCGATGCCCAGCTATCAAGCCCCTATTCGTGATATGCGTTTCGTTATGGACGAGATGCTTGACTACCCCGCTCATTACGCGCGCCTACCAAACGGTGACGATGCGTCGCCAGATGTTGTCAGCGCTATTTTGGAAGAGGGTGCACGCTTCGCCCGCGACGTACTGCTGCCGATCAATCAGAGTGGCGATGAAGAGGGGTGTTTGCTGGAAGGGGGCGAGGTCAAAGCGCCTAACGGTTTCAAAGAGGCCTACCAACAGTACGTAGAAGGTGGTTGGCCGAGTCTGGCTGCAGATCCTGCTCATGGGGGGCAGGGGCTGCCGCCTTCATTGGCGATGTTGCTGTCGGAAATGATCTGTGCGACTAACTTGGCGTGGGGTATGTACCCAGGGCTCTCCCATGGCGCAGCGGATGCATTGCGTCACCATGGCACGGATGACCAGAAGGCAACGTACCTTACCAAGCTGGTAGAAGGGGTATGGACAGGCACCATGTGCCTAACCGAGCCACACTGCGGTACTGACCTCGGCTTGATCAAAACACGAGCGGTGCCCGCCGATGGCGACGCCTATGCGATTACCGGCACCAAAATCTTTATCTCCGCCGGTGAGCATAATCTGGCTGAAAATATCGTCCATTTGGTATTGGCAAAACTGCCCGGCGCACCGGAAGGCTCTAAAGGTATCTCGCTATTTGTAGTGCCCAAGTTCTTGCCTGATGCTCAAGGTGATGTGGGTGAGCGTAATGGCGTCACCTGTGGTTCGCTCGAGCACAAAATGGGCATTCATGGTAATGCCACCTGCGTAATGAACTTCGATGGCGCAACCGGTTACTTAGTAGGGCCGCCCAATAAAGGACTGGCGTGCATGTTCACCATGATGAACGCAGCGCGTCTCGGGGTGGGTATTCAAGGGCTGGGTTTGATTGAAGCCAGTTTTCAGAATTCATTGAGCTATGCTCGCGATCGGCTACAGATGCGCGGCTTATCGGGAAAGCAGGCGCCTGAAAAGCCCGCTGATCCGATTATCGTTCACCCCGATGTCCGCCGCATGTTGCTGACCCAGAAAGCCTTCGCCGAAGGCGGGCGTATGCTGGTGCTTTATGCCGCGCAAATGCTCGACGTGGTGGAGCATGGTGAGCCGGGTGAAGAGCGAGATCACGCTGAAACCCTGCTTGGTTTGCTAACGCCTATTGTTAAGGCTTTCCTGACCGAAGTTGGTTTTGAAAGTACCAACGAGGGCGTACAGATTTACGGCGGTCATGGCTTTATTAAAGAGTGGGGCATGGAGCAATTGGTGCGTGATGCGCGTATTACTCGACTCTATGAAGGCACCACAGGCATTCAGGCGCTTGATCTGCTGGGCCGTAAAGTGCTCATGAGTCAAGGTGAGTCGCTAAAGGTTTTCACCAAAGAGATCCATAAATTCTGCAAAACCGAAGCTGACAATCCAGCCCTTAAGGAATTTGTCGAACCACTGGCGAAGCTCAATGCAGAGTGGGGCGAGCTAACCATGGGCGTGGGTATGAAGGCGATGCAAGACCGTGAAGAAGTCGGCGCGGCGAGTGTTGATTACCTTATGTATTCAGGCTACGTCACGCTGGCCTATCTATTTGCCCGCGCGGCCAAGCAGGCATCTACATCGCTAGAGGGCGACGATAAAGCTTTCTATGCCGCTAAGTTGAATACTGCCCGTTTCTATTACCAGCGGCTATTGCCGCGCACCAAGGCTCATGCGCAGATGATCCAGTCAGGCGCTTCCAGCCTAATGGCTATCTCCAGCGAAGATTTTGGTTTGGGTTTTGAAATTTGAAACGTCGATTACTGAAGGCGTGAGCTAAAGCACGCCAACAGGCACTCTCTGGTCAGGTGTTCTGATCGGTGGTTTGCGGCAAAAGGGCAATCTTTTGCCGCTTTTTTATACGCAATACGTCTTTTACTTGCTATCTTGATAGTGAGGCCTTAAAGTACGCATCCGCTGCCGGGGACGCCAAGCGTTTCCAGCGGTGAATGAAGTGTAAAAGCTTCGGTTTGTCAGGAGGTTAGAGCAGATAGTAGCGTTCGCCTCACTCGCTAAAAAACAGCGATTGACAAACACCAGGAACTGCGTAGAATACGCCTTCCTCGCTGCGGCAAGCTAGTTCAACGGTTCGCCAGTCAAACACAGCGAAATCGCTCTTTAACAATTTGATCAGGTAATTCATGTGGGCGCTTGCTG
>NZ_JACCDE010000033.1 GCF_013415125.1 Vreelandella glaciei | reverse complement strand
TCAGCACGGTGGGTTTTGGCAATAACGGGCTTGCGAAAGCCAACTTGCACGGGGCGAATGATCAAAAAGTGCTCGCTGGCGGTGATAGGGAAAGTGTCGGCGCCGGCTTCACGGATTCAGGGTTATGGGTATTGGCATCTGAAAAAGCAGTCTCCTCGCCAATGATATACATTGCTTTGATATCGCCCTGGTCGGCCGATTGCACCATCAGGAAATTACCTTCGCCTACCTTCGTGGAGAGTTGCTCAGGCTTGACTCCCCAGCCTTTAGCCCAGCGCTGACGCGCGTTCTCATCAGTGACTTTTTCATATCCAGGGTACATATTGCGCAAGCAGCCAAAGTCACTCGCACCTTGCACATTGTTGTGGCCGCGCATTGGATACCCGCCCGTGCCGGGCTTGCCATAGTTACCTGTTACCAGTAGCAAGTTGGAAAGCGCCGTACTGGTGTCCGAACCATGGCTGTGTTGGGTGATGCCCATCGCCCACAGCAGGCAGACACTTTTTGCCCGCCCGATTATCTCGGCGGTATCGATAAGCGCTTGCTTTGAAATACCGGTCTTGAGTTCGGCGAAATCCAGGGTAAAGGGTTCTAGTGAGCGGCGATACTCCTCCACGTTATTGACCCATTGCTCAAGGAAGTCGGTGTCCGCTAAGTGGTTATCAAACATGTAGCGCGATAAAGCCGACGCCCAGATAAGGTCAGTACTGGCGTTAGGGCGCAGAAAGATATCGGCGCGTTCGGCCATTTCATGCTTACGAGGATCCATCACAATCAATTTTTGGCCGCGTAATTTTTGCGCGGCTTTAATTCGCGAGGCGATGACAGGGTGATTCTCCGCCGTATTGCTACCCACCAAAACAACCACTTCAGCTTGTTCGATATCCTTGATCGTTCCAGCGTCTCCACCGTAACCGACAGTACGAAACAGTCCTTTTGTCGCGGGATTCTGACAATAACGCGATGAGTTATCCACGCTGTTGGTGCCGATGATGAGACGGGCTATTTTCTGGGTTAGGTAGGCTTCTTCATTGCTGGCTTTACTTGAGCCAATAAAGCCAAGGCTGTCGGGGCCATGGGTATCTCTGGTTTTCAGCAGCCTCTGAGCCACCAATTCCAGTGCTTCGTCCCAGCTGGCTTCGCGAAAGCGGCCTTGCTCACGAATGAGCGGTGTGGTCAGACGCTTTTCACTGTTAACGAAATCCCAGGCGAACTTGCCCTTAACACAAGTAGAAATACCATTGGCCGGTGCTTCGGGTGAAGGCTGAACTTTGAGAATATGACGGTCACGCGTCCACATCTCAAATGAGCAGCCGACGCCACAGTAAGTGCAGACCGTTTTAGTACGTTTGAGCCCAGGCTGGCGCCAAGCTGAATCTATCTCTGAGAGTCCGGTGACGGGTTTGGCACTGATGGTCGTTTCAATTTTTTTGACCACTTCGATCATGGGTCGCTTAAGTGACCAGGGCATGGACGTGAACGGCCCAGTATGGCCATTCATGCTATTTTCCATCAGCGCGTTGCAGGGACAAACGGTCACGCAATGACCACAATGAACGCAACTTGAGTCATTGATTTCCTTTCCCCCATCCCAAAGCACGCGCGGATTTTCATCAGCATAGTTAATACTTAAGGTTTCATTAACTTCCACATTTTGACACGCTTCGACACAGCGCCCGCATAGAATGCATTGGTCGGGATCGTAAGTATAAAAAGGGCTGGAAGTATCTTTGGGGTATGGTTTAGGTAGAAACTCATAACGCTGGATGGGGATATCCATTTCCACCATGGTGTTGTGCAGGGTGCAGTCGCCATTATTGTTTTCACACACCGTGCAGTAGAGTTCATGCTTGCTAAGTAATCGATCCATGCCTTCGTGACGTGCCGCGACGGCTTGAGGATGGCGACTGGAAATTTGCATCCCTTCCTGACTTCGCAGTGCACAGCCACGCTTTAGTTCACCAGCCACTTCTACCCAGCAGGCATCACAGGTTTCAATGGCGCCTAGTGAGGGGTGATAGCAGACGTTCGGCAGAGCGATACCTTTACTTTCTAGAAAGTCGATCAATGGCTCATCAGCATTGCCTGTTAATTTTTCACCATCGAAAATGATCGTACATGGCTGATTCATATCGGCATTCCTCCTTGAATCCTATATTTATAAGAGGCAGCTCCGCCGCTGTATCGATACATATGTATTAACTGCAACGTAGCCAAGGAGGCTGGGATTACACAAGCTTAAACTTAGCAAATGAATGTATGTTAAAAGCAGGTCTTGTGAGGGGGCGCCAAGCCAATCGCGCGATTATCACCTAGGCTGGGTAGGGTGCACTATGAATGGCAACAGGGAGACCAAAATGAAACCGACAGTGGTAATTACGGGAGCCAATCGCGGTGTAGGTTTAGCGCTGGCAGGGCACTATTTTGATGCTGGGTGGCAGGTTATAGGCGTCTGTCGGCAGTCGTCAGAAGAGCTCGATCGCGTGGCTGATCAAGTGATTGAGAACATTGATGTTACCCAGCCAGATGATATCGTCCGCCTGGTAACGGCGCTCGACGGGCAAGCGATCACGCTGTTAATTAACAATGCAGGCATGCTGCGTGATGAATCGCTTGGCAATATCGATTTCGACAGTATTCGCGAGCAAATGGAAATTAACGCCTATGCGCCGTTGCGGGTGGTCGAGGCGCTGCTCCCCAACCTTGCCGAAGGCAGCAAAATCGCCAATATCACTAGTCGAATGGGCTCAATTGCTGATAACGACTCCGGTGGGCGCTATGGTTATCGAGCCTCTAAAGCAGCGCTGAATGCGTTTGGTAAATCGCTGGCAGTAGATCTAAAGCCCAAAGGTATTGCGGTGGCCCAGCTTCACCCAGGCTATGTGCAAACACGCATGGTCAATTTTGGTGGCTTAATAAGCCCGCAAGAAGCTGCTTTAGGCATTGCTGCCCGTATTGAAGCGCTGACACTAGATAACAGTGGTGGGTTTTGGCATAGCAATGGTGAGCTTCTTTCCTGGTGATCGTTGCGGGACATGAAAAGCATCCTTTGGTTGCACCGTTGTCATTCGCCAGGATAGCGAATCGGTATCTACACTCGTAACTCCGATAATTGGTTCAAGGAGGAATGCGATGAAAATGTATTTACGTTTCGGCGCTATGATCGTGACGGCGACCGTGATCATGTTGGGGTTGATGTACTTGAACACTTACCAGCTAGACCATGTCACTTTCAGTGAAACTCGTACTTACATGGCTATTGTCATGGGGGCCACGATGGCAGTGGTCATGCTGGGTTTCATGCTTGATATGTACTCCAAAAAGGGCGTGAACCTGGCTATTTTGGTGGGCAGCATCGTGGTTTTTGCCGGGGCGCTGTGGCTGGTGCGCAGCCAACAGACGGTAGATGATGTTTCCTATATGAAGGCGATGATTCCGCATCACTCTATTGCCATTCTGACCAGTGAGCGTGCTCAGATAACCGATCCCCGCGTACGTGAACTCGCCGACTCAATTATCGAGACCCAGCGGGAAGAGATCGCAGAAATGAAAGCATTAATAGCGGATCTTGAAGGTAAGTAATAACGCTTATTGAAACCGCTACGGGTGGGCAGGTTGGAACAAGATTGTCGAAATTCAGTTGGCGAGTAGTCGGTCGGACATTGGGTTGGAAGGTGCCATGGCGGCGGTTCACGCATAGCGCTTCCAACTTTTATGTCGGCCGGTGCCCTGTCACTCCTCATCAATGATACTTTTAAAACCACCGAAAATGAGTCGCTTGCCATCAAACGGCATTGGATTAACGTCCATCTGCAAGCGCGGGTCTTGCATGACCTTGGCCATTCCTTCATCACGCACGGCCCGCGATGGCCACTCTATCCAGGAAAAGATGATGCTTTCGTCATCCTTGCGTTTGACCGCCATGGAAAAGGAGGTCACTTCCCCTTCGGGAACATCATCTTCCCAGCACTCCACGACCCGCAGTGCGCCGTGCTCCTTGAAAACAACAGCCGCGGCACGGGCATGCTCAATAAACGCATCTTTATTAGCGCTGGGCACGGCAGCGACGAAACCATCCACATAAGGGTGTGTAAGCTTGCTCATGGCTGTTCTCCTATTACTGTTTTATGTGCTTTAGGGGGGAGTTCTCGAACGGGGCGTACCTCAATGCTGCCCAGCCGGGCTGGTGGGATGCGGCTAGCCAGCTGCAGCGCCTCATTCAAGTCGTGGGCTTCGAGCAGGTAGAAGCCGGCCAGTTGCTCCTTGGTTTCCGCAAAGGGGCCATCGGAGATTAACGTCTCGTCATCGCGTACACGCACGGTGGTAGCGGTTTCTACTGGCTGTAACGCTTGTCCGGCCAGATAGTGGCCGTTGGTGCTCAAGCGCTCTACCCCGGCGACACACTCCTGATTGAGGTCGTGCCATGCCTGTTCGCTCATGGCGTTGATAATCTGTTCTTGGTAATACACCAGCGCAACGTACTTCATTGAGAGCCTCCTGGTTGGTCAGGGTAGTGACTCTCTTTAGTCGTTTGGCATCGTCTTGAATCGACATAGCCTAAGCCTTTTTTTAGGGGGGATTTTCGAGCTCTGCCAATCGCCTGTTCAAAAAGCGTTTTTCTGGATCCAGGGTGACCAATAGCAGCGCCTGTTGATAGGCGCTGCGAGCTGCCTCATGCTGGCCTTGGCGCCGCAGTAAATCCGCTTTGGCGGCGTGAAATAGATGATAGCGGGATAGTTGTGGGTGATGGGCGATGTCGTCGAGTAACTTCAGGCCGGTGTCGGGGGCACCATTCATGGCAATGGCCACCGCACGATTCAGCGCCAGGATGGGGGATGGAAAACGTCGGCAGAGAGCATCGTAGAGCCTGACGATACGCCCCCAATCGGTCTGCTCGGCGTGGCTAGCCTGGGCGTGTACGGCGGCAATCGACGCCTGAAGGGTGTAGTACCCGGCGGGGGTGAGCGCCAGCGCCTGTTCCAGCCATGCAATGCCGACCTGGATATCCTCTTGGCGCCATAGGCGTCTGTCCTGAGCATCCAGTGTCACCAGTTCACCCTCGCTATCCTGGCGCGCATCCCGGCGGGCATCATTAAGCAGCATCAAAGCCATCAGCCCAAACACTTCACCCTGGGGCAGTAGCCGTGCCAGCTCATTACCCAGGCGCATGGCTTCTTGGGTTAGGCTGATATCGACCACGCTAACGCCCGTGCTGCGTGAGTAGCCTTCGTTGAAGACCAGATAGATGACCTGGAGCACATCAGGTAGGCGCTCAGGTAATTCTTCCTGGGTAGGGACTGCATAAGGGATATGCGCATCGCGAATTTTGCGTTTGGCTCGTACGATACGCTGAGCCAGCGTCGTAGGCTTCATCAGTAGCGCGCTGGCTACTTGCTCAGTGGTCAAACCGCACATCTCGCGAAGCGTCAGGGCAATCCGTGCTTCCATGCTCAAACTTGGGTGGCAGCAGGTGAATAGCAGCCGCAAGGCGTCATCTTCGATGGTGGTGGGCTCAAGATCCAGCGCTTCATCTGTGGGTAATAGCAAGTGAGCCCGACGGCGAGCAGTACTGCGTTGGCGAATTTGGTCTATTCCGCAGTGGTAGCCGGTGCGAATTAGCCATGCCGTGGGGTTGTCAGGTTTGCCGTTAACCGGCCACTGTTGAACCGCCGCCACAAAGGCATCCTGCATGGCTTCTTCGGCTAGTTCAAAATCCCCCAGCAGGCGTATCAGCGTCGCCTGCACGCGCCGGGAGTGCTCACGATACAGGTCATCGACGTATGAAGGTTCAGTACTCATCAAGGGAGGTCCGTAAGCTTTATCTCAAACGTAGCGCATGGTTTCTCCGTTGACTTGTTTTTCTTGTTTTGTCTTTCGGGGGATAGGTATTCAATCCCCGGTGCGTTTTCCCGTGGCGCTGTTGAAAGGATGCAGGGCGTCGCGGGTCACAAAAAATCGCAGGGTTTCGCCTTCGGCAACGGGCGGCTGCCCCGAAACGCGGATGACTGTAGGCTGGTCGCTATCGGCGAGGGTCACATACAGGTGGCTTTCGGCCCCCGCGGCTTCAAACAGCGCCAGCGTTGAGTCGACAATTAGGTGAGGCGCGGTCGGCGGCGCTAGATGCATATCATCCGGTCGAATGCCGACGACATCGGTGCCGTCGGGCAGGTTATCCAGCAGCCCGTTGGCGCCTTGTTCGTTCAAGTAATCCACTGGCAGCATGTTCATGGCAGGGGAGCCGATAAACCCGGCGACAAACATGCTGGCGGGGCGGGCGTAGATCTCCATGGGTGTGCCGACTTGCTCAATCTGCCCGGCGTTAAGAACCACTAAACGGTCGCCCAGTGTCATGGCTTCCAGCTGGTCGTGGGTCACATACAGGCTGGTGGTTTTCAGGCGCCGCTGCAGCTGTTTGATCTCTACGCGCATCTGCACCCGCAGCTTGGCATCCAGGTTGGAGAGCGGCTCGTCGAATAGAAACGCCGCAGGTTCGCGCACGAGGGCGCGGCCCATGGCCACCCGCTGGCGCTGACCACCAGAGAGCTTGCGCGGTTTGCGCTCCAGAAACTCTTCGATCTCGAGCATTTTGGCGGCAATTCGCACGCGCTTTTCAATGTCTTCTTTGTTAAACCCGCGGTTCTTGAGGCCGTAAGCTAGGTTGTTGTACACCGTCATATGCGGGTAGAGCGCGTAGTTCTGGAACACCATGGCGATATCGCGCTCGGCGGGCTCCAGCTTATTGACCACCCGGTCACCGATTTTGAGCGTGCCCTCGGTAATGGTTTCAAGCCCCGCCACCATGCGCAGTAGTGTAGATTTGCCGCAGCCGGAAGGCCCCACCAGCACCACAAACTCGCCATCTTCAATCTGTAAGTCGATGCCTTTGACGGCATGAACATCGCCGCTATAGGTTTTCTTTAGCCCTTCCAAGGTAATGCTGGCCATCTTATTTCTCCGTCTCGGTCAGGCCTTTCACAAATAGGCGTTGCATAAACAGAATCACTAATACAGGCGGCAGCGCTGCCATGACCACCGCGGCCATCACTAATTGCCACTGTGGGTTCTCTTCAGAGGTCATGCGCTGAATGCCCATTACGATGGTGTAATAATCAGGGTCGGTAGTGATAATTAACGGCCAGAGGTACTGGTTCCAGCCGTAGATAAACATGATCACAAACAGCGCGGCGATATTGGTCACCGACAGCGGCATTAAGATGTCTTTAAAAAACTTCAGTGGCCCGGCGCCATCGACCCGGGCGGCTTCGAGCATCTCTTCGGGAATGGTCATAAAGAACTGGCGGAACAAGAAGGTTGCGGTAGCCGAGGCAATCAGCGGGATCGATAGCCCGGCAAAGCTATTGAGCATTTTAAGATCCGCAACGACCTGAAAAGTCGGAATAATGCGCACTTCCACCGGCAGCATCAACGTGACGAAGATCACCCAGAAGAAGAACATCCGGAAGCGGAAACGGAAGTAGACGATGGCAAAGGCGGAAAGCAGTGAAATAGACAGCTTACCTACCGTGATCGCCATGGCCATGATAAAACTGTTCCAGAGCATCAGGGCGGCCGGCGGTGCGCCGGCATTGGAGACGCCCGACTGCCACATGCGCGTGTAGTTTTCGATCCCGTGGCCACCGGGGAGCAGTGGCAGCGTGCCCTGCAGCAAACCCGACAGGGAGTGGGTAGAGGCAACAATAGCGACATACACCGGAAAAGCCACCAGCGCGACACCAGAGATCAAAATAATATGGGCTATCAGGTTAGCCCAAGGGCGGTTTTCAACCATTACGTTCTCCCCAAGGCTTAGTAGTTGACTCGGCGCTCAATAAAGCGGAATTGGATCATCGTTAAGGCCACCACAATCACCATTAGAATCACCGACTGAGCCGCGGACGAGCCAAGGTTTAGCCCGACAAAGCCGTCGGCATATACTTTGTAAACCAGTATGTTAGTGGCCTGGGCCGGGCCGCCTGCGGTGGTGGCGTGAATAATCGCGAAGGTGTCGAACATGGCGTACACCACGTTAACCACCAGCAAGAAGAAGGTGGTAGGCGTGAGCAGCGGGAAAATAATCGTCCAGAAGCGCTTCGTTGGGCTGGCACCGTCAATGGAGGCGGCTTCAATCAGTGATTGCGGTATTGACTGTAATCCCGCCAGAAAAAATAGAAAGTTATAGGAGATCTGCTTCCAGGCGGCGGCAAAAATCACCAGCAGCATGGCGTCACTGCCCGAGTTACGGTGGTTCCACTGGTAACCCACCATTTCCAGCATATAGGGCACAATGCCGATAGAGGGGTTGAAGATAAACCACCACAACACGCCCGCAAGCGCGGGGGCGATGGCGTAGGGCCACACCAGTAGCGTGGTGTAGGTGCTGCGTGAGCGAATCATCCGGTTGACGGTGCTGGCCAATAGAAGAGCCACCGTCATTGACAGGAGTGTGGTACCTACGGCGAATACCACCGTCACCGATAGCGAATTGACATAACTGCCGTCACGAAATAGACGGGCAAAGTTCTCAAGACCCACAAACGTTGAGCGCAGCCCAAAGGCGTCTTCGCGCAGTAGCGACTGATACAGCGCCTGGCCCGCAGGCCAGATAAAGAAAATCAGTGTCACAATCACTTGGGGCGCCAGCAGCGCGTAGGGCAAAAAGCGACCAGGGTAGGTCATGCGTTTGGTTTGCATGGGCAGCTCTGCAAAGGGGGAGCAAATATAAGCATCAATAAACGAAATCGCCGCCTAACCCATAGGGAAGGCGGCGAAGTGAGTGCTTATTTACTGGTTGGCAGCTTCAAAATCACGGAGCAGATCATTGCCGCGTGCTACTGCTTCATCCGCTGCTTCCTGACCCGATTTGTCCCCGGTCATCACCGCTTCCATCTCTTCAGAGATGATGTCGCGAATCTGGACAAAATTACCAAAGCGTAGGCCCTTAGAGTTTTCGGTTGGCTCGTTAAGGGTCATCTGTTTCAGCGAAATATCCGCACCGGGATTCTCATCGTAGTAGCCCTGCTCTTTGCTCAGATCCCAAGCGGCCTGAGTGATGGGCAGATAGCCAGTTTGCTGGTGCCACTGTGCCTGTACTTCGGGCTGGGAGAGGTACTCAAAGAACGCGGCAACGGCTTCGTACTCTTCGTCGCTATGGCCTTGAAGTGTCCAGAGCGTAGCGCCACCGATAATCGAGTTCTGCGGTGCGCCTTCTACGTCGTCGTAGTAGGGCTGCATACCAAAGCCAACTTCAAATTCTGAATTGGCGGCGACATCCGCACGTGAAGCAGAAGAGCCGAAGAAAATCGCGCAGTCCTGGGAGTAGAACATCGGCTCAGAGTCGGGGCCGGAGCCGGGGCCACCCCATTTAAAGACACCCTCCTCCTGCCAGTCGTGGAGGTTGTCCCAGTGGCGAGCGACCAGCTCATTGTTGAAGGTAAACTCGGTTTCCATACCGCCAAAGCCGTTTTCCAGTGTACCTAGCGGCACGTTATGCCAAGCGGAGAAGTTTTCCAGCATTACCCAGCTAGGCCAGGAGGTGGTAAAGCCACAGCTGGCGGCACCAGACTCGACGATTTGACGTGAAAAATCGGCCACTTCTTCCCATGTTTCGGGGGGCTGCTCAGGATCCAGGCCCGCTTCTTCAAACATGTCCCGGTTGTAGTACATGATGGGCGTAGAGGAGTTAAACGGGAAAGAGAGCATATTGCCGTTGGTGTCGGTGTAATAACCCACGACGGCGGGCAGGAAAGCTTCATTATCGAAAGCGCGGCCATGCTCTTCCATCAGCTCGTACACTGGGTAGATGGCGCCTTTGGCGTTCATCATGGTGCCAGTACCGACTTCAAACACCTGCAGGATATGCGGCTGCTCATTGGCGCGGAAGGCGGCGATCGCGCCGGTCATCGTTTCGGTATAGGTGCCGCGATAGCTGGGGGTAACGTGGTAGTCGTCCTGAGACTCGTTGAAGTCTTGGGTCATCTCTTCGAGAATTTCGCCCAGTTGGCCGCCCATGGCGTGCCACCAGCTAATCTCTGTTGCCGCCTGAGCAGACAGGCTTAGGCTGGCCGTCGCCACCCCTACGGCAAGCGCGTGCAGTGTGAAACGAGACATAAAGAAGCTCCTTATGGCCTGAACTTAGTCAGGCGTGCAATGCGTTTGTTGAGATTTTTAGATGCACTGAACAGTAAGAAGTGTAGATGACGTTTTAGTGAATGCACGATGAACCTGCCGTGACAGTCAACATTGCGCTGTCAGCATGCCTACTGAGTAGGAAAAGGAAGAGGGCGATGATAGTGTGATAGGAAGAGTCCAACTAACGAGAGCAGTATGACTGACGTGACCACTTTACTGACGAAGCTGGTGTCATTTGATACCACTTCCAGTGAATCCAATCTGGCGTTGATTGAGTATGTGGAAGGCTATTTGGCAGAGTATGGCGTTAGCGCCGAGCGGGTGATGAGCCCCTGCGGTACCAAAGCCAACCTGATCGCAAGAATTGGCCCAAAGGCGCCGGGCGGTGTGATGCTTTCCGGGCATACCGATGTGGTACCGGTGGCGGGGCAGCCGTGGTCGAGCGATCCGTTCACCCTGCGTAATGGTGGCGATGGCCGCTTATACGGGCGCGGTACCTGCGATATGAAAGGGTTTATCGCCTGCGTATTGTCGATGGTGCCCACTTGGACGAAAGCGCCTCTGCAGCAGCCGATTTATCTGGGTTTCTCCTATGACGAAGAGATCGGCTGCGTGGGGGCGCCAAGCCTCATTAAACGCTTTTACGAGCACTACTCCACCACCGCCCATGTGATTGTTGGCGAGCCCACCAGCATGCAACCTGTGGTCGCGCAGAAAGGGGCGACCAATCTGCGTACCACCGTGATTGGTCAGGAAGCTCACAGCAGCCAGGTCAATCAAGGCACCTCAGCCATCCACGTAGCGGCAAGGCTAGTGACCTTTATTGAAGATACCATGGCGGCGTTGGTCGAAGAGGGGCGCGTTGATCAAGCCTTTAACGTGCCTCACACCAGCCTGCATGTGGGCAAAATCAAAGGCGGAACGGCGATCAATATTATGGCGCGGGAGTGTCAGTTCGAGTGGGAGATTCGTCATCTGCCGACCGATACCTTCGATGAGATATACGCGCGCTTTGTGGGGTTTTGTGCGCAGCTAAGCGCTGAACTCAAGGCCAAAGGCAAGCACGTTGAGATCACCACTGAGCCGCTAAACGTGACAGTGCCGGGGCTGGCCGACCGCGAAAACGATCAGGTGCTTCGCTTAGCCAAAGACCATTTGCCAGCAGGGTGCTGCGACCATGCGGTGGCTTACGCTACAGAAGCAGGGCAGTTCCAGGGCCAGGGCTTACAAACCATTATTCTCGGTCCTGGCAGCATTGCCCAGGCGCATCAGCCCGATGAGTATATCGATATTGAGCAGCTTGAAGCGTGCGAGGACTTTCTAACCAAAATGGGTAAGGCGCTCGAAAGGTCTGCTGAAGGAAGTTAATGGTCACCCAATAAAAATCCCACCCGGTTAAAGGGGTGGGATGTTTGGCGTTACCATTTCAGTGCTGAGGATGTTGTTCAAACAGCTCAGCTTTTGCATGGCGCATCACATCTTCGCACGCCTGCTGTTGGGCTAACTGCGTCAACAGGCGCTGAGTCACTTCGAAGCCCTTGCCTAAGCAAGTGTCCACTTCCTGTGGGCTAACGGCTGGCGTCACGCGGTAATCGATTTTTACCGTGCGCCCGCCACCTTCCAGCCGATCCGCAACTCCCCTGAGTCGCCACGCGATTTTCTCTTTCCAAGTTGCTGATTCTTCCGCGCCTTCGTTTACGCTAAACGTGCACTGCCATTCCGGTTTAAAGACCTTCATAGGAGAACCTCCAAAAATTTTGGAAAGAATGATCTATCGTGATTCGTACTCCGTGTCTGAATGTATTGCCCCACTACTATATACCTAACGCAGCGTGAATATCGAAACAATACTGATACACGCTGGGCGACGCGCATAGGACGTATCGGTTAGGCTATAGAAGAGATGGCTAAAGAGCTTAGATTATGACCCGCACGACTGATGTAAGTTGCCCCTGTGGTAGCGATTTAATGCTGAATATTTGCTGTGGCCGTTACCATCAAGGTGCCGTCGCACCGGATCCTGAAACGTTGATGCGATCTCGCTATTCGGCTTTTGCATTGGGCCTCAACGACTACTTACTAGCCACGTGGCACCCTACTACAAGGCCAGCAGACATTGGGCCGGATCCCGACACTGAGTGGAAGTCGCTAACCATTGTCTCAGCAGAGCCGCCGCTTGAAGATAGCGGCTATGTCCATTTTAAGGCCCATTTTTATGAACGAAGGCGAGAGCAAAAAGGCTGGCATGTATTAGAGGAAGTTTCCCGCTTCGTTAGAGAGCGACAGCGCTGGTGGTATATCGACGGCACCCCGATGCTTACCCGCTTAAAACCACGCCGAAACGACCCGTGCTTATGTGGTAGCGGGCGTAAATTAAAGGGTTGTTGCGGTGAATAGTGCCATTGCCCAGCCTGAGAAAGCCGAACCTCAGTGGTATCTCTATTTGCTGGAGTGCCGACGCGGTACTTACACGGGCATTACCAATAACCTCGCGAAGCGCTATCAGGCGCACTGCACGGGCAAAGGGGCGCGTTATACCCGCGCTAATCCACCCATTGCGCTGCTGGGCGCCGAGCCGTTTGAAGATCGCGCCGCTGCCAGCCGAGCTGAATATCAGTTGAAGCAGCAAACGCCGAGCCAAAAACGCCGCTGGGCCAAGCAGTGGCCGATTAGCGGTTTTTCCGACCCAGCGCTGGATACGTAAGCTACGCAGATGTCTGAATGTCAGGTCTACCGAACAACCGTGACGGTGCACGCTGCCTGACGTACGACATTCAGGGCGGTGGAGCCCATAAAGTGGTCAGGAAAGCCAGGGCGGTTCGACGAAATAACGATGCAGTCGATGCCATTGCGCTTGGCAAATTTAACGACCTGATGGGCAGCGTTACCTTCCACAACATGAATCTCGTAGTGCTCGCCGCCAATCTTCTTGCGGATACCGTCCTTAATGCGCTGTGCGGTAGTTTCGCGGTAATCACTGGGTAATGATGGTGTGATATAAGGCGGAATTCGCTCCATAACCGAAATGATCTGTATGGTGCTGTCTTCGTCTGCCAGCTTACGTGCCACCTCGATTTTCTGCAGAACATTGGAGTTATTGTCTGCTGCCGTAGTGATCAGAATGTTCTTATACATGGTTAATGCCCTCAGGTTAATAGGCGGTGGTGCGAGGCGATAGCTCGGCCGCCCCTGGTCACATGTTCGATCTGATAGATAGTGACCTACTTCGCTAGTTCGGCTTGCGGCTGATTTGCGGTGTGTGGCAGGTTATAAGTGTTGACGTCGTTTCGCTCGCCTTCACGCCAGATGAAGATATTGAACAGGCCGTAGAGGATAGCAATGATGGGCGTGATAATGGCGAGAAACGTCCACCCCATGTAGTCCCAAGCGGATACGTCCAATACACCCATGTAGTAAGCACCTCCCAATCCCCAGGGGACTAACGGTGAAGTGACCGTAGCTGAGTCTTCACAGGTGCGTGAGCATACCGATGGCAGAATCTTGAGCTTGCGATAGGCCGGTACGAACATGCGTCCTGGAATAATAATGGCAATATACTGGCTGGCCGAAAACAGGTTGGTGGCCAGCGACGAGACAACGTGAGTAACGATTAGCCCGCGTGAGTTACTGACCAGTTTACCCATCCTCTCCAATAACACTTCAAGCATGCGGGTTTTTTCCAGCAGGCCACCTAGACTAAGCCCGATAAAGCCAAGCGAGATAGTCCACATCATGCCTTGCAGGCCGCCCCGGCTAAGTAGGCTATCGACGGCTTCAACACCGGTTTCAGAGACATAGCCATAGTTCATGTAGTTCATCATGTTGCCCAGTGCAACGCCTTGAGTGGCGATAGCAAGTCCTGCTCCCAATAGGCTACCGATGACCATAACGGCCAGCGCATTAATGCGCCGATAGGCCAGAATGACCACCACCAGCGGAGGGATAAACGTTAGCAACCCGACAGAGAAGTTCTCACGG
The DNA here is from genome assembly GCF_013415125.1 of Vreelandella glaciei. Taxonomy (GTDB): domain Bacteria; phylum Pseudomonadota; class Gammaproteobacteria; order Pseudomonadales; family Halomonadaceae; genus Vreelandella; species Vreelandella glaciei. The sequence continues at coordinate 43,984 of NZ_JACCDE010000033.1, read as the reverse complement.
ATACCTTCCAGTAGTTCAGTGGTGCGGGAAATATCCGCTCCTTCGCCGTCAAACTGCATGCCGATGAAGAAGAACAGGAGAATGGTAATGATTAATGCAGGGCCTGTTGTGTAGAACATTGACCGGATATGGTCGAACAGGTTGGCTTCGGCAACCCCCGCCGCTAGGTTGGTGGAGTCTGATACGGGCGAAATCTTGTCACCGAAGATGGCTCCAGATATCACCGCACCGGCAGTCATGGCCGGCGGAATATCTAGCCCGCTGCCAATGCCGATAAAGGCAACGCCAAAAGTGGCGGCGGTTGTCCATGAGCTGCCTGTTACCAGCGATGCCACGGCGCACACAATCACAGCGGTGAACAGAAAGTAGGAAGGGTTGATCAGCTGTAAGCCGTAATAGATCAGAGAGGGAATAGTGCCAGAAGCAATCCAGCTGGCCACCAGCACCCCCACCATCATCAAGATCAGCATGGGCAACATGGCAATCTCACAGCCATACAGAATACCTTTCTGGATATCCTGCCAACTGAAGCCAGAGACTAGCGCGATGATGGCACAGACCACGATGGCAAAGATCAAAGAGATGTGAGTCACCCAGTCTTCGCCCAGCAGAAAGATCTGGGCAAACATCATGAAGCATAAGAAGCCAATACCGATAAGGGCCCCAATAAATGAAGGGCGTTTGTCCGCGTCGTTCGTATTTGTCGTTGACATGTAGTTCTCCTTGTTTAGGAGTTTGTATTATTTGCCGCTACCAACGCGGCGCTCAGTACCCCCTTTTTCTGGTAAGACGTGAGTGCGTTGTTTGAAATAAACCACAAGCTCGCACGGCAATACCGTCAATTGGGCGTCGGCGTGTGATAGCGCACAGCATTGGTTTTGTTGTTGTGCGCTATCACACGAAGGTGAACGTGGCGTAAGGTTCGCTTGGTTAAAAGCGACTCCATTTTTATTATTGCGTCCAGCGATATGATCGAGGCGCCTCAAATTATTAAGGCACCCGATGGTCTAACTAACAGCGTTCTAAAATGATGGTGATTCCTTGCCCGCCACCAATGCAGGCCGCGGCGCAGCCATAGCGCTGCTGGCGGGCTTGTAAAACTCGGCTAAGCGTGCCAGCAAGGCGGATGCCGGTCGCGCCTAACGGGTGCCCAAGCGCCATGGCGCCCCCCCAGATATTGACGTTTTCAGGGGCAATCGAAAGCTCACCCATGGCATGCAACGGCACTGCGGCGAAGGCTTCATTGATTTCCCATACGCCGATATCCTGCGGTGTCAGCTGGGCCTGTTTCAGTGCGCGTCGAATAGCGGCGGCGGCTCCGGCGCCCATCTCCTCTGGCTTGACGCCGCAGTCGGCGATGGCCACAACGCGTGCCAAGGGGCTAATGCCGTGTTGGCGCAGGGCAGATTCAGACATCAGTAGCGTGGCAGCAGCACCAGAGGTTAGCGGCGAGCTGTTGCCTGCAGTCACTACGCCGCCTTGCATAAATACCGGGTCCAGCCCCGCCAGGCGCTCAGCGCTGGTATCCGCGCGGATGTTGCTGTCCGCGCTGACCGGTTCGCCTGCCGCGTTGTTCAGGGTCAAACGCTCAGCGTCAAAGTGACCTGCTGCGTTGGCCTTGGCGGCACGCTGGTGGGAACTGAGGGCGAGTGCGTCCATCGCCTCACGCGAAATACCGGCAGACTTGGCCAGTCGTTCGGCGGTCAGCCCCATATTGAGCACCACGTCGAGCGCCAGCCAGTCGGCTTTTTGCAGTGCTTGAGGGCTGGTCAGCACGCCTTCCTTAAACAGTGCCGGGCCCATGGGCACGCGGGTCATGTTCTCCACACCGCCGGCCATGCCAACCTCAACCGCGCCCGCCTGAATCTCCCGTGCGGTGTTGCGCAGCGCGGCAAGACCAGAGCCACATTGCTGGTCAAGCTGGCGGGTTGCGCAGCCCTGGCCATGTGCTCCCAGCCGCTCGGCAAGCCACAGGGGGTAACGCCCACCAAAGCTCCACTGTTCTTTCACTGGCAGGGCGCAGCCAATGCTCAGGTCTTCCACCACCGCGCCATCAACGCCGCTACGTGCTAATAAGCCATCGAGCACGCTGGCCAGCAGGGCATCGCTGCGGGTATCGGCCCAGGCATCGACCTCGGGTTTGCGGGGATGAGCGCGGCTGAAGGCGCTACGCGCATAGTCGGCGAGATACACGTCTCTCATGAGTGGGTCTCCTGGTTGTTTGCCATGCGCGCCCAACGGTGGATGAATAGGGCATAGGTGGTTAGCACGTGGCGGATCGAGTCGATGTTGACGCACTCGTCTACACCGTGAATGCGCTGAGCAATCGGGCCGTAGCAGGTGCCGTTGATCTTGCCGGAAACGTGGAAGGCCCTCAGGTCAGTGGTGCAGGTGGATAGGTAGTGGGCAGGTGGTTCGCCGAGCAGTGCTTCGTGGCACTCCGAGAGAAGCCGGATGCCTGGGGTGTCGAGATCGACCACATGCCCTTCGGAACGAAAGCCATGGAAGCTGACCTTGGGTGGAGGTGTCGCGTCGTCAAGCTCGGCGTGGCGGGTCATCAGGGTGTCGCGGACCCGCTGCATGGCCTCCTCTGGTGACATGCCGGGCGGGAAACCAACACGCCCTTCCAGAATGGCGTGGGCAGGTACACTGGAGGCCCAATTGCCCGCATCTACACGGCCAACGCTAAGGTTGAACGGGTGAGGATGGTCAACGTAAAGCGCAGGCCGAGGTAGATCATTCATTTCGGCTTCTAGCGCTTTCAGCGCGGGCAGATAGTCCTGTAGGGCTTCAATCGCATTGCGCCCCGCGCTGGGGTCGAGCACATGGGCGGGCACGCCATCCAGGCGCATCCGAAACCACAGTACGCCCACTTGGCCAGCGTAGATCTGAGCGCCGAAGGGTTCCGGTATCAGTACGAAATCGCCGCTAAAACCTTGATGCAGGCAGGCCAGCGCGCCGTTGCCGGTGCACTCTTCTTCAATTACGGTTTGTAAGGTGAGCGGAAAGTTGATCTCTACCCCCGCCTGACGTACGGCCTCAACCGCCATCACCATGGCGGCAATCCCCGCCTTCATATCACCCGCGCCACGGCCGTACAGCCAGCCATCTTTTTGCCACGGCTCCCAGGGGGGGAGGGTCCACATATCGACAGGCTCGGCAGGTACCACATCAAGGTGGCCGTTGAACACTAAATGTGGTCCTGGCGCGCCGGGGTTAAGGTCTGAAATGACATTGTAACGGCCAGTGCTGGACCATTCGGTGGGAGCACGATGGGGGTGCTCCTCAAAGCCGGGGGCATCCAATGGTACACGGGTCACTGGCAGGCCCAGGCGTTCAAGGTGGCGCTCCATGGTGTCCAGCGCACTCTGTTCCTGGCCGAGGACGCTATAGCCCCGCACCAAGTCACTGGTCAGTTCCAGGGTGTCATCCATCAAGGCATTGCAGCAGGCAATGATGCGTTGTTCGGTGGCGTCAAGCATCAGAATCTCCCTAAACGTGATTCATCAATCAGCAGGGTGGCGTCGGTAGCTTCGCGCAGCGCATCAACGCTCAGCCCCTCGGCAATTTCCACTACCTCAAGTCCTTCCGGGGTCACATCCATCACGGCTTTCTCGGTGATAATGCGGGAAATACAGCGGCTGGCGGTCAGGGGTAACTGGCAGCGGGTGAGAATCTTGGGGTTGCCGTGCTTATCGTTGTGGGAGCACAGCACCACCAGTCGGGCGACTTTCTGGGCCAGCTCCATGGCACCGCCAATGCCAGGTGAGAACTTGCCGGGAATTTTCCAGTTGGCCAGGTTGCCCTCCTGGTCCACCTCAAAAGCACCCATGAAGGTCACGTCCACGCGGCTGCGGCGGATCATAGCGAACGAGGTGGCGCTATCGAACACGCTGGCCCCTGGGCGGGTGGTGATATAGGCGCCGCCGGAATCAATCATGTCGATATCGGGTGCTTCGCCTTCTTGGCGGGGGCGGCAGCCCAACAAGCCGTTTTCGGAATGCACCAGGACATTCATGTCATCAGGCAGGTAGTGGAACAGCCGTGTTGGCAGCCCGATCCCCAGGTTGACGATCTGGCCATCGATGACTTCACGGGCGGCGCGAGTCAACATACGCTGCTGATCAGAGAGCATGGGGGCGAACTCCTTGCTGGCTGGACGCGCGGTCGACTTGCACTACATGACTGACAAAGGCACAGGGGGTGTGAATAGTGTCGATAGGCAGGTCGCCGGGTTCGTCGATGCGGTAGGTTTGGGCAATGACCCGCTCGGCAGCCATGGCCATTAAGGGATTGAAATTGCTGGCCGTGCCACGATAGATCAGGTTGCCGTAGCGGTCGGCTCGCTCAGCGTGAATTAGAGCAACATCAGCCTGTAAAGCAGGTTCAATGGCCCAGGTGCAACCTTCGATATTGATTTCATGCCGCCCTTCAGCAATTTCCGTCCCTATCCCGATATCGGTAAGAAAACCGCCATGGCCAACGCCTGCGCAGCGGATTTTTTCAGCCAACAGCCCCTGAGGATGAAAAATGACCTCCATCTCGCCAGCATTCATGGCGTCAATGGCTGTTCGGTTTAGGCCTAAATGAGAGGTGATCAAGCGTTTTACACGGCCTGCCTCAATTAGCTTGCCGATACCGATACCGGGTTCATTGGCATCGTTTTTAATCAGCGTTAGGTTGCGTTGACCGCTGGCGAGCAGAGCGTCGAGCAACGCAAAGGGCGTGCCCGGGGAGCCAAAGCCGCCTACCATGATGGTCGCGCCATCAGGAATCTCGGCGATGGCCGCGTCAATATCACAGACTTTGTGGTTTAGCAGCGTCATGATGTTCAGCGCTCCCTGGAAGGTTGTGGGTGCAAAGCAGGGGCGGTAAGCGCTTGATCAAAACGCGCCATGGCACGCGCTAAGCGTTCCAGCAAGGTGTCGACTTCCTCGGTCTGAATAGTCAGCGGCGGACAGACCAGGAAGTGGTCACCGGCAATACCATCCAGGGTACGGCGGGGATAGATCAGCAGACCTTCCTGTTTGGCCAATGCGGTGATTTGGGCAAAGCGGTTTTGCTCAGCAGGGAAAGGCTGGCGCGATTCGCCATCAGCAACCAGTTCGACGCCCCATAACAGACCAGCGCCGCGCACATGGCCGACCCAGTCGTAGCGCTCGGCAAGCTTGCGCAGCCCAGCTTCCAGCTGAGCGCCACGCTGGCGGGTATTTTCCAGCAAATCTTCGCGCACAATGGCCTCAAGCACGGCCAGGCCGGTAGCGCAGGCCAAAGGGTTGCCAGCATAGGTGTGGCCGTGTTGGAAGCCGCCGCTGGCCATGACTGTTTCGACGATAGCGCTGCGGGCGAGCATCGCGCCAATTGGGTAGTAGCCTGCGCCCAATCCCTTAGCGGTGACCAGGATGTCCGGCACCACATCGTAATGCTGGCAGGCAAACCAAGTGCCGGTTCGGCCCACGCCGGTGAGTACTTCATCGGCAATTAGCAGGCAACCGAATTCATCGCATAAAGCGCGAATGCCTTGTAGGTAGCGTTTGCCTAACAGCCGTGCACCGGTGCTGGCACCGCCAATTGGCTCGATGACAAAACCAATCAGTGATTCAGGACCAGCGGTTGCCATGGCGGCGCGGGTCTCTGCCAGGATGCGGTCAACGTGGGTGTCATCATCACACTCTTGATGGCGATAGAAATCTGGCCCCGACACTTTGATGGACGCATGGGTCATGCTGGTGAAAGGCGCTTCCAGCGGCTGATAGCCGGTCATGCCCAGTGCCCCCATGGTGCTGCCATGATAAGACGGACGCAGCGATACAAAGCGCTGGCGCTGAGGCTGGCCAAGCGCGAAAAAGTATTGCCTCGCCAGCTTGAGAGCCGACTCCACCGCCTCGGAACCGCTGGAGATGAAAAACACCTTGCCGAGTTCACCCTCAAATAGCTCGACCAGCCGATGGCCAAGCGCAACGGCGGGGGCGTTTTCAAACTGGGTGCGGTAGGTGAAGGCTACCTTGTCCATCTGGGCGAGCATGGCGTCACGAATATCCTGTCGACCATGACCAAGGTTGCAGGAAATAGCTCCGGAGCAGCCATCCAGATAATCCTTGCCCTGGTTATCCCAAAGCATAACGCCATCAGCGTGGCTGACTTCCGGCAGGGCAGGACCTGCCTGGTAGAACAGCGGAGAGTCGGTCATCACGTTTTCCGTTTTTTTATGGCCTGGTGAAAAATCTCCCTTGCAGTCTAGGTAGGCTTGTTACTATATTTCAATATATGATCATTTTTCGAATATCGATGAGTAAAAGTCATGCCTGAAGTTACGATTAACTCGCTGAAAGCATTGGTAACTTTCAAGACGTTGTATGAAGTGGGTAGCGCCTCAGGTACTGCACGCCTTCTCGGCATGACTCAATCGGGCGTTAGTCGATCTTTGGCACAGCTTGAAGAGAACCTGGGTCTTCAGCTTTTTCTACGTGAAAAAAACCGTTTGCTAGCGACTCCCGAAGCACGAGAGCTTTATGATGAAATTCTTAGGCTAATGGGAAATATTGAAGAGCTACGCCATAGCGTGTTGGCATTAAAGGAGTTCGGCACGTCACGATTGAGAATAGCGGCCATTCCTGGGCTATGTTTTGGCTTTGTGCCCCAGGTGGTCGCATCATTGTTGAATGAAAACAGCCGGGTAAGTATTAGCCTTGATATGATGTCAAGCCACGATGTACAGACTGCCGTTGAGTCAAGCCATGCCGACATAGGCTTTATTACACTACCAGCCACGTCACCCCAACTATTTACAGAAACGCTGCTCGTTACAGAAGCGGTTGCTCTGGTACCGGAAAAACTGGCGCTAGCCAAGTACGATGTGATTGAAATTAGTGACTTGCTTCATCAGCATTTGATCATTAGTAACCAACCAAGTATTAGCACTAATCCACTGTTAGAAATGGTCGCCGAGCACGGAATAAAAATTTCCGGTAAAACGGAGGCAAACATTGGCACTATAACGGCTTTGGTAGCAAACGGAGTAGGTGTAACGGTGATTAATCCCATTACTGCAAAGGATCAGCTTTCGCACCATGATCGTGTCAAACTGCTCCCTTTTATGCCAGTATTGTCGTTTGGTTTTGGTATCGTTTATCGTCCTGAGTGGCATGAATCTAAAGTACTGGCTTCGCTTAAACAAAAAGCCAAAGAGCTATTAATGAATTACTGATGTATAAAGTCACTCCAAAAAATTATCAGATGTAGCATTGAGTGAGGGGGCTCTAAAGCAGTTATAAAGGCTGGAAAGTGACAGTTGCTCAAAACGGGCAGCCTGAAGCTTTTCAGTTGGCCCTTTATGGGCGATGCTTATTTAATGATTCTAACCGTTTAACATGGAGTTCACTTTGGCAGTGTATGGTGGAATTCAGGCCCATGAATTGGAGCGTTGGCTTAATGCGTTAACCAACGCCGCCTATGACCGACGCTGCCCGTTGGTAAAAGTACACGGTGGCAATGCCCGTGCGCGTACTGCCCGCCAAGATCTGCTTCATTTGGCGAACGACTACCGCTGCGGCGACTCTAGCCGCGAGGAGAGCGCCGCCGACCTTGGCCGCTGGTGCCAAACTTACCTTTCAGAAGCGGAATGGTACGTGCTAGTCGGCACCCGCCAAGCGCCTGTGCCAACCCAAGGCACAGAAGCATTAAGCGAAGAAGAGCGAAGCCTCACCGTGCTCAAGCAGCACCGGGTGGGGTAAAAGCGCTTTCATAGCCAAGCCCGTTAATCCCCATGACGGCAAAACGATAGCACTGTTACAATGGATGAATGAACAGTGCTTTTGTTACGCCAACCGCCTCCCTCGACGACCCCTTCTATTACCTGACGAACTTTCGCTTCGTTTTGGCTTGGGTCGGGGAACGCCATGCTGATCTGCTTTCGGCAGACGAGCGCGACTTTCTAGAACAGTTCGAAAACTTGCCCCAGGCCTCTCAAGCGCTACTGGTGCGCATGGTTATGCGTAAAGGTGAGCTGTTTAGGCTCAGCAAATTAAGCTATGCCGAGGTTGGTGACAGCGCTGAGGCGATAGCGCCATTGGTAGCACTGGGCTGGGTCGATAACGATCCGGCGCTTAGCGTCGATGAGCTATTTAACCAGCTGCGCCTCGCCGAGCTTCGCCACATTTTAGCCGATGAGATACGCGCCGCTGGGCTGAGCGTGTCTAGCGCTAAAACTATGCTCTACGACACCTTAACGCGCCAACTGCCACACACCGCACCCTTACAAGCATGGTGGCCCGATGCCAGCGATCAAATCGTGCGTCTCAAGGTAATGGAGACCTGCGACCGGCTGCGGCTGATGTTCTTTGGCAACCTGCGACAGGATTGGGCGGAGTTCGTATTGACCGAGCTGGGGCTGCAACGCTTTGAGACGGTCCCCTTTACGCTGCACTCGCGCGCATTCCAATCGCGTCAGGAAGTGGATACCTACTTAGCGCTCCATCAACTGCGCCAACGTCTTGATGCAGGAGAATTGCCCACTGATCTGCATATTGAGGTGCCGCCGCGCGCGGATAACCGTTGGCTCGCTACACGGCGCGCACGGTTATTGCTGCAGTTGGGCCGAGAGGCAGAGCGTAGCGGTGACGCAGCGCTGGCGCTGACGCTTTATTGCGACTCAGGCAGCAGCGAAGCGCGGATACGGCAACTGCGCGTGCTGGAGCGACAGGGTGAGCACCAGGTCGCTTTTGAATTGGCGACCCAGGCGCTTAATAGCAGCCCCAATGAGACAGAGCATCAGGCGCTGGCGCGGCTGCTGCCACGCTTGCAGCGACGGCTTAAACTGCCTGCTTTGCCGAGTGACCCCGAACCCGCCCATGAGCGTTGGGAATTGCAATTGCCGGGGCCGCAAAGCGTTGAGCGCGCCGTGGCTCACACCCTCAGTGAACCCCAGGCGCCGGTCTGCTATGTGGAAAACAGCCTGATTACGGGACTGTTTGGCTTGCTCTGTTGGCCGGCTATTTTCGCCCCACTGCCGGGTGCTTTCTTCCACCCTTTTCATAATGGCCCTGCGGACTTGTATCGCGACGATTTTGTGGCGCGCCGGCGTGACCTTTTCGATGCGTGCCTAGGGCACTTGGAAGACGGCAGCTACCGCGAAGTCATTCAGACGACTTGGCGCGAGAAGGCGGGCCTTTCATCGCCGTTTGTTCACTGGGCAATCGTTGATGAAGCGCTAATAGAGCTCGCACTGACATGTATCCCACCTGAGCACCTTCGACACTGTTTTGAGCGGCTGTTGGGTGATCTGAAAGCCAACCGGGCAGGGCTGCCGGACTTGATTCAGTTCCTGCCCAACGCGCCCGCAGGAGAGCCGCGCTATCGGATGATCGAAGTCAAAGGCCCTGGTGATCGGTTGCAGGATAACCAGCGCCGCTGGCTGACATTTTTTCACCGTCATGAGATGCCCGTCGCAGTGTGTTACGTGCGCTGGGTCGCCAGCGACGAGCTTGAGGTATGAGTGCGACCTATCGCGTGGCGGTGCGGGCACTGTGTGATTTCACTGCCCGTGAAGGGGATCTCGATCACCGTTTTACCCCTGCGCCCAGCGCGCGGGAAGGCATCGAAGGGCACTCCCTTGTCGCTAGCCGACGCGGGGCAGACTATATTGCCGAACTGTCGCTGTCGGGTGTCTTTGAGGGATTGATAGTCACGGGCCGAGCGGATGGTTTTGACCCCGTGGCCAATCGTTTGGAAGAGATTAAAACCCATCGCGGCAGCTTGGAGCGCATGGCCGCTAATCAGCGAGCGCTGCACTGGGCGCAGGTGAAAGTGTACGGCGCGCTGCTATGTGCAGAGCGAAGCCTTGAGCAGATCACCTTGACGTTGGTTTACCTGGATATTGCCAGCGGCAAAGAGACGCTATTGAATCAAGAGGCCAGCGCCGCCGAGCTGCAGGCGTTCTTTGCCTCCCAGTGCCGCCGCTTTCTTAGCTGGGCGAAACAGGAGGCAGACCATCGCCAGCGCCGAAACGCTGGCCTACAAACCCTGCGCTTTCCCCACGCTGCATTCCGCCCCGGCCAGCGTGAACTTGCCGAAGACGTTTATAAAGCCGCCAGCACCGGGCGTTGCCTGCTCGCCCAGGCGCCCACTGGCATTGGTAAAACGCTGGGCACGCTGTTCCCCATGCTTTCGGCGATGCCGCGACAGCAGCTGGATCGCATCGCCTTTCTGACCATGAAAACCCCCGGCCGCCGTTTGGCGTTGGATGCTCTCGCCACGCTGCGCGCCAGCCAGAGCGATGAAGCCAAACCCCTGCGTGTGCTGGAACTGGTGGCGCGTGAAAAGGCCTGCGAGTATCCCGACCGCGCCTGCCACGGCGAGTCTTGCCCGCTAGCTGCCGGTTTTTATGATCGCTTACCTACTGCCCGTCAAGCGGCGGTGGACCAGGGGTGGCTGGATCGCGAAGCGCTGCGTGAGGTGGCGTTGGCCCATCATGTTTGCCCCTATTATCTCGGCCAGGAACTAGCGCGCTGGGCGGATATGATTGTCGGTGACGTTAACCACTGGTTCGATAGCCACGCCCTGCTGCACGGTTTGGCCCAGGCCAACGATTGGCGAACGGGCGTGCTGGTCGACGAAGCGCATAATCTGGTGGAGCGCGCCCGCGGCATGTACAGCGCTGAGCTCGATCAACAACGCTTCAATCGCATACGCCGGTCATCTCCCAAAGCGCTGGCGGGGCCTTTGGGGCGCTTAGCCCGCCAGTGGCAAAATGTGGTTAAAGACGCGGAGCTGGAAAATGAGGGTGGTCAAGGTAAACCAGCCTACCGACTGCTAACGGCACTGCCTGATAAGCTGGTGGCCGCCGCTCAGCAAGTAGGGTCTGCCATCACTGATTATCTTGGCGAGCACCCCGAGCAAACCAGTTTTGAACTTCAAGAACTGCTGTTTGAGGCGCTGGCGTTTTGCCGCTTGGCAGAGCGCTTTGGTGAGCACTCGCTGTGTGATATTACTCGCCATGGCCGCGGGCGGGCCGTGCTCGGGTTACGCAATCTGATACCCGCCGATTTTCTGGCCGCAAGGTTTAACACTGCGCACTCCGTGGTGCTGTTTTCAGCCACGTTAAATCCTGCTCACTACTACCGGGATCTATTGGGTTTGCCGGAGAATACGCCCTGGCGCGAGGTCGTTTCTCCTTTCTCAGCGCGCCAGCTTGAAGTGCGTATTCGCAGCGATATTTCGACCCGCTTTCGTGATCGAGAGGCGTCGATTGAGCCGATGGTGGCGACCATGGCGCAGCAGTATCAGCGCAAGCCAGGCCACTACTTGGCGTTCTTCAGCAGCTTTGCCTACCTGGAAGCCGCGCTGAACCACTTTCGCGAGGCGCACCCAGGCGTGCCTGTTTTCAGCCAAACCCGTGGCATGCCCGAGGCAGCGCGGGAAGCGTTTCTAGCGCGCTTTACGCCCGGCGGAAAAGGCATCGGCTTTGCGGTGCTGGGCGGCGCCTTTGCGGAAGGTATCGACCTGCCCGGTGATCGGCTGATTGGCGCTTTTATTGCCACTCTGGGGCTGCCGCCGTTTAACGATTTTAACGAAGCGCTTAAAGCACGGCTAAACGCGCGCTTTGGTAAAGGTGACGATTACACTTATCGCATTCCCGGCATGATCAAGGTGGTGCAGGCCGCAGGGCGAGTGATTCGCAGTCCTGAAGATGAGGGCGTTGTGGTATTAATGGATGATCGTTTTGCCCAGGCCAGCGTGCGCTCGCTATTGCCAAGCTGGTGGTCGCTGGGAAACCCCAACCCATAATTTAGGACCCTAACGCGAGCTATGACAGATTTACTCTGGTACCAGTACGCGCTGATCGGGCTGATTTTTGCCTGGAGCGGCTTTGTGAGGACGAGCCTGGGCTTTGGTGGTGCCGTGCTGGCGTTGCCCTTCCTGCTCTTGGTGACCAATCAGCCATTGGTTTTCCTGCCGATTATCGCCATTCACCTGCTGATTTTCTCTAGCTGGATTGCTTGGAACGGGCATCGACAGTTGCAGAAACAGGGGGCAGGAGGCTCCTCGTCACAGAGTAATATCGATTGGGGCTATCTAACCAAAGCCTTAAAAATCATGATTATTCCCAAGCTAATTGGGGTGGTGGGGCTGTTAACGCTGCCTGCGCAGGTCATGACCAGCATCATTTTCGGCATTGTATTCATCTATGCCATTGGCTATGTGCTCAACAAACCGTTCAAAAGTAAAAACAAATACGTGGACTACGTGCTGCTGGCGCTAGGCGGCTATGTCAGCGGTACCTCACTGATTGGCGCGCCGCTGATTGTGGCGGTGTTTGCCACGCACGTCGCCAAAGAGCAGCTGCGGGATACCATGTTTGTGCTGTGGTTTATCCTGGTGGTGATCAAAATGGTGTCGTTCTTGATTGCGGGCGTCGACCTTCAACTGATTCACCAGCTTTGGCTGCTGCCCTGCGCTTTCATTGGTCATTTAGTCGGCGAGAGAGCCCACCGCTATATGTTAAAAGCGGATACCGGGCTGTTCTTTCGTGTGCTGGGCGCGGTGTTGATTGTGGTCAGCGTGGTGGGGTTGATCCACCCACCCGGGTAGCCAGTTGCCGCCGCCGTCTATAGCTGGCTGTCGGCCTGTAGCGTCGTTTTACTTAAAATAGTCAGCGTGATGGCGAACAGGCAGCAGAGCACCGCCATGGCAATAAAGACGCTGCGCAGTGAATCAAGCCAAATCATTCCAGAGGCGACCACCACTGGAGATATAAACTGGCCGAAAAAGAAGGTTGAGGTAAAGCCGCCAAATACCCGGCCACGTACCCTTTGTGGTGTGATGCGCATCAGCCATGTGGTGGTGTTGGGCATAAAGGCGCCAAGGCCCAAGCCCGAGATTGCCGCGCCCACTATGGCCATGGCATAGCTCTGGGTAAACCCAACGATCAAAAAGCCTGCGGCCGCCAGCAGGAAGCCTAAAACGTAGATGGTCATTACCGACAGAAACGGTTTGTAGTAGCCGTAGCAAAACGCCACGATACTGGCCGTTAGGGCTGCCATGGAAAGCGCAATGCCAATCGCCATGCCGCTGACTTGGCCCTGCTGAGAAAGCAAAAAGGGCAGTTGGGCGGGGAACATATAAAACATGGTCATGCTGAGCATGGCGATGAGGTAAGCAAGGCCCGTGCGTCCGACATCCACCTTCACCGGCGCATCGTGGGTATCATGGCTAACGCTATCGCTGGCTTTGGGCTCTTGAAGAATCGACCAGGCATAGGGTAGTAGCAGCACGCCAGTCAGGTAGAGTAAAAACGGCCCCCGCCAGCTCCAGTCAGAAAGTATTCCGCCAAGATTAATAAAAATAACCCCGCCCAAAGCCATACAGCTACTTTGTAGCCCTAAAAAGCGGGCGCGTTCGGCGCTATCGAAATAATCCCCTACCAACGTGGTGCTGATGCTAAGAATGCCCGCCACCGCAATGCCCATCAGCGCGCGGGAGCTTAACAGCAGATCCACCCGATCAATAAAAAAGCCCGACACCCCCGCAACACCGTAGATAAACAGCATCGTCAGCAGCAGTTTCTTGCGCCCAAAGCGATCGGCTAAATAGCCCATCAGCGGGCTGAACAGGGTAATCATCAGCGCAGGAATGGTCAGAATGAGCTGGATCAGCACCTGCGGCTGATCAGGAAAGTGACGGCTGATGCCCGGCAGGGCCGGCGCGATAATTGCCCCTGACATCACGGTCATGGTGCTGGCAAACAGCAGTACGGCCTTAATATGTGTTAATTGGCTAATGGTCTTGTCCATATCAAGAGAAGGAGGGAGAGTGAAAAGCATAAACACATATCGTAGCATGTTTGTTAGCATGCTAGTTTGTTTTGCACTCTTTCACTGAGCCATTTTTGACTAGCTTTCTTTGCACAGTCACAAACGGTTATGCCGCGTTAGTCGCGGCATAATGAGATAGATGCTGGCAGGTAAAAGGCAAGTGAGCCATCAATAAATCACGTCGCGGCGGCGATTGAGCACCTCCGACACACGGCCACTACTACTGATGTAAGGCTCTAAATCACGCAGGGTCAATCCTTGCTGTTCTGTGCGGAATTTAATGGCTCAATGATGGCTATTGCCAAGTTGCTTGGTCAGCGCGGGTGGCCGCCAGGCGTGCTTCATCAAGCGTGATGCCCAGGCCAGGCTCATCCGAGAGTGTCAGCCAGCCCTCGGGGTCGGGTTTGATAGCGGTCATCAGCGGAAAATCGCGCACCTCAGGTGTCCATTCCGGGGGATCGAAGGGGTACTCTAGATAAGGGCAGCCTGCTTGGCCAACCGCTCCTGCGGTGAGATGCAGATTGGCGGAAAGACCAATGCCATTGCCCCAAGTATGCGGCGTGAACCATTTGCCCGCTGTGGTGACCTCTTTCGCTAGTCTCGATAGGCCGAGAAGGCCGATTGAGCACACTGCGTCCGGTTGGTAGACGTCGAGACACTGCTGTCGCAACATTTCGCGGAATTCGTAGGGTTCGCGGGTCATCTCGCCACCGGCGATTTTCAATCGCTCGCCGGTCAGGTCGTTGAGGGCGCGCATGCCGGGATAGTCGCCGCGATAGAGCGGCTCTTCCATCCAAAGCACATGATGGCGAATCAACTCCTCAGCCACCTCGCTTGCCTTGGCCAAGTCCCAGGGTGCCTGGGTATCCCACGGCATCCGCCAGCCCTGGTTGCAGTCGACCATCAGATCCAATTCTTGTCCCACGGCATCACGCACAGCGGCGAGTACGGCCAGATCATCGTCAAGCCGCTGGCGACCAAAGCGTAGTTTCAGGGCGGGGATGCCCGCGTCGCGAACCTGCTCGGCTAGGGCGACGACCTGCTCGGTAGGGCGATGGGTGCCGCTGGACGCGTAAGCCTTCAGGCGTGAGGAGGTGCCGCCCAACAATTGCCATAAAGGTTGGGCCTTGATCTTGCCGATCAAGTCCCAGAGGGCAACTTCCAATGGCCAGCAGCGTCCGGCATGAAAACCGATGTTGTCAATGACGGCACTGTGGCGTTCGATGGCTAAAGGGTCTTGCCCCACGAATAGCGACCGGAAGTCGCTGAAACCATACATGGCATCTCCCGAGCCGATGCCCTCACGGCCTTCACTGTCGATCACGCGAACGATGGTAGCCGGAAACTTGCGCCTGGGTTGGCTATCCCAGGCCGCCGGGAAAGGTGGATCCAGTTCGCACTGGTGCTGGCTGATCTCGATGCGCTCGATTACGTTCATGCGCTGACCTCGCTGTTCTGGGTGGCAAGCTCGGCGACGCGACGTGCGAACACGGTCACGGTGGCTTCAGCGAGCCATTGCCAGTCATCGCCAGTGGGACGGCGAGCAGCGTTGCGGGCCATAGGCGCGTTCTCTTCTTTTTGCATGGTCGAGGCTAGCGCTTCAGCGTTTAACGTCAGCTCAGCAAAGGGGGCAAGGGCTTGATTGAAATCAGCCTTGTCAGCGAGCTCACGGAATAGTCTGGGCAAGTCTTGTGCTTTGCAGCCAGCTTTCAGGGCATGGGCTGCTGGCATAAAGCGTGCTTCATTACCTGTCACTGACCAAGCCAATGACGCTTCCAGGGCCAGCGTCACGGCAACACCGTGCGGTAAGTGGTAACAGCTACCCAGGGCATGGCCGATGTTGTGTGCGATGCCGGTGCCACCATTATCGATGGCCTGGCCTGCTAGGCAAGCAGCCTCCTGCATGCGTTGGCGGGCCTCCAAATCATGCGGGGTAGCCACTGCAATGGGCAGCGCCTCGGCTACCTGACGGATGGCCTGCAGCGCCGGGGCCTCAATAAACGCGTGTCGCCCCTGGCCGGTAGTGGCCTCCAGCGCGTGGACGAACGCATCCAGGCCGGTGGTGGCGGTGAGTGGTGCGGGCAGATCACGCGTTAATGTCGGGTCGAGTAGGACGGCGTCGGGTAGCAACTCGTCGCCCCAGGCCCAAAGCTTGCGTCCCTGTGTATCGGTGAGGATCGAAGTGCGCGTGACCTCGGAGCCGGTGCCCGAGGTCGTTGGCACCATCACGGCTGGTACACGCCCTGCCCAAGGGGTCATGGCCAGTAGATAGTTATCCATGTCGCCAGGGCTTTCTGCTAGGGCTGCGACCAGCTTGGCGATGTCTAACGCGGTGCCGCCGCCCAGCCCTATTACCAAGGGGCAGCCGGGCAGGGTACGTACCGCCGCCGCGGCCGCATCGGCGCTAGCCACGCTGGGTTCGCCCGCCGGTGCCAGGAAGGTATTTACCTCGGCATCAACAGCCAGAGTGTCGACCAGTGCACCGACCAGGCCAGTCGCGGCAAGGCCTTGGTCACTGATGACCATATAACGGCTGGCACCCAGGCGGGCGCGAAGCTCGGGTAGCTGCTTAAGACTGTCAGGCCCCGCTATGATCGGTGTCTGACGTCCGGTGTGGAAATGGTTCAGGGACATGGTGCTCAAATCTCGATCCAGGTGGTCTTGAGTTCTGTGTACTTATCGAAGGCATGAAGCGATTTGTCGCGACCCTGGCCGGATTGCTTATAGCCACCAAAGGGTGCATTGATCGATGTGTGGTCATAACAGTTAACCCAAACGGTGCCCGCTCGTAGGGCGCGAGCGGCGCGGTGGCCGTCGCGAAGCCGGTCAGTCCAGATCGCCGCGCCTAGGCCATAGTCAGTGTCATTGGCGATGGCCAGCGCCTCATCCAGGTCGTCCACGGTAATCACCACCAGGACGGGCCCGAAGATCTCCTCGCGGGCCACACGCATATTATTGGTAACATCGTCGAGCACCGCCGGGGTCAGGTAGTATCCTCCACTCTCGCAGCGTACCTGCTCGCCGCCGAACAAGAGTCGCGCCCCTTCGCGCTGGCCCTGTTCGAGATATCCCTGCACCTTTTCCATATGCGCCTGTTCAATCATCGCCCCCATCTGTACGGCTGGGTCGAGTGGGTCACCGGGCTGAAGTGCCTCGGCCCAATCGCGGAGTTTGGCAAGCAGCGTTTCCTTGACGGTTCGATCGACGATCAAGCGGGTACCCGCGTGGCAGGTCTCGCCCTGGTTGTACCAGACACCATAGGCGACCGACATGGCGATGGTGTCTAGGTCTTCCACATCGCGAGTGACGATGTGGGGGCTCTTGCCACCGCACTCCAGACCGATGCGCTTCATATTGGAGTGCGCGGAATACTCAAGAAAGGCTTTACCGACCTCAGTGGAGCCGGTAAATCCGACAGCATCGACGCCGTCATGCAGGCCCAATGCCTTGCCCGCTATGTGGCCAAGGCCTGTGACTACCTGGAAGGCGCCAGCGGGGATACCAGCGCCTTGGGCAAGCTCGGCCACTTTGAGCGTTGCCAGGCTAGACTGCTCAGCGGGCTTGAGTATCACCGAGTTGCCAGCGCCCAGTGCCGGGCCGATCTTCCAGCTGGCGATAATCAACGGGTAGTTCCAGGGCACCACGGCGGCGACCACGCCCATCGGCTCACGGTCAACCATGCAGACGCTGCTTGCCCCGTTAGGTGCCGTCTCGCCGTAAAGCTTGTCGAGTGACTCGGCATACCAGCGCAGCCCTCCGACTAGGCCGGGCACATCCACGGTTGTGGTCTGGCCAATCGGCTTGCCGGTTTCCAAGGTCTCGAGCAACGCAATATCGTCGAGCTGTGCCTCAATGGCATCCGCCCAGGCGAGCATGCGAGCTTTGCGCTTGGTGGGCGGCAGGTCTCGCCATTCACCACTCTCGAAACTGCGGCGAGCACTAGCGACGGCGAGGTCGACGTCGGCAGCGTCGCAAGCTGCCACATCGGTGAGTACTTGACCAGTGGCAGGATTCTCTGCAGAAAAGGTAGCGCCGCTGCGAGCAGGGACGAATTGTCCGTCGATATAGGCCAGTTGCGGCAGCGGGAGAGAGCTCGCGCGGTTCTGCCAGTCGGCGTGGGAGCGGTCCGTCATCAAATAACCTCGGCGGTGAGTTGGCATGTTGGCGTGATACTAGGCGCTCAGTTGTGGCCCCACAAACGAGGAAAGTGAACCGGGGGTATTCCTATAACTCATGCAAGGCTGGTATTAGGCGGGCATTTGCTGACATTATCTGCTTAGTTTCTGCGAAAAAATCACCCAATGAGGCTTCGGCGCATGTCACGCACGTTACCCCCGCTCAACTCTCTCAAGGCTTTCGAGGCCGCCGCCGAGTGTGCGAGTTTTACCCTGGCGGCACAGCGGCTCTGCGTGACCCAGAGCGCGGTCAGCCGTCAAGTCAAGTTGCTGGAGGAGCAGTTGGGGGTGTCGCTTTTCCAACGTGGTTCGGGCCACCTTCGACTGACCGATGCAGGGCGCCGGTTGCAACCTGTGCTGCGTCAGTCCTTTGATCGTATTGCCTGGACCGTAAGAGGGCTGCAAGAGCCAGATGCTGTCCCCCACCTGCGCCTGAATGCGCCGCCGACCTTTGCCAATCGATGGTTAATCCCGCGACTGGGGCGCTTGAAATCATTGCACCCTGATCTGGAACTGTCCCTGACAACGCGTGCCGATGATGACCTTGTAGGAGACGAAAACCTGGATGCAGCGATTCGTTTTGGCACCGGTGAATGGTCGGATGCCGAGCTGGTGCACTTAATGCAAGAAAGTCATATCGCTGTTTGCGCACCCAAGCTCCGAGGGTCTAGGCGTCGTGATGCGCTCGACCTCAATCACCAGGTGCTGCTTCATGTCCTTTGGGGCGAGGATCGCTTTCATACCTGGGATCACTGGTTGTCAGCGGCCGGTATCGAAGGCGTGAAGACCAGCGGTGGTATTGCGTTTGATCTACTGGAGTTGGCGATTCATGCTGCCGTCAACGCGGTAGGCGTGACCATCGCTGACCGGCACATGGTTACGAGTGAGCTGGATAGAGGGGAGCTCGTGTCATGGCTTGATGTCGAGGTTACCGGGCATCGCTCCTACTGGTTGGCAACCCGGCCGCACCAAGTGGAGTCGGCCAACCTCAAGCTTTTCCGCCAATGGCTGGCGCAGGAGATCGAAGATCCTCCCGTAGGTTTATAAGCCGTTACAGGCAGGGGCCGCAGTTCTATGAGGCGCTATGGAGGCTGTTATCGGAGAGAAGTTGTTCACGCAGTAGGTCGACGAGCGTATCACCTGCGGGATGCTGGAAACTCGGCGATTTTCGAACCGCCAACTCGGCAGGTGGCAACGCTGGGAACCCTTCCGCTTCATCAAGGATGCGCCAGTTCTCTGGCATGGCGCGTCGATCGGTGACGGTTACGGCCTTGCCCTGATTGACGGCAACACGCAGCCCGGTGGGGCTTTGGGTCGTATACTCCAGCGACCATTGTCTGCCCATGCGCGTAAGGGCCTCCAGAGCGCGCTCTCGATAAGGGCAGTGGTCGGGGAAGAGCGCCAATGCGAGCGGTGCATTGGGGGCAGCACAATAATCCCGATGCGCTGCCCAAACCACTTCCTCGTGGCCCATTGATACCCCATGCCGTTGGCTCTTGTGTTGAATGGTCAGTACGAGATCCAGTTCTCCCGCTTCCAATGACTCGATGAGTTCACTCGACATGCGGCAATGAATATGCGGCCGGATGCGAGGGTGAAGCTCGGCAAGACGCGCCAATAGTGCCGGTAGCCAGGCTTCGGCATAATTTTCTGGCAGGCCGAAACGAATCACGCCGTCGTGGTCGCCGTGTCCGAGCACGCTTAGCGCCTCGCGCTGCAATTGCAACAGGCGGCGGGCATAGACCAGAAACGTTTCACCATCTTGGGTCAGTGTCAGTTGACGACTCGTGCGCTGCAAGAGACGCGTGCCGAGCCGTTCTTCCAGGGTGCGTATGCGCAGACTAATGGTGGACTGCGTCTTATGCAGCTGGTTGGCGGCAGCAGTAAACCCATTGTTGTCCACCACGGCAACGAAAGCACTCAGCAGCTCATTGTCGAGTGACGGCGTGCGGGGCGAGCTATCGGTAAAGTCGATGGAATCCATCACAAGGAATTGTTTCCTCAATAGAGCTTGTTTATCCACTATGCCTCCAGATACGCCGGGGTGCCAAGCCCGGTTCCTGTTTTACTGCTGGAGGATAATGCAATGCTGAACGCTGATCAGTTGGCGGATGCCGAGCGCCTGGATCTGTCTGCCTTCGTCGATACCCGACGTTATCCACTTGATGACCCCAATAGTCCGTCGCTGGTTGAGGTCATTGAGTCTGCCCGGCGTGATCTTGACCGCGAGGGCTGTGCCGTGCTTCGCGGCTTTCTGCATCCGAGCGTACTTGAACAGGCGCGGACAGAGAGTGCGTGCATGGCCGAGAAAAGTTTCTTCAACACGCGCCAGGTCAACGCCTACTTTACGGCTGATGACCCCTCGCTATCGGATGATGATCCGCGTCGGATATTCATGACACGTACCAGCGGTTTCGTCACCCGGGACATGATCACGGCGGATAGCCTGATTCATAGGCTCTATGTCTCCAAGGCAATGAAGTCGCTAGTGGCGCGCTGCCTTGGCGAAGAGAAAATTTATGAATACGCCGACCCTTTCGCTGGTCTCGTGCTCAACGTACTGCCCGATGGTACTCAGCAGCCGTGGCACTACGACACCAACGAATTCATCGTCACCATGATGACGCAGCAGCCCGAGGCGGGCGGCGTTTTCGAGTATTGCCCGGGTATTCGTACACCGCAGGACGAAAACTATGCCGGTGTCAGCGCAGTGATTCGTGAGGATGACGCAACACCGATAAAGCGTCTGGATCTGCGTCCGGGTGATTTACAGCTTTTCAAAGGGCGCTTCAGTCTGCACCGCGTCTCGGAAGTGCAAGGTGATACGCCACGACTGACGGCTATTTTCGCCTACTCGCAGCAGCCCGGCGTGGTCGGCAAGCTGGAACGCACACGCCAACTGTACGGGCGTGTCGCCGAACAGCATATCCAGGCAGAAGCCAGTGATGCCGAGCGCAATGACGGCCTGATCGACTGAGCATCCCTCCCGATACCTTTACTGACCGATACCTTTACTGAATGAGGAGAGACCATGAAGATGGATCTCGATACCCTCGGCATTCTTCCGCCGACCCATGCGCCTAGCGATTGCGAGCCGACGCACGCCGAGATTGAACAGGTACTACTCGACCGTCTTGGCCGTGTTCGGCATGAGCTCGTCAAACGTGACCTGGCCGCGGTCGTGCTCTTCGATCCGGCACACGTACGTTATGCCACAGGGTCGCGCAACATGCAGGTCTACAGCTCGCGCAATCCGGCGCGCTATGCGTTCGTCCCCGCCGAAGGGCCAGTGGTGTTGTTCGAGTTTTCCGGCTGCGAGCACTTAGCCAAGCACCTGCCAACGGTGGATGAGATCCGCCCAGCCAAGGCAATTTCTTATTATTTCAATGAGAAGAACACCGAGGCGGTAACCCGCGCCTGGGCGGATGAGATCACCGACCTCGTTCGTCAATGTGGCGGCGGTCAGCGTATCGGCATTGAAAGCGCCACGCCGGAAGCGGCCTTCATGCTGCAGAGGAATGGCTTCGAGGTATTGGATGCACAGGCGCCTCTGGAGTTGGCTCGTGCCATCAAGGTGCCCAATGAGATCAAAATGATCCGTTCGTCTCTGCGCGCAGTAGAAGAGGGTGTACATAAGCTCGAAATGGCGATCAAACCGGGCATGAGCGAGAACGCTGTTTGGTCACGGCTGCACCAGCACATCATCGAAACCGACGCTGACTTTGTCGAGACGCGATTGATGAACTCGGGACCGCGTACTAATCCATGGTTCCAGGAGTGTTCAGACCGAATCATCCAGGATGGCGAACTGGTGGCGCTGGATACCGACGTGGTTGGACGCTACGGCTATTATGCCGACTTCTCTCGCACTTTCCTGTGTGGTGATGGCCAGCCAAGCCAGGCGCAGAAGGATCTCTACGCCATGGCTTATGAACAGATACGCACCAATATGCAAAACATCCGGCCCGGCATCAGTTTCAAGGAATACGCCGAGCGTGCCTGGCAGCTTCCAGAAGCCTACAAGGCGCGCCGTTACTTCGCTTTGGCGCATGGCGTTGGCATGAATGGCGAGTATCCCTACATCGTTCATCGTGAGGATATCGACGACAAGGGCTACGACGGAATTATTGAGCCGGGAATGACGCTTTGCGTGGAGAGTTTTATCGGCCACGAAAAGGGTGGTGAGGGCGTCAAGCTTGAGGAGCAGCTCTACGTACGCGACGACGGAAAAGTGGAGTTACTGTCTGATTACCCCTTCGATTCCAGGTTGCTGGGATATACCTAGTGAAATGGTATTGCATTCTTTTTTCTCATGATAGCTATTCAGTAATGTCGATCGTTATTCGGTAATAACCTGCTACGATTGACTTTTTAGCATGGCTAAATTATTAGAAGGGAGCTTAATATGAATAAAATCTCATCATCGTTTTTGGTGGTAGGGCTGCTCGCAACGACAACTGCCGTTCAGGCGGACAATCACAAGTCATTGGTGATCGGTACCAATAATTGGGCCGAAAACATTGCAGTTGCCAACATGTGGAAGATCATCCTTGAAGAAGAGCATGGCTACGACATTGAACTTTCCGATGTCGGCAAGAGTGTGCTTTACAGTGGTTTAGCAAACGAGGACTTCGATCTCTCCCTGGAGATCTGGTTACCTACCACTGACGCCTCTTTCCTTGAGCCTCACAGGGATGCGATCGATGTGCACGATGTTTGGTACGAAGGCACTGGGCTGGGCCTGGTGGTGCCGAGCTACGTGGATATCGACACCATCCCTGAGCTTGGCGAAAACGCCGAGGCTTATGAATACCAGGGTAGCCCGGCTATTCTTGGTATCGACTCAGGTTCGGCAATTGCAGGTTCTACCGACGATGCGATAGACGTGTACGAACTGCCACTTAAGCAAATCAATAGCTCTGGGCCAGCGATGATGGCGGCGCTAGATGATGCTTATCAACGCGAAGAGCCGATCGTCGTGACACTGTGGAGCCCGCATTGGGCCTTTGCTGAGTACGACCTCAAGTATCTGGAAGATCCTGAGGGCGTTTATGGCGAAAGTGACGATATTCACTGGTTCTCGCGCAAAGGTTTCGGTGATGATGATCCCTGGCTAACGTCCGTGCTCAATGATTGGTACATGGACGACGATACATTGGGTGGCCTGATGGCCGAAATCGAGCAAGCCGGTGACCCAGTAGAAGGTGCCCAGACTTGGATCGATGAGAATCGTGACTTGATTGATGGGTGGATAGCGGCTGGTGACGACGAATAATACTTTATTGACTACCTGGGTTAGCATGCTGCGCTATTTATCAGTGCGCTTGAGATCTGAATTCAAACATATTTAGCAGTCTTTAGTTTTGCGCGTGCTACCTATATGGAACCTAGAGCCACTGCCAACAAAAAACGGCCACTTGCTGTGTTAGCTAAGTGGCCGTTTTTTTCTGGAATTTTGGTCGGAATAGCAGGATTCGAACCTACGACCTCTGCCTCCCGAAGGCAGCGCTCTACCAAGCTGAGCTATATTCCGAAAATTGTTGAGAAGAGCTTATCTGCGCTCAACAACGGAAATGGATCATACTTAGCCAGACGTTTTTTTTCAAGTCTTCGGCGGTGTGATCTAGCAATTTTTATGCTTGGCGATCAACCGCTAAGCGGGCCAACTGGGCCATGCTATCACGGTAGGCGCTGGGCGGCAGGGCGTCCAGTTGCTGCAGGGCTTTATCGGCCATCTCTTCGGCACGCTGGCGGGTGTAGTCGAGTGCGCCGGTGGCGTGAATAATTTCCAGCACGGCGTCGAGTTGCTCAAGCCCGCCATCGCGAATCACCTGGCGAATCAGCTTGGCCTGTTCCGGCGTGCCTTGCTCCATAGCGTGGATCAGCGGCAACGTCGGCTTGCCTTCGGCTAGATCGTCGCCAACGTTTTTGCCCATGGCATCGGCGTCGCCCTGGTAGTCCAGCAGGTCGTCAATCAGTTGGAAGGCGAGACCCAGGTAGCGGCCATAATACTGGAGTGCTTGCTCTTGCTCCGGCGTTGCTTCTGCCAGCACCGCACCGCTGTGGGAAGCCGCTTCAAACAGCATGGCGGTTTTACCCAAAATGGTCTCGAAGTAATCCTCTTCTGAGATGCTGGGGTTGCCGATATTGGTCAACTGCAGCACTTCGCCTTCGGCGATGATGCAGGTGGCGCCGGAAAGAATTGCCATGATGCGCATCGAGCCGACATCAACCATCATTTGAAACGAGCGGGCATAGAGAAAGTCACCAACCAATACCGATGGTGCATTGCCCCAGGCATCGTTGGCGGTTTTCTTGCCGCGGCGCATATGCGATTCGTCCACCACGTCATCGTGCAGCAGCGTGGAGGTGTGCATAAACTCAATCAGCGTGGCTAGCGGTATATGCTTGTCGCCGGTGTAGTCGAGCGAGCGGGCGGCCAGTAGCGCCAATAAAGGGCGCAAACGTTTGCCACCGCTTTCGGTAATGTACTGACCGATGGTTTCAACCAGCGGTACCTTGGAATTGAGCTGCTCGACAATTGTGCGGTTGACGGCGGCGAAGTCATCGGCCACCACGGCGTGCAGCGGTGAAGGCGTTGGGCTGACGGGCTGGGCTGAGGAGACGTTGGCGGTCATGGAATCCGTTCATCGCGGCAGATGGAGGCGGTAAGTGCCGCCCGTAGTTGTGGTGTAGATGTGGTCATGTGTTGGGGTCATGCTATGGGGCTGCCTGTTGGGCGTCAAGATACGAGCGACGGTTACACTTTAGTTGTTAACGGGCTTGGCAATTGACAACGGCCTGTGGTCTTGTGGTAAGCATAGATAGTCGTTATAATCCGCGACCCACTCATCATGCTCCCTGTCAGATGGCTCCAAAAGGGGCGCCACTCGCAGCAGGTCGATAAGAGCGTAAGGCGATGAGCGCTGCCGAAAGCGGCATTAACGACAAGTCCGGAGAGCGACATGTACGCAATTATTAAAAGCGGTGGCAAACAGTACCGTGTTCAAGAAGGTCAAACGCTCAAACTCGAGAAAATCGAAGTCGCCACCGGCGAAACGATCGAGTTTGACGAAGTGCTGATGGTTGCAGACGGCGATGACTTCAACATCGGTGCGCCGATGCTTAGTGGTGCTAAAGTCTCTGCCGAAGTGGTTTCCCACGGCCGTGGCGATAAAGTGACCATCATCAAGTTCCGTCGTCGTAAGCACAGCATGAAGCGTCAGGGCCACCGCCAGTGGTTCACTGAAGTCAAAATTACCGGAATTTCTGCGTAAGCGGTCAATTCCCTTAGGAGGATTTTGCAATGGCACATAAAAAGGCAGCCGGCTCCACGCGTAACGGTCGCGATTCCGAGTCCAAACGGTTAGGTGTAAAACTCTTCGGTGGCCAAGCGGCAACTGCGGGTAACATCATCGTGCGTCAGCGCGGCACGCGTTTCCACGCGGGCACAGGCGTCGGCCTAGGTCGTGACCACACACTGTTCGCGCTGAGCGACGGTTTTGTGAAGTTTGAGACCAAAGGCCCGAAAAACCGTAAGTTCGTTAGCATCGTTTCTGCCTAAACGGCTAGTGCTATGCTCGCGCTTGCGAGAAAAAAGGCCCCGCTATGGCGGGGCTTTTTTGTCGGTTAAATCTCTTTTCCAATACGCTTTACCACGATGTATTTATCATTATGCTGGTGGCAATAAAGAGTTGGGAAAACAGTAGTACATATTAGGGCGGCGGAAGCGGCCGGGAGAATCCAATGCAGTTCGTCGATGAAGCCTCGATTATTGTTGAGGCGGGCAAAGGCGGCAATGGCTGTCTGAGCTTTCGCCGCGAAAAATATGTGCCCAGGGGCGGCCCCGATGGGGGTGATGGCGGTCATGGCGGCAGCGTTTACCTGATTGGTGACGATGCGCTTAATACCCTGATCGATTTTAAATTCCAGCGCTTCTATAAAGCGCAAAACGGTCAGGGCGGCATGGGCCGTCAAATGAGCGGCAAGGCTGGTGAGGACCTGCACGTCAAAGTGCCGGTGGGTACCACGGTCATTGACGAAGATACTTTGGAAGTCATCGCTGATGTGACTGAAATCGGTCAAGTGGTATTGGTGGGCGAAGGTGGTCGGCGTGGATTGGGTAACATCCACTTTAAGTCCTCGACCAACCGCGCGCCCCGCCGTACCACCACTGGCACCGATGGCGATCGCCGCAACCTGCGCCTAGAAATGAAAGTGATGGCCGATGTTGGCTTGCTGGGCATGCCCAACGCGGGCAAATCAACGCTGATTCGCTCAGTGTCGGCTGCCAAGCCTAAAGTCGCCAACTACCCGTTCACTACCTTGGTGCCCAACTTGGGCGTGGTGAAACTGGGCATGCACGAGCACTTCGTGATGGCCGATGTACCCGGCTTGATTGAAGGCGCCTCTGAGGGCGCAGGGTTAGGGCTACGCTTCTTGAAGCACCTGACGCGCACGCGGCTGCTGTTTCACGTGGTCGATGTGGCGCCGTTTGACGAGTCTGATCCGGTCGAGGCTGCCAAGGCCATTGTTCACGAGCTGGGGCAATTCTCGCCGGCGCTTTCCGAGCGTCCACGCTGGCTGGTGCTGAACAAGTTTGACCTGCTGCCGGAAGAGGAGCGTGAAGAGCGCGCTCAGAAGATTATCCAGGCGCTCAACTGGGAAGGCCCGGTGTTCCGCATTTCGGCGATCAGCAGCGACGGCACCGATAAGCTGGTTCAGGCAGCCTACCGCTGGTTGACCGAGCAGCGTCGTCTTGAGAATGAAGATGAAGAAGCGCTGGCCCGCGAGCAGGAAATGCGCCGCCGCATGGAAGAAGAGTCGGTCGCGCGTACCGAGGATCGTTTGGGGCGTCGCCGTAAGCGTGATGATGAAGATGACGAAGACTTCGACGACGATGATTACGATGTTGAAGTCGAGTACGCGCCTTAGTGTCAGTGCCTGGTGAAGGTGGGGTGGCATGGAAAGTAACGAGCAAATCCTAGGGCGAAGCGCGCTGAGCCGCGCGCGGCGGGTCGTGGTGAAGATTGGCAGTGCGCTACTCACTAACGATGGCCGTGGCCTGGACGAAGCCGCTATTGGCGGCTGGGTTGATCAAATTGCCGCCCTGCATCAGCAGGGGATAGAGGTAGTGCTGGTCTCTTCTGGCGCGGTGGCGGCGGGCATGGTGCGGCTGGGCTGGCAAGTGCGCCCCAGCGCTGTGCATGAGCTTCAGGCGGCCGCTGCCGTAGGCCAGAATGGTCTGACCCAGTGTTATGAACAACACTTTGCCCGCCACAGCATGCTCACCGCGCAAATCCTGCTTACCCACGACGATCTTTCTAACCGCAAGCGCTACCTGAATGCGCTCTCTGCGCTACGCACGTTAGTAGAGATGCGCGTGGTGCCGGTAATCAATGAAAACGACACCGTCGTAACCGACGAGATCCGCTTCGGCGATAACGATACGCTAGGGGCGCTGGTCGCCAATCTGCTGGAAGCGGACGCGCTGCTGCTATTGACCGACCAGGAAGGCCTGTTTGACGCCGACCCGCGCCACAACCCCAACGCCCAGATGATTGCCGAAGGGCGCGCGGACGATCCACGCCTAGCCGCTATGGCAGGCAGCGGGGGGGCGCTGGGGCGGGGCGGTATGACCACCAAAGTGCGCGCGGCGCAGTTAGCGGCGCGCTCTGGGGCGGTCACGGTGATTGCCAGTGGACGTCAGCCTGATGTTATCAATCGGATTATGGCGGGCGAGTCGTTAGGCACGCTGTTGCGCCCGGATCAAGTGCCTATGGCGGCACGCAAACGTTGGTTGGCGGGGCAATTGCAGGTGCGCGGCACGCTGGTGCTGGACGCCGGTGCGGTGAAAGTACTGCGCAATCAAGGCTCTAGCCTATTGGCGGTTGGCGTGCGCAATGTGCAGGGCAGCTTTAAGCGCGGTGATATGGTGGTGTGTGTGGATGAGCAGGGCGCCTCAGTGGCCAAGGGTCTGGTTAACTACGGCGCCGATGAAGCGCGCCAGTTGGCAGGCCAGCCCAGCCATCAGATTGAAGCGATCCTTGGCTACGTGGAAGCCCACGAGCTGATTCACCGCGATAACCTTGTGGTGGTGTAAACGTATCGTCGCTAGCGTACTACGGGCGGAAGAGGTACCTGGCGTGGCCAGTTGTCGGGTACCAAAAAAAGCCGCTCATAGCGCTGCTGCTGCGGGTAATACAGCATCACTTGCTGGGGTGAGCGCCAGGTATGCACCTTTTCGAAAATGGCGGGCAACTGTTCTGCCATCGGGCGAAAGGCGCTGTGAAGGGGCGGCGCTAGCCAGTGGGGTTTTTCCAGCCATGCCATTTCAGGCCTTTCGGTTACACTCGCCGCCAGCGCAGGCCAATCGCGTAAGTAACACCACGTCCCACGGCGGTGATCGGCTGTCGCGCCTTCGGGCGCTGGCATTGCCGCGTGCCAGGGATAATACAGCACGCCCGGCATTGCCAGTCGCTGGGTTAGCTGCTCGCCTAACTCCTGACTAGAAACCCCAATGTCCCGTGGCGCAAGCCAATGGGCGAGTGTTTCCAGCGCGGGTGCCGTGGTGGAAAGCGGCAATTGATGGCGGCGCAAATGACCGCACTTCAGCGCTAGGCTGTCTAACCCGCCGGGGCCAATCCAGCGGCTTTGGCTGGTGGCCGCGCCAGGCCCTTCGGGCAGCCCCAGGTAGAACTTGATCGCCACTTCCAAATGCACCGGTGCCGGGTTGTCGCGGGTTCTGTAGAGCATATCCAGTTCGCCCAATGTGTTGCGTTGACGAGTAATGCGCACGTTTCGGGCGAGCAGTCGCGTATTCGGTGCATGATCTAATAGCGTATGCCACAGGCGTTCGTGGTAGTGCCCCATGCGCGTTGCGCGGCTGCCGTTCAAGGCGATTAACGATGGGCGGCCAAGCTGACGTAGCCAGGGTAGTAGCGCTTGCTCCAGCCCTAACTCTTTGATGGTGGGTCGCCCGCCACAGGGAATTGGCGGTGGAAGCTCCACCAGATCATGCGTGGCGATCAGCCACGCTAAGTCCCGCAGCACCGTTGAGCTGAGTTCTTCATTCCCTAGCGCGCCGTCAACGCCTTCGTTCAGCACGGGTTTCTCCTTAGCACCTTGGTCAGGTCGGCACTATACATTTAGCTGCATGACTTTTTAGCTGTATAGTTTGGCAGCCTACCATAAACGCAGCGGGCTCCCTGTAGGGAGCCCGCAAGATGGTTTAAAGCGCCGCCGATAGCGTTGGTACGTGTTTAATCGCGGTCAATTTGGGTAACTTCAGAAGAGCCCTGGCGCACACTGATTTCCAGCTCACGGCCATTTTCACCGCGGCCTTCGATATCGATGATGCCGCTCTTGTCGATATCAAGGTCTTCAAACTCAACCATACCTTCCTGGCGGGCAACGTCTAAGGCTTGGCGGATATCGTCTTCGCTCATGCCCCAGGCACCGGTAATCAGGCGCTCGCGTTTCTCTTCTAGCGTATCTCCGTTATCAAGGGAGAAATCCACATCCGCGTACCACTCCTCGTCCAGCCAACCTTCTACTTCTACGCGGCCGCGACCTTTAACGCTAATTTCTTCGTAGTGGCTGAAACCGTAATCATTGGCGTGGGTCAATACGTCATCAATGCGATCCATCGGCAGCGAATCGGCCTGGGCACTACCTGCAGCAGCGGCAAGTAGCAGAGCAGAGGTCGGGATCAGCAGCATTTTTTTCATGGTATTCATAGCAAATTCCTTCTTTACGTATTTAAACGTGAATGAGTGACTGACACTCAGCGAATGCGACAGGGAATTTATACCACCGCGATACTTTCCTTAAGCTGACAAAACTGTTCATCTAACGTTCATGTTGGCTTTGGCATCCTAGCGTTATGAGTAAACTCCTACGTCACCTTATAAAGCCGCTGCGCAACGTCTCACGACGCGCTCGACGCAACGTCACTGGTATAGCCTTAGTGCTATTGCTGGTGGGTAGCGCGGTGGGTGACCAGCACTGGGAGTCATTGCACGGCGAGGTTAGCCGTGGCGAGGTCGTCCCGCTCGACACTATTTTAGATTGGCTGGAAGCTCACTATATAGGTGAGGTGCTGGAGGTTGAAGTAGAGCGCGAAGGGGGGTACGTGGAGTACGAAATCAAGCTGCTCGGCCCTCAGGGCCAAGTCGTTGAGTTCGAATTTGATGGTCATAATGGCCAACTGATGTCTATTGAGGGCGTGCGCATTAATGATATGCGCCGTTAGTGTCGTTACACCACGTATCGCTGCGATATCACACTTGGGATTGCCAAGACGTTGCCGGAAAGGGTAGTTAGCCAATGAAGTGTTTGCTGGTAGAGGATGACCAAGCGCTAGCGCGCGAGTTGAGCCAAGCGTTGCGTGATGGTGACTGGCTGGTAGAGCATGCGGCTAACGGCCAGGATGCCGATTTTCTAGTACGTACCGAAGCTTACGACACACTGATTTTAGATGTAGGGCTACCCGATGGGGATGGGACTCGCTGGTTGGCGGCGTGGCGCGAAGATGGTATTGATCTGCCTGTGCTGATTCTAACTGCTCGTGAGCGGTGGGCGGATAAAGCCGCGGGATTTACCGCTGGGGCTGATGACTACGTCACGAAGCCGTTCGAGCCAGCGGAAGTGCTGTTTCGCTTGCGTGCGCTTGTACGCCGCAGCCACGGTCACGCTCACCCAGTATTAAAAGTGGGCGAACTGAGTCTAGATACCCACACTCAGCACGTGACGTTGGTCGGGCGCCCGGTCGGCTTAACCGCACAGGAGACGCGCCTGCTGGGCTATTTAATGCACGCGGCACCGCGAGTGGTGAGTCGTACCGAGCTTTCAGAGCATGTTTACGACCGCGACCATGAACCTGACTCTAACGTGATTGACGTTCAGGTCAGCCGCCTGCGCCGTAAGTTGGGAAGTTGGCGGATTGCCACTCAGCGGGGCCAGGGTTATCGGCTGTTAGCAGAAGAGCCTGGCAGCGAATGAGTCAAGCCAAAACGGCTTGGCGGGGTCGTTGGGCGCGGCGTTCCATCAGCCTGCGGCTATTGCTGGCCGTATTAGTGATGGTGGGGCTGGCCCTGCCTATCGCTGGCACGCTACTTTCTCACCATTACCATACCTCGGCCACTCAGGCCTTTGATGATCGTCTTGGCGCGACGCTTAATGTCATCATGGCGGGCGTGACCTATGACCGTTTAGCGCAGCAGCTTGTCCACGACCGGGCGCTGGGCGACCCGCGTTTTGAGAATGTCTACTCCGGCTGGTACTGGCAAATCACCGATGGTGGGCAACATACCCTGGCCTCTCGCTCACTATGGGATCAACGCCTGCCAGTGGTGGAGAATGAAAACCTCAGTGCGCGCTCATTAATCGGCCCGCGGGGGCAATCGCTGCGCGTGGTGGAGCGCGATATCTACCTGGCCCCGTTAGAGGAACCGCTGCATATTAGCGTGGCCGCCCGAGACGATGTGCTCACCAACGATATCCGTGAATTCCAATATCTGTTGTGGGGCGGGTTGATCGGCTTGGGCGTGTTGCTACTCGGCGTGTTAGCACTGCAAGTACGCTGGGGGTTAGCGCCGCTGCGCCGCATGCACGCCAATCTTCATGATGTGGAGCAAGGGCGCAGCGAACAGTTAGATACCCGCTTGCCGGAAGAGTTAGCGACACTGGCGGCCTCAATGAACGCGGTGTTGGCACGCGATCAGCGCTTAATCGAGCGCGGACGCCATACCGCGGGCAATCTTGCCCATGCGTTGAAAACACCGCTGAGTGTGATGCGCCTGCAGCTTCGCCAGCTTCCGGAAGCGAACCGTGCCGCCTGGGCGGTTGAGTTGGAACGTTTGGATAGCGCGGTACGTCATCACTTGGCCCGAGCTTCCGCGGCGGGTGAAGGCGTGCGCTTTGCACCTATTGATCTATACCCTACGCTAACACCGCTGCTCAATGGACTCTCCAGGCTTGCCCAGCGACGCGGCATTGTGCTGCGCCAAACCTGGGGCCAGAAAATCAGAGTGCACATGGATGAGCAAGATATCCAAGAGCTGGTGGGTAACTTGATGGATAATGCGCTGCGCTGGGCGCATAGCGAGGTGCAGCTTAACGTGAAAACTGACGGTCAGCAGTTGATTTTAACCGTTAGCGATAACGGCCCTGGCATGTCGGAGGCAGAGTGCCAGCAGGCGGTTCAGCGTGGTCAACGGTTAGATGAGCACCGCTCTGGCAGTGGCCTGGGGCTGGCCATTGTGACCGATCTTGTCGCCCTGTATAGCGGCCAAATGCATCTTACTCGCGCCAGCACCGGCGGGTTAGAGGTAGTCATCGAGCTGCCTGTGGTGGCGCATGGATAACGGAGACTTCATTGGATGAATGGCACTGATACGCTGCCCGATATATTAGCCGGCCCCTTATTAAGACGCATCAGTTCGACTCGGCTGGTACTTTGGATGGTCGCCACTCGGCGATTAAATATGACGCTAATACTGCGGCCTGGGCAGAGTAATGCCGCGTCGATTGGTTTGGCACACCACCAGCAGTGCATTCCTATCGGCCAGCGCGCCTTTATCTATCTAATTGATATTGAACTGGAGTCACCGCTGCCCTGCGATGAGCGCATTGAGTACGACCTGCAAGTTGAAACGGCAACGGGTGAGTGGCGCTCATTGCCCGAGTGGGCGCCATGGCTATGTTATGACGGCGCCGCTTACCCCGCCTTTGTGATTGCCTCGCGGCATCACCGGCTTATGCATGGTTCCTGCCGCAAACCCCATCACGACAGTGACGATGGTTTGGTGCGCGCCGATAGCTGGCTCGCCGAGCAGCAAGACGCCCCAGCCGAGTGGCCCGCTTGGCTTTTGATGACCGGTGATCAAATTTATGCTGACGATGTGGCCGGCCCTATGCTGCGCGCCGTGCATGCGCTTATTGAACGGCTAGGGTTGGTGGATGAGTGGCTGGAAGGCGCCACGGTCGACGATAGCCAAGCCCTCTACGACTCGCCCGATAGTTACTATCAACGCGCTGAGTTGCTGCCGGATGTGGCCAACAATGTGGCGCTACGCAAGCGCTTTTTTAGCGGCGTCAAGAAGCCGGTCTTTACGTCGGCGAATGCGCAGAACCATTTAATGACACTGGCTGAAATGCTCGCCATGTACTGCCTGGTATGGTCCCCGGTGCCCTGGCGAGTGATTACGTTCGACGCGCCTGCTTTAGATAAAAAAAATGCCGAGCTCTATCGTCAAGAGCAGGCGGTGATAGACAGCTTCGTGGCAGGTTTGCCGCAGTGCGCGCGGTTAATGGCGCACTTACCCAGCCTGATGATTTTCGATGACCACGATGTGACCGATGACTGGAACCTTTCCGCTGACTGGGAACTCGCTGCCTACGGCCATCCGTTCTCGAAGCGCATTATCGGTAACGCTCTGGTGGCTTATTTGCTCTGTCAGGCCTGGGGGAACGACCCTGATAAGCTCAACCCACTAACCCATCACGCCTCGACGCTGCTGGGTGATGGCAGCCAGCCGCTGGTATGCGCCGAGCAAGATGGCTTCATTGAGCGGCTACTGCGTTTTCAGGGCTGGGAGTTTCAGGTGCCGGGCACGCCTGCCTTGATCGTACTGGATACCCGCACCCGCCGCTGGCGCAGCGAGCGCAATCTCAGCCACCCTTCCGGCTTGATGGATTGGGAGGCGCTCATGGAAATGCAGCAAGCGCTAATGGGCGCTAAAAGCGCGGTAATCATTTCGCCCGCCCCGATGTTTGGGGTCAAGCTGATCGAGGGAGTTCAAAAAATCTTTACCGCCGTGGGCAAGCCGTTGGTGGTCGACGCAGAGAACTGGATGGCCCATCGCGGGGCAGCCAGTACGCTGCTGCAAATATGGCGACACTCCAAAACCCCTGGCAACTACGTGATTTTGTCAGGCGATGTGCACTACTCCTTTGTCTACGACATCGTAGTGCGCCATCAGCGGCGCTCGCCGCACCTGTGGCAAATCACATCAAGCGGCATTAAAAACACCTTTCCGGCCACACTGCTCAATACTTTCGATCGGTTGAATCGCTGGCTTTATGCGCCGATGTCGCCACTCAACTGGTTTACTAAGCGTCGTAAGCTGAGTGTTCACCCCCGTGACCCTGATCGCGCCAGCGCTGGCGAACGGCTTTGGAATGCCAGCGGCATTGGGCTGGTAACCCTGGACGAGAAAGGGTCTCCGATCGATATTCGTCAGCTCGATGCCGATGGCCGCGATGTGGTTTTCCCTCCACCAGCAAAAACGCTTACCTGAACAGCCCCGATCTCGAACACGGTGTAGGGCGCTAACTATCTGACTCAGCAGGGGATTGTCATGATAATGTCACGAAAATGACGCACGCTTTCCGCCTATCAATCACTTCCAGGGATGGTGCACTCAATAGGTACCACCGCCATTGATTGGGGTGGCAGAATAGGGCAGCCGGCAAATGACCGCACAAGAAGCGCAGTGGCTGAAAAAGATCATTGCAAAAGAAGAGTTGCATGTTCTTTTTCAGCCCATTGTGAATGCTAGTCAGCAGGCCGTTTATGGTTACGAAGCACTGATTCGTGGACCGAGGACATCGCCGCTTCACTCGCCGTTACGACTGTTTGAAGTTGCCACCCAGGCAGGAAAGCTGGTGGAGTTAGATATCCTCTGCCGGCGGTTGGCGATTTACCGCTTTGCCGAACTTAAGCAACCCGGGCTGCTGTTTCTTAACGTGATGCCGCTAACCATCGTCGAGCGTGATTTTCGCGAAGGCTTAACGCTAGGTTTTATTCGTGACAGTGGCCTGCCCCCGGCAAGGGTAGTGATTGAGCTCACTGAACACGTGCCTATTCATGATTACGAGCTGATGCGCCAAGCGGTGGATCACTACCGGACGATGGGCTTTCAGGTCGCGCTGTATGCCAAACGGCGCGTGTCTGACGAGCAAGGCGTTGCTGCCGCTTACGTTGACTTAGATAACTTTAAAGCCTTTAACGATGCCTATGGCTACGCACGAGGCGACCACATCATTATTTCTCTATCACGGCTGCTGGCAAGCGCAGGTGGATAACGTGGGTGGCTTTATCGGCCATATTGGCGGTGATGATTTTATGATGCTGCTACCGCTTGACCACTGGGAGAGCGTTTGTGGCCAAATCCTACGCTCTTTCGAAGTAATGGCGCCCGGTTTCTACGAAGATGCCGATCGGCTGAGAGGCGGGATTCAGATTGAAAACCGCCAAAACAGTATCACTTTTTCCCCTTTGTTAGCGTGTCGATTGCGGTAAAGCCCATCACCGATACGGCGACTTGCAGAGCGCTGGATATTGCCGCTGAACTGTCTGAGTTGAAGCACCAAGCCAAAAAAATTCCCGGTAACAGCCTGTTTGTTGAGCGACGCGGTCACTGTGTTGGCTTATGAAACGTTCCTGTCATGTGACGTTCGTCAAAACGTCACTAAGTGGTCATATAAATGCCCCGCCGTTGTCATCTGAAATGGTCAGGATTGTTGCTATCTTTTAACAACACGTTAGGTGTCCCATGCAGACGTTATCCCTCTCCCGCACGTTGATCAGCGCCGCCGTCGCCAGTGCCTTCGCCTTGGTTGCCGTGAACGCTTCAGCGGATCTCTCATCGCGTTATGTCGATAACGATGGCGATATGGTCGCCGATGCACCTAGCGATGAGTCTCAGTGGGCCGATCCCGATACGCTCGTGTTTGCCTATACGCCGGTAGAAGATCCTGCGGTTTACGCTGACGTATGGTCTGATTTTCTCGAACACCTGAGCGAAGCAACGGGTAAAGAAGTGCAGTTCTTCCCCGTACAGTCCAACGCCGCCCAGCAGGAAGCGCTGCGCGCTGGCCGTTTGCACGTTGCCGGCTTTAATACCGGCGGTGTACCGGTGGCGGTGAACTGCGGTGGTTTCCGTCCGTTTGCCATGATGGCAGCAGAAGATGGCAGCTTTGGCTACGAAATGGAGATCATCACCTATCCGGGCAGTGGCATTGAGTCCGTTGAAGACCTGGAAGGTCGCCAACTAGCCTTTACCTCTGAGACCTCTAACTCTGGTTTCCGCGCCCCCTCTGCACTGCTGC
Organism: Vreelandella glaciei; assembly: GCF_013415125.1. GTDB lineage: Bacteria > Pseudomonadota > Gammaproteobacteria > Pseudomonadales > Halomonadaceae > Vreelandella > Vreelandella glaciei. Next base: position 7,884 of record NZ_JACCDE010000033.1, on the reverse strand, counting down.
GCTCCGAGTACGGCATGGAAGCGGGTGAAGATTTTGAAACCGCTTTCTCGGGCTCCCATGACAATTCCATCCTGGGTGTGGTGAACGAAGACTACGATGCGGCCGCCATCGCTAACTCCGTGGGCAAGCGGATGATTTCCCGTGGCGTCGTGAATGAGGGAGACTACGACATTATCTACACCTCAGAAACCTTCCCGACCACGGCTTACGGTTTGGCGAACAACCTGAACCCTGAGCTTGCCGAGAAAATTCAGGACGCGTTCTTCAGCTATGACTGGTCAGGCACCCCGCTTGAAGCAGAATTTGCCAACTCTGGTGAAGCGCAGTTTATTCCGATTACCTATCAGGAAAATTGGTCGGTTATTCGCACCATTGCCGATGCTAACGGTGTGACTTACGACTGTGACTGATCGTTAAGGTAAACGGTACTGCACGGCCAGGAAGGCACCCCTTTCTGGCCGTTTCGCTATACAGATGAGGCAGGAAAAATGTTGACACTAAGCGGCGTTGGTAAGCGTTACCCCACCGGGGATCGGGCGCTGACGGACATTGAACTCACGCTGCCCAAAGGCCAGGTAATGGCGCTAATTGGGCCATCCGGCGCGGGTAAAAGTACCCTCATTCGCTGTGTGAATCGGTTAGTGGAGCCTACCCAGGGCAGTATTCGCCTGGAAGGCACGGAGCTGACCAAGCTTTCAGGGCAGAAGCTTCGCCAGGCGCGCCGCTCAATGGGGATGATTTTCCAGGAGTATGCCCTGGTCGACCGGCTCACCGTGATGGAAAACGTGCTATCCGGCCAGCTCGGCTATGTCGGTTTTTGGCGCAGTTTTTTGCGTCGCTACCCACAGGAAGCAGTCGTCGAAGCCTTTCGGCTACTCGAGCGGGTAGGGCTTCCTCATGCTATCGATAAGCGCGCTGATGCCCTTTCCGGTGGTCAGCGCCAGCGCGTCGGTATCGCCCGGGCACTGCTGCAGAGCCCCAAGCTGCTGCTGGTTGATGAGCCTACCGCCAGCCTCGACCCGAAAACGTCGCGTCAGATCATGCGCTTGATTCGCGAGCTATGTGCTGAGCGCGATTTGGCAGCGATCATCAATATTCATGATGTGGCGTTGGCGCAGCAGTTTGCCGACCGGATTGTCGGCCTGCGGGCTGGACAAATCGTTTTTGACGGCCTGCCTAGTGAACTGACCAGCGAAATGCTCACGACCATTTATGGCGAAGAGGATTGGGATACCACCCCCGAACCGCTGGATGACGAGGCGGATGACTCGGAAGCATCTTCTTACCAGCGCGGCCTGCCGACGATGGCAGCAGGGAGTGCTCGATGAGCGAGCGGGCAGATATGACACGGGTGCAAACACGTCAGCAGGCGGCCCAGCGCGGCCAGTGGCGGCGCCTGCCATTGATTGAGAACCCACGCTTGCGTTGGGGGTTGGCCATTGGTGCGGTGATTTATTTAGTGCTGGCGCTTGCCTCGGTCGAGGTGAACTGGGCGCGGGTAGCCGAAGGTGCAGGGCGGGCGGTTAACTTCTTGGGCGCCTTTATGCAGCCTGATTTTATCAGCCGCTACGACGACATCGTGGCGGGGCTGCTGGAAAGTTTGACCATGACGCTGACTTCCACGGTAGTGGGCGTGCTGCTGGCGATCCCGGTGGGCCTGGGCGCCGCGCGGAACATTTCGCCGCTGCCGATCTACTTTATATGTCGCGCGATTATTGCCGTTTCGCGGACCTTTCAAGAAATCATTATCGCGATTTTGTTTGTGGTCATGTTCGGCTTTGGGCCGCTGGCGGGGATGATCACCCTGGCCTTTGCGACGATTGGCTTTATGGCCAAGCTGTTAGCGGAAGATATTGAAGACCTGGACTGGCGTCAGGTGGAAGCCGTGAGGGCCACCGGGGCAAGCTGGTGGCAAACCATGAACCATGCGGTTCAGCCGCAAGTTATGCCGCGCTTGATTGGGCTTTCGGTTTACCGTCTGGATATCAATTTTCGTGAGTCATCGGTGATTGGCATTGTGGGCGCGGGCGGTATTGGCGCCACGTTGAACACCTCGTTGAGCCGCTATGAGTACGATACCTCTGCCGCTATTTTGCTGATCATTATCGCTATTGTGTTGTTGTGCGAGTACAGCTCGAGCCATGTCCGCCGTTGGACCCAGTGAGCGCTTATTAGCCCCCTGGTCTGTTATATTTGGAGAATCGCGATGCCAGTATCTACTAACTCCCAGGGTCTGCCGGTTTGGCGGCGGCGTACCACTCGCGCCCAATGGCTGCAGTATCTGGCTTGGCTGGCGGGTGTCAGTCTCTTTCTGCTCTGCTGGAAGATGATTTCCGACAATACCATGTGGGTGTTTGTCGAAGACGCTGGCCGTCAAGGGGCCGACCTGATCAGCCGCATGACGCCGCCGGAATGGGGCTACGCCAATGTGCTCTGGAAGCCCATGTGGGACACCATTAACATCGCCACCCTAGGCACCGCCATTGGCATTATAATGGCGTTCCCCGTGGCGTTTATGGCCGCACGTAATACCACGCCGCACCCGCTGGTACGCAGTGCGGCGCTGATGATCATTGTCTCATCCCGCTCGATCAACTCACTGATCTGGGCAATGTTGCTTGTCACCATTCTCGGCCCAGGGGTGTTGGCGGGTATAATCGCTATCGCCCTTCGCTCGATCGGTTTTGTCGGCAAGCTGCTTTATGAGGCGATTGAAGAGATCCATCCCACGCCCGTCGAGGCGATAAGCGCGACCGGTGCCAGCCGTCTGCAGGTGATGAACTATGGCGTGTTGCCGCAAATCATGCCTGCCTTCGCTGGGATTAGTGTTTACCGCTGGGATATTAATATCCGCGAATCGACCGTGCTGGGATTGGTCGGCGCAGGCGGGATTGGTTTGCAGCTAAATGCCTCGATCAACAGCCTCGCCTGGGATCAGGTCAGCGTCATTTTTATCATGATTTTCGCCACCGTACTGGTGTCGGAGTGGGTTTCCGCACGCGTTCGTCACGCGATTATTTAACCGGCAGTGGCACTGTTAAACGAGGGCTGAGTATGCGTTTTCCCGATGCGGAGATCACCACCATTGATTTGTTGCGCCACGGTGAGCCGGTAGGCGGGCGTATGCTGCGTGGCTCCACCGATCATCCGCTGAGCGAGACGGGCTGGCAGCAGGTGACCGATGCCGTTATGGGGCATACGGTCGAAGGCCATCTGCCTTATGATGCGATTGTCACCTCGCCACTTACGCGCTGCCGTGAGTTTGCACTGTGGCTGGGCGAAGAGTTTGACCTGCCCGTTCAGGTGGAAGAGGGCCTTGCCGAGCTGCATTTGGGGCGGTGGGAGGGTAAAACCCACGCCCAGGTGTTTGCAGAAGAGGGCACCGAACGGATGAGTGCGTTCTGGTATGATCCGGCATCGGTATCGCCGCCGGGCGGTGAAACTACCCAGGCCTTCGATGCGCGTCTAGCGGAAGTGTGGCAGCAACTGCTTGCCAACCCACCAGGAAAGCATGTGCTCATCGTGGCGCATCTATTTGTCTGCAATGGCCTACTGCACCAAGTGATTGAACAACCGCTTTCTCGGATGCTGGCGATGGATTTGCCCTATGCGGCACTGAGCCGGGTGCGCCATGAACGCCACTTGTTGGGTGAGACGACCTTTGTTGAGTGGATTGGCCGTTAATTATTACCGTTAACCATGGGCGACTAGGCATGCTTTTTGGGCGCCGCCCGTCACTCCCGTACCCCTTAAGTTATTGTGCCTGCTATCGATAATGTGTTGTGCAGTTCAAAGAGCCTGGGCAGTAATACGTTGTTCATATGCGTTAGTATCGATACTTATTCGAAGGAGATGTTGCGAAGTATGTTTAAGTTTTTCTGAACAGGGCCGATTTATTAGTATTGATCCTTTAACCGGATGTTAAGCTTGCCTATGCACCGCGATGAAACATCGATCACCCTGAATGGCCTCATTTATTACGTCATTCCCAATTTAAACAGTGCCGAAAATTAGTGCTCTCTACGCTAGAAAGCTTAAGTGAAGCGGCTACCAACCCTCGCTTAAACGCACAGATCAGCGCCAAGCGTTTGGGCTGGAGACCCACCGCATAAGAATCAATTTAGCACACTTGCTGAATCGCTATCGGTCCGAGGTCGATGCCATTCTTCGCCCTGAAGGTGAGTATCAAGGGCCAGTCGTAGAACCTGATCTCCAAGAGACAGATGCGATACGCAGTGCTAAGTAGATCTACTAGCATATATGTGCTTTCCAGCGAGGAGAGCGCCCCACCCGATTCCTGGACGGTAAATCAAACGGCACACCTTGTGCTAGCGCCTAGCACCAACAGCTAGCGCGTAACATTCACAGCATGGCATCAACATTGCTTGTATAATGTGGCCATTGGACTTTCAGGTTTACCCGCCTGAAAGCAAGCAGCCTGCCTACCCGGCGCTGGCTGTCCACACATTAGGAGATATACCATGTCTGCCTCACCTGTCACATTGATGGTGGCTCGTCGCGTTGAGCACGGCCGCTACTTCGATTTTAATCGTTGGCTAAACGAGGGGCGCGAGCTGGCGGCTGATTTTGCTGGCTACCTCGGCTCTGGCGTACTGGCACCCCCCGCTGATGACGATGAATATCAGATCATATTTCGCTTTAGCAGCAGCGAAACCTTAGCCGCCTGGGAGCACTCCGCCTCACGACATGCGTGGTTGACGCGCGGAAAAGGGCTGTATGAAGCGCCTCAAGAGCACCGTGCCACCGGGCTGGACACGTGGTTTCAAAACAACGGCAACAGCGCACCACCGCGTTGGAAGCAAGCCGTGGCTGTTTGGTTGGCCTTCTTCCCCATCTCGTTGCTTTTTCAATGGGTATTTGGTGGCGTATTGGCCGATTGGGCGCTGGTGCCCCGGGTGTTGGTGAGTACCTTGATGTTGACGCCAGTGATGGTGTTTGTGTTTATTCCGCTCTCAACGCGCTTATTAGCGCCTTGGCTGCAAGGAAAGTGTTCACCGCTGGATTTACTGGCGCGCTGGCGTCATGCACATCGTTAATCATTAATTTTCCTTGATTTTTACTAGTTTGATGCTTTCATGGGGTTCAGCGCTGTGATGGTGCTAACCTTGGTATATTGATCCTATTAAGAGGATCTTTATGATACTAAGCTGAAGGCGCTTGCAGTAATGGATAACTGTCGCCAGTGCAATGTTGGTGTATAACTCAGCCCCATGGAGTGTTTATGATTCACGTTCACCATTTGGAAAAGTCTCGTTCTCATCGGATTTTATGGCTATTAGAAGCCTTAGAACTGGACTATGAGCTGGTAATTTACCAACGCGATGACAAAACACAGCAAGCGCCCGATTCGCTAAAAAAAATCCACCCGCTTGGTAAATCCCCGGTCATTACCGATGGTAATCTCACCGTGGCTGAGTCAGGCGCGATCATTGATTACCTATTACAGCGCTACGGGCAAGGGCGGTGTCAGCCTTCTTCCGATGACTTGCGGGCTTGGGTAGATTACCGTTACTGGCTACATTATGCCGAAGGCTCACTGATGCCACTGCTGGTGATGCAGCTTGTGTTTAGCCAAGTTCCCAAGCAATCGCCCTGGCTGATTAAACCGCTGGCGCAAGGCATCAGCGATACGGTGAGTAAGCGTTTTTTAGCACCGCAGTTGAAACAGCACCTCACCTTCATCAACCAGCACTTATCAGCCAACGGCAATTTTGCCGGCCCCTGGCCTAGTGGCGCGGATATTCAAATGAGCTTTCCGCTACAGGCGGTGGCGGCCGTCCAGTCGTTAGAGCAGTATTCTGCCATTGCTGCTTTTGTATCGCGTGTCGAACAAGATTCCGCATGGCAGCGAGTGGTAGCGCGAGCTGGCCCGTTAACCATGCCTGGCCAGTAATAACTGCCATGTACCATTTCGCCACTTCTGCAGAGCTGCTGCGCAGCATTGACACTTATTTGGGGCGTTGGGGAATCGCCTTGCTGCTCATTTTTCTCCTTTTAGCACTGCTGGGCAATGTGCTGCTCAAACGCCGCATGCAACATAACCGGGCGTTGCTGCAAACCAATAAAGAGATGCTGGCGACTATTTTGGATAGTGTCGATGCCTTTATTTATATCAAATCACCGACCCTAAAATATCAATATGTTAATCGCCGTATCAGCGATTTATTTGGTCTGCCAGCCGACAAAATCATTGGTAAGTGCGACGCTGAGTTTTTTGATGCTGGCAGCGCTGCTGAAATGGAGCAGGTTGATCGCAGCGTATTGGCGTCGGGCAAGAAAGTAACGGTCGAGGAGAGGAACGTCTTGCAGGGTGAAAGCCGAGTAAGAACGTTCTTATCGATTAAAATGCCGCTATCGATGTCCCCCGGTGCTCCCCCTTCCCTGTGCGGTATTTCGACGGAACTCACCGACTACCTCGAAATGCAGTCGCGCACCTACTATTTGGCCTTCTATGACTCACTGACAGGTCTGCCCAACCGTCGGATGCTGATGGACTCCTTAACGGCCGCGATTGATCATGATGAGTGGTCAGCGTCTTATAGCGCTGTGTTGGTGATTGATCTGGATAACTTTCGCTTAGTGAACGACATCCAGGGTCATGAGAGCGGTGATCACCTGTTGATTAACGTTGCTGAACAGCTACGACAGCGGCTAGAGCCAGAGGCCACGCTGGCGCGCTTTAGTAGTGATGAATTTGTGGTACTGCTGAATAACCTGGGCGAGCCGCAGACCGAGGCCGCCCGAAAAGCGGAACGTGTGTCCCGCCAGCTATTGGAAACCATCGCTCAAGTGAGAAGCGGTCATTCGTTACCCATTAGCGCCAGTATTGGCATTGCACTGTTTACCGGGCGCGAACACAGCATGGATAGCGTGCTGCAACAAGCGGATATGGCCTTGCAGCAGGCGAAGAGGGCTGGCGGCAACACGCTGTGCTTTTTTAACACCGATATGCAGACCAGCGTACTGGAAAGGGCCAGCCTGGAAGCTGATCTGCATAAGGCCCTTGAGCGTAATGAGTTGGCTCTGCACTATCAGGTGCAGGTCGACCATCAGGGCGTGACCACGGGGGTTGAAGCATTATTGCGCTGGTATCACCCCCAGCGTGGCTGGGTCTCCCCCGCGACGTTTATACCTCTGGCAGAGGAGAATAGGCTCATTGTGCCCATCGGTTATTGGGTGCTTAGGTCGGCCTGCGAGCAATTGGCAAAGTGGTCCCATCAAGCGACCTACGCCACCTTAAGTATTTCCGTTAATGTGAGTTCTGTTCAGTTTCAGCAACCCGACTTCGTGCATGACGTAGAGGCGTTATTAGCAGAGACGCTGGCACCGCCAAGCCGTTTGGTGCTGGAAGTCACAGAGAGCCTGCTGATGTGCGAGCCAGTCAGGGTGCGCAATACGATGTTGAAACTCCGCGCTAGAGGGATTCGCTTTGCACTGGATGACTTTGGCACTGGTTACTCATCGCTGAGCTACTTAAAGCGCTTACCGCTAGATGAGCTAAAGATTGATCAATCGTTTATTCGCGAACTGCTCACTGACAAGACAGACGCGGCGATCGTGGATACGACGATACTGCTTGCCGTGAGTTTAGGCTTAACCGTGGTCGCAGAAGGGGTAGAGAAAAAAGAACAGCTTGACTGGCTAAGAGGCCATGGCTGTTACCGCTATCAAGGCTACCTGTTTGGCCGCCCGACACCGATTGAGTATCTTTTTGAAAGCTATTAAGCGGCTATATAAAAACCCGGCGGTCTCAAGTTCCAAGCGCAACGCTATTGAAGGGTGCTCGGGCCAGCGACCGATTTCTTGAGCACCTCGGCGTAAACTTCCAGCGGCGTGCGCCAGTCCAGTGTCTTGCGCGGCCGC
>NZ_JACCDE010000032.1 GCF_013415125.1 Vreelandella glaciei | reverse complement strand
ATGAAGTACACCTGGCTGCCCTTGAGTGCCTATCTCTCGTTTGAACGTCTACGTGAAGAGGTACACCGCTTACTCGGTGGTTACGGAACTGATCACGCGATTAATTTTGAATAGGCACTTAAAACTTATATTACAGTATTACGACCTGAGCCCTTAATTCACCTCCCACCTTCAGTTTGTCAAGCGATGTGGAATTATAAGAATGCCACGGACTACGCACATCCGCTTGATCAATACGGGTGACAAACAGCCGATAAACACACTAACGTACGCAACAGGCTAGCTATGAGCGCAAGCATGACCCAAAAGCGCGAATATCCATAGCACCGTTTCTATACGCCGCTCACAGTGACCGGCTCTTCCAGCGGTTTTAGGCGACGTGGATGGTGAAGCGTCTGATATTAAAAAATTCTTGTTAAAACAGATTAATCGCGATAAAGGTGCAGGTAGCGCCAAACAGCGCAAACCCCAGCAGCAGCGCCACCCCATCGCGGGCAACCAGGCCTAGCCCTAGCAGTGACAGCGCCAGCCCCGCGCCGTTGGCTGAAAAGGGAATAAACTCCATGGGCGGCATGGCGAGTGCGATAAGCAGGCATACCACCGCCGTCACGCGGATACCGATATACCCGGTCAGCCACGGCAAACGAACCTTCAGCAGTCCGTCCACCCAGCGGGCGGGCTTTTTCATGTAATGAATGCCTTTATCAAACTTTTGCCGCGAAATGGAGCGATTTAGCAGCCATTTAGGCAGCCAAAACGCTTCACTGCCCGCCAATAATTGCACTGACACCAACAGTACCAGCGCGGCCATCAGGGTGGGCATACCGGGTATGTCACCAATAATCGGCGTCAGCGTAATTAAGCCAGCCACCAGCAGGAGCGGCCCAAACGAGCGCCGACCTACAGCATAAACCACATCATCAACGCTGATTCGAGGAGCGTCCTGCTCCATGTTCTCTATTGAGTCAATTAGATCCATTAAATTCGAGTCTTCATTGCGGTTATGCATCGTGGTTATTGCGCTCCTCTACGTGCAGTTTGGTGCGGATAAAATCACTGTGGCTGACATGTAGCAAATCCGCCAAGCGGCGAATGCGGTGCTCTTCTAGCGGGTCAACATTGCCGTCAGCCCAGGCCAGTTGCCACATTTGTACCACCAGCTCACAGCGCTGGTCGTAGTTATAGTGCTCTTTGATCAGGCTAACGAACTGGTAGTGATCAACGGCTTCATCCACTTCCGCCTGAGCAAGCAGCATTAACTCTTCTACATCGCTTGCGCTTAGCTTATAGCGCTCAATAAGCATGCTGCGCAGGCTGGCTAGCTCTTCGTCGGTGGTATCGTAGTCGGCGCGGACAATTTCACACAGCAGCGCAGCGGTGGCGAGCTCCAGCGTCAACGTTTGGTCATCGCGCTGCTCGGGTTGCGCTAGCGTGCGCTGAAAAAAATCACTAATGGCATTTAGCATAGAATTCTCCATTGATAGTTACCGACGTCTGACCATGCCTAATCCTTGAAGTGCATCCATGAACAGTTGGTAGCTATTCAATACGAGGTGAAGAAAGGCTTGTTGGCATACGCTGATGAAAATCCCTAATCGAAGAACCATCATCAGACTCATACACATAGGGCAGCCATTTGGGGCTGCCCTCTTTAATACGTGGGAGAATTTTGATCAGCAGATTAGTGCTTATCAAGCAGGGTTTCCAAGCTATCTGTTGTCAGGATCCGTACTACCCACTCATCTAGCTGTGCGTCTGAAGCCGACGTCAGGCGCTGATCTGCCCAATCGGGCATCTCGCCGAACTTCAAGGCGATTTGCTTACGCAGCGTACCTTCCACGCCTTCATGACGACCTTCTTGGCGACCTTCTTGACGCTCTTTTTCACGTTCAAAGCGCTCAACGGTATTGACGTAAGGCATGTGCTTTTCCTCCTGTATGGCGTAGACCGCCTGGACAAACTCGGACTCCAAGGCTTTTGGCAGCTGGAGCATCCAGTCGATGATATTAAACAACCGCACAATCTGCTCGCGGCTGTAGCCCCGTTCATACAGCAGCCGAATAAGAGCAATCTTGACATCCTTGCGCGTAGCGCCGTCCTTCAATCGCTTAGCGTGTATCTGGGCCATTACCACCAGCGCAAAGACGTTGTTGCTGGTTTCCAGTGCCGTCCAGCGTGCTTCCCAATCAATCAGTTTAGCTGTAGGGAAGGTAAAGGTCAGCTCGCAACCCCAGCGCTGATAGCGGAAAGTAGTGGGCCTAAAGCTATCGCGTGTATCGGCCAGCACCGCCAGGCTCACCACATCTACCCCGTAACGATCACGTAGTCGGTATTGGTAAGTATACATTCGCTCAGCAAAGGCTTCCTCCGGCTCACCCTGTACCTCAACGTGGATCAGCACCCACGTTTCACTGCCGTTCTGTGCATAGACCTTGATCAGCTTATCGGCGTAACGCCTGCCACTATTGGCATCCGCCGTGATCTGCTGTAACTCGTTGTCGAGAAAGCTGAAGCCTTTCGACCAATCCACTTGTTCATGAATGTCTGGGAACAACAGATCCAAAAATTCCTGGAAATACCCTTCCAGCGCCATCTTCCAAGGACTGTCGTGGTCGGCAGATCGGGACGTATCCGCTTCGCTCATGCAAGCTCCTATTTCACTACTCAAATGCTAGCACAGTGACACTTTTCAAGCGCTACTCCCCTTTATGCTCTCGCTTGCTACGTCAACAAAAGAGAGCTCTCCTGGTGAGAGACAGCCGCGTGGCTAACTCAATCTTTCTTGGTAAGTTGCTCTCTCAACTGCTTGGGCACTTGCTTAATGATCAAACGATCCTGGGCAGCGTCGTACTCAATGCTTGAACCGAGCAGATGGGAGTCAAAACTAATCGATACGCCGCCCGCACGCCCGGTGAAGCGGCGGAACTGGCTCAAGGTGCGCTTATCAGGGGGGATTTCCGGCGAGAGCCCGTAATCGGCGTTGCGGATATGCTCGTAAAACGCTTTGGGCTGCTGTTCGTTCACCAATCCGGAAAGCTCTTCCAGGGTCATCGGCTCGCCACGACGCAGCTGTTCATTGGCGTAGTCGACTAACGTGTCGGTTTTTTCACGACTTACCTCGTCATCAAAATCCTCTTTCTCGACATAGTCGCTAAACGCTTTTAGTAGCGTGCGGGTTTCCGCCGGGGCATCAACGCCCTCTTCCATACCCAGCAAGGCAACCAAGCCCTCGGCGAGTTTTTTGCCGCCGCGGTCTTTTAGGAACGAGACATACTGCGCACTCGGCGCATCGCTCTGCCACTGGGTAAGATTGATGCGCGCTGCCAGCGTCAGCTGGCTGGTGTTGAGCTGCGCGGCAGGCACGGCGTGGTGCTCAGAATTAATACCAATCCCTTCGCGCTGGTGCACCAAGGCAAACAGCAGCGTTTCGGTATCGCCCTGGCGCTGATGGCTAATCACTAAGTAACCACTCACTGACAGCTGCTCTTGAAGCTGCTTGGCGAGCCTTTCAGCCAGCGCAACGGAAAGCTCGGCAAAGCTTTTATCACCCGCCAAATAGTCGCGCAGCCACATGGCAAGCGGCCCTGCTTGCTCGCCTTCTTCGGCAAAGCGCCCCCAGCCTTTGGGCTTGGTGTTGTAGGTGTCGTTCAGCGCACCCACTAGGCTTGTCATTACCGGGTCATCGCTGGGGGCCGCCTGTTCTTGGGGCGCAGCGGTTAGGGTTAGGCGCTCACCGTCTAGCGTCGGGTCAAGGCGGTGCACAATACTTTGCAGTAGTGGCATAAGGGTCTACTAGCGCTCCATGGTGAAGAGTGAGGAGTGAATAGCAAGCTGGATGGCAATCAGGGTTTAAGGCGATATCCGGTGCGGAAAATCCAGCCAATAGTACCCAGGCAAGCGACCAGAAACAGGGTGATCATGCCCACGCTTGCCGCTAGGCTAACATCGCTAATACCGTAAAAGCTCCAGCGAAAGCCGCTCACTAGGTACACCACGGGATTAGCCAAGGTGATGGTTTGCCAAAACGGCGGCAGCATATCGATAGAGTAGAAGCTGCCGCCCAAAAAGGTCAGCGGCGTGATCACCAACAGCGGCACCAGCTGTAGCCGGTCAAAGCCATCCGCCCATATACCAATGATAAAGCCGAGCAGGCTAAAGGTGACCGCCGTTAGTACCAGGAAGAAGAGCATCCAAAAGGGATGAGCAATCTCCAGCGGTACAAAGAAGTTTGAGGTCGCCAGGATAATCAGCCCCAGCAGTATCGATTTCGAAGCTGCCGCGCCCACGTAGCCAATCACTATCTCTAAATGCGAAATAGGCGCTGAAAGCAGCTCATAAATGCTGCCGGAAAACTTCGGGAAAAAGATACCGAAGGAGGCGTTGGAAACGCTTTGTGTCAGCAGCATTAGCATAATCAGACCCGGCACGATAAAGGCGCCGTAGCTAACCCCATTGACCTCACTGATACGCGAGCCGATCGCCGCGCCGAACACCACAAAATAGAGCGATGTGGAGATGACGGGCGAGACAATGCTTTGCAGTAACGTGCGGCGCGTACGGGCCATTTCGGCCATATAGATGGCGCGAACGGGATGAAGGTTCATGCACGCTCCTTAACCAAATCGACAAAAATATCTTCAAGCGAGCTTTGCCGAGTATTGAGATCTTTAAAGGTGACCCCTTCCCGCTCCAGCGCAGTTAAAAACTCGGATATCGCGTGACCGTCCTCTTCCTGGCTGCCATCGTAGGTATAGATCAATTCAAACCCTTCAGCAGCTAAGCTCAGCTCAAAGCGTTGTAGGTTCGCAGGTATCTCTGTCAGCGGGCTGTGTAAGTTCAGTGTTAGCTGCTTGCTGCCCAACTTACTCATTAACGCAGCTTTCTCTTCCACCAGCACCAGCTCACCACGATTAATGACGCCGATGCGGTCAGCCATCTCCTCGGCTTCTTCGATGTAGTGGGTAGTCAGTATGATCGTCACACCGTTATCACGCAGTTGGCGCACTACCTCCCACATCTCGCGGCGCAGCTCGACATCGACACCGGCGGTTGGCTCATCCAGAAACAGAATGCGCGGCTCATGGGAGAGCGCTTTGGCGATCAGCACGCGGCGCTTCATGCCGCCCGAAAGCGTCATGAGCCGGTTGTTGCGCTTATCCCAGAGCGCCAGCGACTTGAGCACTTTTTCGATATGCGCAGGATTAGGCGCTTTGCCAAACAAACCGCGGCTGAAACTGACGGTGTTCCAGACGGTTTCAAACGCCTCGTTGGTCAGTTCTTGGGGCACTAGCCCAATGCGCTCGCGGGCCTGGCGGTAGTGGGTAATATTATCGAACCCATCGACCATGACATTGCCAGCGGTGGGATTGACCAAACCACACACCACGCTAATCAGTGTGGTTTTGCCTGCCCCGTTGGGGCCAAGCAGCGCAAAGATTTCACCGCGCTGAATCGTTAAATCAATATGAGTTAACGCCTGAAAGCCACCCTCGTAGGTTTTGTTCAGGCCTTTAATGGTAATAATCGGGTCGTTCAAGGCGTACTCCTCACACCGCGGTTGTTCAACCGCGATGCTTGACGGCCTTTTAGGCGCAATTAAGAGCGTTTGGTTAGGAAAAGTTAAGTGCGGCTAGTGACTTCTAGCAGGTGATAACCAAACTGGGTTTTCACCGGGCCGTGCACTTGGCCGACCTCGTCATTGAAGACGACCTTATCAAACTCAGGCACCATTTGGCCGGGGCCAAAGCTGCCGAGGTCGCCGCCTTGGCGGCTGGAGGGGCAGCTGGAGTGCTCTTTGGCGACTTCAGCAAAGTCGCGGCCGTTTTCGATCTCTTTCTTGAGTGCTAGGCACTGCTCTTCGCTGCTGACTAGAATGTGGCGGGCGCTGGCTTGTGTCATAAGTTGCTCCTGACTAAGTAGGTTCTGAGAATCATTCGGGGCGGTAGTTTATCACGGCTTACCCAGGGCTCCGCTATAACGCAACGCTTCACCGACACTGGCCAAGGCGCGTTCGTGAGCGCTTACCGCCGCTGGCCCGCGTGCACAGCTAACGATCACCCACGGCCCTTGGGTGGTTGTCTCAACGTTGGCACGCTTGGCAATACCGGCATCGCAACTGCGCCGCTGCTGAGTGCCGGTTTTATGGGCAAAGTTTATGCCTTCCCCCAGGCCCGCTTTAAGACGCCGCTTGCCAGAACTGGTTCGCTGCATCACCGCTAACAGCGTTTGCCGCTGCTCGGCGCTTAAGTCATCTGTGCCGCCGTGCAGGCTAGCTAGAAGGTCGCCAAAAGCGCGTAAGGTGCCCACGTTTCCGCCGGTGGCTTCGTAGGCATCAAACGCCTGGTCGTAATCGGGCTGGGTAAAGGATTCTGTGCGAACGCCTAGCGCGCGGGCCAACGCCTGGGCACGCTGGCTTACCGCATGCTGGCGCAGAGCGATAAAATCCATTCCGCCAAGCGCGCGCGCATCCGGGTGGAGCTCGCCGTAAACCCCTTGGCGAACGCCGACCAACGTTGTGATAGGGCCGAGCTCATCGGGGTTGCCACCACTTTCGGCGATCATCGCACGGGCGCGTTCGTTAACCTCCGCCAGCCCCACTCGGTCAATCAGCATATCAGTGGCGGTGTTGTCGCTGACGGTAATCATCTGCTCCAGCAAGTAACGAATAGAGATAGGCGTGCCGGGATCATGCCAGTTGGTGGGGCCCGCGCCATCGACAAAGTCACTTTGGGCAAGCGTTAGCCGCTCATCCAGCGTCAGCGTGCCCGCCTGTCGTTCGGCCAGCACCTGTGCTGCCACCGGTATTTTAATCAGCGAGGCTAAATACCAAGGGGCATCGGCACGCCAAGAAAATACTTCACCACTGAGGAGGTTTTGTACATAAACGCCGAGTTCGCCCTCAAACACACCTTCGATAGCCTTCAAGCGAGAGGTTAAATCACCCTGCCAGGCGCTCTTTTTATCGACTTCATAATACCAATTAGTCTCGTATCCATCGGCATGCACGGGTAGCGCAATCAGCAGCACTACGGCCACTAGCCCGCATTGAATCCAGTGTCGCAAATCGTAAGCTCCAGAAGTATTTATCGCGGTTAACGGTGATTCGCCATCCAGCGGGTCACCCAAATCCACGCCGCGGCGCCAAGTATCAACAGCCCGCCCACGCCCAGTGCCTGTGGATAGCTATACATCCCCTCGCCTTCCCACAAAAAGCGCAGCACCAAGAAGATCATCACAATATGGAAAATAAACGCTTTAAGGGCATCTGAACCGACCATCGTCAGCGGCAAAAGTGCCTTGGCAGCTTTGGCGCCCCCGGCTAACGCTAGGGCTAACAGCACTAGCGCACCGCCTAAGCTAAACAGCATAAACTCAAGCCCTGGCGGATGCTTACCGACATTGTTGGCAACGGCGAGCATCGCCGCGTGCACATCGCCGTTGGCAAAAGCCAACGCGTAAAATCCTGCCACCATTAGCGCGCCCGCCCCTAGCAATGTGAGCACTAAGCGACGGCGAGTGGTCGGCTCAAAATAGCAGCGAAGTAGCGCTTCCCCGATAAGAAGCCCGATTAAAATCATCGGGGCACGGCTAATCTGCCCCCAGGTGTAGTGGTCTTCGTGATCAACCAGCAGCGCTTTCAGAATATCGTTGCCACCAAACGTAAGGCTTTGCAGCCAAATAGTGAGTGCTGTTAACGCACCAATCGTAGCTAGGCGGCTCCACAGCGGCGCCCGCGCCCATAGCGGCAGCATCAGCGGTACCCATAACAGCGCGATAGCGTAGAAACCCAAGATTTCGACCCAAATGGCAAAACGGCCATACAGCAAAGCATCGACGATCTCGCTGGGCGAGTAGAACG
Organism: Vreelandella glaciei; assembly: GCF_013415125.1. GTDB lineage: Bacteria > Pseudomonadota > Gammaproteobacteria > Pseudomonadales > Halomonadaceae > Vreelandella > Vreelandella glaciei. The sequence goes on along the minus strand of NZ_JACCDE010000032.1, from coordinate 55,494 downwards.
GCAGCATCTCAATGACAAGGAGTGCTTTATACCAGAACCACACCTCTACAGCGCGCAGCCATAGCTTTAACCGACGCTTAGGCCAGTCATCGCTTTGAGTGTGGGAAAGAAACGCCACCGCCAGGGCAATGCCAAATACCACAATAAACAGCGAAGAGGAGAATTTAGTCAGCAAATGAATCGGCACCATGCCCCAATCAGGCACATTGCGAATACCCACTAACCCACTGACCGAGTGGCTAATAATCATCAAGCCGATGGCGATACCACGGGCAAGGTCAATCGCTGCTATACGGCCATCAGCCTTGGGCAGTTGGGGCTTTTCTGTCCACTTTAGGGGCGTCCATTTCAGCGGCATTGAGTCATCCTTGTGGGTACCGTAGTCAATGGTTAAGCATAAAGGTGCTTAACACTTTAGCGTGAAATTATATCGTCCGCTTTGGTTGATAGTGTTAACGGCCACACACAAAGATGCCCCGCAGTTGGCGGGGCATCTGTTGGCTCATCCATGAGTCCGAGAAAAGTTAGTCCTTAAAAAGTTGCAATTACCACCCGGAATCATCCTCCTCTTCATCGGTGGCGGGTACTTCTTGCTCCTCTTCCTCTTCTTCATAAGTGAATTCTTGCTCTTCCTCTTCGTACTCAGTACCTACATCCGAACCTTTATCTTGCTCAGTGTCGTAGCTGTTGTAGGTGCCTTGATCATCCTGCGTCGTTTCTTCCTGCGGGGTCGGTTCGTACTCGTCGCTGCTATCCACTTGCGCAAAAGCAAGTGGGCTGGCCATCAGGCCAAATGATACACCTAGGATGCCAAGTTTCTTGAGAGATTCCGTCTTCATCATGATACTGCTCCTATCAAACGTTGCTACTTAAACATCTGTGCGAGCATCGCACTGGGTTTAACATGTAAGAGCGACAGGTCGTCCTTCCTGTTACGCTCTCAACCCATCCACTGCAGCCACCATGCCACCTCATAGCATCAGTAAATAAAAACCATTATTAAACAACTTCTTATATGTTTAAAACAGAAACTAACCTTTTGATTTTATTAATAAAAACTAGCCTTATACTGTTTAAAATAGGCACATGATCCCCGATTGATCAGGCAATCGGGGCAATATAACGACTTACTCATAAGCCATTTCTTCAAGCTCTTTCCCGCACGTCTCTTTGACGAAGTAGATAACAAAGAAGACAGGGGCAATGGCACTGATCGCATAGAAGGCGTAAGCACCAATCGCGCAGCCCAGCAGCATCAACGCCACATTGATACCAGTGCCTGCGCTATCGGAGTTAAAAGAGGCCTATAGGCTACTAAGTCGTTTGATAGCTAAACTGACACGTCATTGAGGTTGCCTGGTCAGAGGCCAGTTCAACTAACCCCTGGGTTAAAGGTGAGACGCTATGGTGGGCATCCACCACATGGCTTACGGGCTCGAAACAGAAAAAATCCGCTTGCTCATGGGGAGAGAAAACCAGATAACGGAACATGGTGGGTACAGTAGTGAGCTCAAGTTCCACACCGCGAGCTGGCCATTCTATTCGTGCTTGGCCTTTCCAACCGGTAAAGAGGTTGTCGATTAAGCGTTCGGGTAGCTCTTTCCCATTACTGAAGTTCCAGGTGGACTCCGGTGTCAGGCGGTGCCATTCACGTGGCAGTTGCGCTTTATCAACCTCCCAAACGCCTTCCGCTAGCGCTGTAATCCGAGTATCGCCAGTGCGGGGAAACCAAGGATGGAGGCCCAAGCCATAAGGTGCAGGTTGGTCGCCTAAATGCGTCACGCTAAGGGCTACTTCCAACCGGCGATCTATCAGGCAATAGCTCAACTCAGCGTGGTAATCAAAAGGAGGCTGTTCATTAGAACGCAGTTCAAGCTGCAGTGTGTGCGCACTTTGTGATACGACCTGCCAAGAACGCTGCCAGCCATCGCCATGAATGGGCAACGGCTCATTCTCAAGGTTTTTCACAAGGGGATAATATTGCCCACGCCACTCAAAGCCACCCTTCGCAATCCGGTTTGACCACGGTATCAATGGGTACATCGCCAGTTGATTCGGATCTCGTTCATCAATGCTACCTGGGCGCATAAGCGCCACGACTCCTGCCTGCGTCAATGCATCAAAACGTACTACTGAGCCTCCCACTTCCGGGTTTACTACTAAGCGCAGCTGGGCATTTTCTAGGGTGATCGTCGTCATTTTTTACTGCTCCTAGACAATACTCTCGCGACTTTGTGGACGCTTTTGTACCACGTCATCAGGCAGCCGCTTTCCAGCGGCATCAAACGCATGGAGCTGGGCCTGCTGGGGAGTGATAAACAGTGTATCGCCATGGCTAAGATCGACATCGCCAGAGAGGCGGACGGTGAGCGGGCCCGTCTGCTCGCTATCCACATAGGCGAAAGCGTCAGCGCCCAGCTTCTCGATGAATCGCACACGCCCTTTCCACTCGCCCTGCTCGCGGCTCACCTCTAGATGCTCGGGCCGAATACCAAGGGTGGTGGCGCCATAGGCCGCCGCTAGCGGCCCTTCGATCAAGTTCATTTTCGGCGAACCAATAAAGCCAGCGACAAACAGTGTTTCAGGGCGCTGGTAAAGCGCCATGGGCTTGCCCATTTGCTCTATCTTCCCGGCGTTCATCACCACAATGCAGTCGGCTAGGGTCATCGCCTCGACCTGATCGTGGGTGACATACACCATGGTGGTTTCGAGCCGTTGATGCAGCTCAGCCAGTTCGACCCGCATGCGATTACGTAACGAGGCATCCAGGTTGGAGAGCGGCTCGTCGAACAGAAACACGCCGGGGCTGCGCACAATGGCACGACCAATGGCTACCCGCTGGCGCTGCCCGCCGGAGAGCTCAGCAGGTTTACGCTCGAGCAGATCCTCAAGGTTGAGCAAGCGCGCGGCCTCGGCCACTTTGGCTTCCCGTTCTTTGCTGGGCACTTTTGCCAGCCGCATGCCGAAGTCGATATTGCGAGCGACCGTCATGTGCGGGTAAAGCGCGTAGGACTGGAAAACCATGGCAATGTCCCGGTCACTTGGCTCGGCAGTGGTAACGTCTTCGCCGCCGATAGTGATCGTGCCCTGAGTCACGGTCTCCAGACCCGCAATCATGCGCAGCAAGGTGGATTTTCCGCAGCCAGAAGGCCCAACCAGCACGGTGAAAGAGCCATCCTCGATATGCAGATTTAAATCAGGGATTACCGTGGTTTTGCCATGAAACGTCTTTTCGATGTCGCGTAGTGTTACTTCAGCCATGAGCTTATCTCGTCTCTTAAAGAGGGGCGCGGCGATAGCAAAACGCCTGGAAATCGGCGGGGGTGCCGCGTCCACTAATGTCGTGGGCGGCCATGCCTAGAAAATTGCCGGTGAAATAGCCGTGGGCACGACCGCTGCCTTCGTCGGAAAGCAGGCCAGCATCTAAGGCAGGCCCAATCGATTGCCAGGGCTGATCTCCCTGGGCATAGCGAAAGCACAGCTCGCGGGCATGGATATCCAGCCCAAGTCGAATCGTGGCATCAGGCTCAATGCGGATGCCTTCCTCGGCGATACTCAAGTTGCCGTTTGGCCAATCATCCAGGCAACTGATAATGCTGAGCACCTTGTCGCCTGCATCGTTCAAGGTCACCGCTAAATAGTGGAACTTGAAGCGGTTGTAGTAGGCAATAAGCCCGGCAAACTGCTGAATATCCTCGGGTTCAAAGGTGAGTGTCGTTTCGGCACTGCAGTGGATGCTGTCCTGGCGGCGCGCCACTAACGCCTGCTCAAACCAGGAACCTACCGATTCGCGACCAAAAAGACGTAAGTAGCCGGGCCGTTCGGTGAGCGAAAATAGCCGTTCCGGATAGGGGGTACGCAGCCACTGAAACGCACCGGGCAGCGTGTCTGTTTCAAAATCGTAGTGCTCCTCCTGCGCAGGGGGCTTTTGTGTAACGCCACTCACGGCGACCTTTAACGCCGGGGTATTGCCTCCATTGGCGAGCCGTAGCCAGCCATCTTCACCCCACTCCACGCGCTGAATAGCGGTCTCGCGCCCCATCGGCGATAGCCGGGTGCCTGGCAGGGGCCTGCTGCATAAATGCACCAAGTAAGTGTCACCTTCAGGGGAGTCGACCAGATCTGCATGGCCAGACCGCTGTAGCGGGTTTTCAGGATCATCTCGACTCGTCAGCAGGGGATTGTTGGGATGTACCTCGTAAGGGCCTGTCAGCGTTTTTGAACGCGCCATGGTCACCGCATGCTGGTAACCCGTGCCGCCCTCGGCCACCAAGAGGTGGTACCAACCATCACGCCAATAGAGATGCGATCCTTCTGTGAGCTTCAGTTCGGTACCGGCGAAAATATTGGTGATGTCCCCCACCAAGCGGCATTGCTCAGGATCATACTGTTGCAGCACTATTCCGCCGAAACGATCCCGCCCTTCGCGCTGGCGATAATCCCACTGCAGGTTGATCAACCACTTTCGACCATCGGTATCGTGAAACAGTGAAGGGTCAAAACCACTTGAATTCAGGTAGACCGGATCGCTCCAGGGCCCCTCGATACGCGGCGCTGTCACCACGTAATTATGTCCATCCTTGAAGTTCCCCTCATAACGCTTCATGTCGGTATAGACCAGCCAGAACAGCCCGTCAGCATAGCTCAAACAGGGCGCCCAGATGCCGCATGAGTCTGGATTGCCGCGCATATCCAGCTGGCTGGCACGGTTCAAAGGCCGCGTCACCAGCTCCCAGTTAGCCAAATCGCGGGAGTGATGAATCTGAACGCCTGGGTACCACTCAAAGGTCGACGTGGCCAAGTAGTAGTCGTCGCCTACCCGACAAATAGAGGGGTCAGGATTGAACCCGGCCAGAATCGGGTTATGAATAACATCGCTCATTATGGATCCTCCTTTATCCCTTAACCGAGCCGCCGGTCAGGCCAGCCACGATGTACTTCTGGGCGGCGAGAAAGAAAATAACCGCCGGAATGATGGTCAAGGTCACGAAGGCTAGAATCATGTTCCACTGGGTAAGGTACTCCCCTTGAAACTGCATCATGCCCAGTGGCCAGGTATAGATAGAGCGGTCGTTGAGCACCACTAACGGCAGTAGGAAGTTGTTCCAGCTCTGCACAAACACAAACACGCCCACGGTGGCCAGAATGGGGGTCGAGAGCGGCAGCGTGAACGACCAGAAGAAGCGTAAATAGCTACACCCATCCACATAGGCCGCTTCAAACAGCTCTTTGGGCAGTTGGTCGAAGAAAGCCTTAAACAGCAGGATGGCTAGCGACAAACCAAACGCTGTCTGGGGCAAGATCACCGCCCAATAGGTATCCAGCAGGCCCAAATCCCGCACCTTGATAAACAGCGGCAGAATGGCCGCCGCAAAGGGAAACATCAGGCCGAGCAGCAGATAGGAGAGGATCATCTTGGCGCCGAAGAAGCGGATCTGCGAAAACACATAAGCCGCTGCGGCCCCCACCACGAGGGTTAAAAACACCGTCATTAACGAGATGAAGAAAGAGTTACCCAAATAGCGCCAGAAATTGCCGTCCAGCAGGATGCCGATGTAATTGCCGGCATCCCAGCTGTCAGGCAGCCACAGCGGATTGGTACGCAGCTCTGAATTGCCCTTGAAGCCCCCGAAAAAAGCCGCTAACAGCGGGCCAATAACAATACTTGCCACCACAATCAGGATGATCACGCGCAGCGTGTTACGGGTAGTGATACTTTTCATGCCTTACTCCCCTTGCCGGTGGTGCGTTGGTAGAAGAAGGCAATGCCGATAGCGAGCACAAACAGCACTACCGCGGCAGCGCTACCAAAGCCAATATTGAGCCGCGAGAGACCGAAGCTGTACAGGTAGGTAACGATGGTATGAGTCGAGTTAGACGGGCCACCGTTGGTCATCGGGATGATAATGTCGAAGATCTGTAGCGAACCGATAATGGCAAAGAAACCACTCACTACGATGGCATGTTTAATCAACGGGATTTGTACAAAGAGCGCCACTTGGCGGGGTTTAGCCCCTTCAAGCTTGGCGGCTTCAACCAGATCCTTGGGCACGCCCTGCAGGGCGGCAATGTAGATCATCATATGGAAGCCAAAGTACTTCCAAACGATCACGGTCATAATCGCCGGAAACGCCCACTGGTGATCGGCCAGTACATACACCGACTCCTGGCCCATGGCATGCAATAGCGAACTGGTAATGCCGTAGTCGCCGTCAAAAACAAAGCTCCAGATGAGCCCCGCGGCCACTTCCGCCAGTATATAGGGCAGGAAAAATACCAGCCTAAACAGGGTATTGGTGGGCGTTTTACGGTATACCAACAGTGCTAACCCCAGTGCCAGGGGCATCTGGATCAGTAACGATACCAGGATCAGTTTGGCGGTATTCCACAGCGCGGTATGAAACACCGAGTGATCGAGCAGGCGCTGATAATTTTGCGCGCCGACAAAGTCACTGGGCGCACCGTAGCCATTCCAGGAAAAGCCGCTGTAATAGACGGCATCCGCGAGCGGCAGAATGACGAACAGCGAAAAAAGGATTAACGCCGGTGGAAGCAGAATCAGCAGCGCGGTGAATTTACCGCTCACCAAGCCTTTCTTCACCCGGTCAGCATTCCCTCTCCGCGGCACGGCGGTTCGGTCAAGCGTGGTCATGGCAAACTCCGAGGCAGAGCGTGGATGAGCACGGGCGGTAACGCGCGTGCTCTTTTAGCGGGTGGATCATCTAAACTGCCAGGCCTCTTCAACCCGAGCGGCGGCCTCTTCGGGCGTCACGACGCCTTGCGCCAAATCGCCGCTGATATCATTAATCGTCGCGCCTACAGACGTACCCAGCGCTTGGTCCAGAAACACCTGATGAAACTCGGACTCATCAAGAATTTCTGCAACCCGGCGGGCATAGGGTGTTTCAAGCGCTTCGGCGGAGCCCTCGGCAACCGGCACAAAGATCCCTGTCGCGGCGGCTTTACGCTGGTTGTCGGCATTGAGCAGAAAACGCAGAAAGTCGACCGCTTCATCGGGCGCATCACGGGTGACAGCAAAACCGTTCATCCCGCCAAAACTCTGTGCGTTGCCCTCACCACCTTCGACCTCTGGAAAAGGGATAAATAGCAAGTCGTCATCCGGGACACCCTCGCCACTGACTGAGCGCTGCTTGGAAGGAAGATAATCCCAGTCACCCATCACGTGGAAAGCGGCCTCACCATCGCCAAACATCCCGCTGGCGCGCTCGTAGGAAGTGGCCATAAAGCCGGGCTGAAAAGGGTCGAGCTCAACCAACGACTGCAGCATTTCACCCGCGCGTACAAACGGTTCGCCGTTAAAGCCGCCGTTATCACCGCTTTTGGCCGCTTCAATGCCGTCGCCACCAGCGAGGCGGGTGACTAAAGAGCCCCAATAGAAGTGCAGCGGCCAACCATCCTGGCCACCGACCACCAGCGGCGTTATGCCCTCTTCTCGCAGCGCTACCACGGCGTTTTCAAAATCCGCCCAGGTCTTAATCGCTTGCGCATCAACTCCCGCCTGTTCTGTCAGGGCAGTGTTCGTCCAGATACCCACCACCGTGGCGTAGAGCGGCGCGCCATAGACGCGATCATCAAGAGTGAAGGCGCGTACCGCGGACTTAGGGTAGATATCCTGCCAACCATCGCGCATCGGCTCGCTCAGGTCGCGGACAAATCCCGCGTCGACCTGATCGCGCAACCCCTCACCGCCCCAGGTGTAATAGATATCCGGGCGCTGGCTGGACTGCAGCATGGTGGGCAGGCGCGTTTTGTACGCCTCGTTGGCAAGGTATTCGAATTCGACATCAACGTCAGGGTGCTCCGCTTCATAGGCGGCAACCACTTCCTCGTAGTAGCGCTTTTCGGCGCTGCTGCTCTCAATCCTTAGCACCGTCACCGTGGTATCGGCGGCTGCGGTGACTGACCCCAAAGCAGCAACAGCGGCAACAACCAGCGCCAAGTGACGAGGGCGTGAACAGGGCACGTTGTATTTGTTAGTTAAGTGCATGAAATTCTCCTAATGTTATTTTAAAGCTTGTTGTTGAGTCATTCCTCAAGCCCAGCCCGCGTCCACCGCCAACTCCTGGCCGGTGATGGCCTGGCTTTCGGCACTGGCTAAGAACAGCACCGCAGGGGCAACATGCTGGGGTTCAAGGCGCATTTTTAGGCACTGGCGTTGTTGGATGGCGACTTCGTCGCCGGGGCTAATCCATTTTTCAAGCTGGCGTTCGGTTATTACCGAGCCAGGCACCACGGTATTAACGCGGATATTGTGCTCACCCAGCTCCCGGGCCAGGCTGCGGGTCAGGCCGTGCGCCGCCGCTTTGGCGGTGACATAAGCGGGTAATCCACCCAGCGCCATCTGCACGCTGACCGAGCCAAAATTAATAATCGAGCCACCGCCCGCCTCAATCATCTGTTCAGCTGCCGCCTGGGCGGCAAAAAACATCGGCCGCAGGTTGAGCGACATTCGCTCATCCCAATAGGCCACATCCACCTCCCGCCAGTCGTGGCGGTCGTCGCTGGCGGCATTGTTGACCAGCGTATGAATAGGCCCGACGTTTTGGCCGGTCTCGGCAATAACCCGCTGCAGGCTAGCCACGTCGCGAATATCGCAGTGGTAATACAACGGCGCCTCGCCGGTATCGGCGCGAAGCTCATCGACCAGCGCCTCGCTGGCGGCGTCGTTAATATCGACAAACACCACCCGTGCGCCCTGATGATGAAAGGCACGGGTAAGCGCGGCGCCGATGCCGCTCCCACCGCCGGTAATAAAGACCACACGCTGTTCAAGGCTTACATAGCGCGCTGAGTGCTGATTCATATCTTTTCTCACCTCTTTCTTCTTTATAAGCGTGTTTTAACCGTGTATTAGATATCCACCCACTTGCTTACCGGCTGCGGACGAAGCTGGCACGCGTGCACTTCGCCCGCTTACCGGTCGAGAACAAAGTCGAATAACACTTGGGTTACACCAAACGAGCAGCAAAGTTTGCGCGCGGATAACAGCATAGGACCACCTGATAATGTCTGTTGTTATTGGGCTAGGGGTCTTATTAACATCGATTGCTTTAGGGTAATGCTTGATTTACTTTAACCCTTAAAATAAATACCTGCATATGCAACTTAGGTCGCATTTTGTGTTTTTCTCAACTCGAAATATAACGGCATTTTTTTATGGCTCTTCCGTCGACTGATACCAGCCGCCATGACAACACTCTGGCGGTCATTCGGACCCTGCGAGACCAAGGTCCGGTTGCGCGTGTTGACCTGGGTGCGCTGAATGGCATCAGCTCAGCAACGGTGACCTCCATCAGCGCTGAGCTGCTCCAGCAGGGCCTGATCACTGAACGCCCACCCGAAATACCCCGCCCCTCCGGGCGGGGGCGGCCCAAAACGCTGGTTGAGCTCAACCCGCAAGCAGCCTGCGTGGTATGCATCAAGCTATCGATTAATGAAATCCAACTGGTGGTGGGCGATTTTTCAGGCCAGGTACGCCATAGCGAGCACCACGCGGTGCCCACCCTGACGCTGAGCGCCGACGACCTGGAAGCACTGCTGGAAGAGAAGATCAGCGCTATTTGCGCGCAACAGCTAAAGGGATTTCAACGCTTGGCGGGGATATGTTTGGCAGTGCAGGGGGTAGTCTCGTCGCAAAGCGGTACGATTATCTGGTCCCCCGCTTTAAGCTTTCGTAATGCGCCAATATCGGCACGTATTGCCGAGCGGTTTCACTGCAGCGTGCTGCTGGAAAACGATGCCAACTGCATCGCCAGCGTACTGGCGGCACAGCCTGCCTACGCAGACTGCCCCAACCTGGTGGTCATTATGCTGGGCTACGGCATCGGGATGTCGGTGCTGATTAACGGCGTGCCTTATCTGGGTGCCAATGGCTCAGCGGCGGAGTTTGGACATAGCAAATACCAACCGGATGGCGCCTTGTGCGCCTGCGGCCGACGAGGCTGCATTGAAGCTTATGCCAGCGACTACGCGCTCTACCGCGCTGCCGCCGACCATTTAAACCTCCCCTCTGGCGACAGCGCCCACCCCTCCGAACAGCAGATGCAGGCGCTGACCCAGCTGGCGTTGAACGGCGACCCTGCGGCGCAACGCATCTATGCCGAAGCAGGCCGGGCGCTGGGTATCGGTATCGCCAATGTACTGGCACTGTTTAACCCCGATCTAGTGCTGATTACCGGCTCCGGCGTGCGCGGCTTTGACGCTATGCAGGCCACCATGCATCACGCCATTGATGAAGCACTGGTGACCGAGCTGAGAGGCTCTACCCGCATCGAAAGCTGCGCCTGGGATCGCGACATGACCTGCATGGGCGGCATCGCCATGGCGCTACACGCTACCGATGCCCAGACGCTATCGGAGAGTCAGGCCAGCGCCGTCAGTTAATGCGAATGACGCGGTACATCAGACCCGCGGCACCCCACCAGGAAGTCGAAGTCGCAGCCTTCATCCGCCTGCAGCACATGTTCGATATACAGCTGACGATAACCGCCCTGGCTGGCAATCAACGTCGAGGCGGCGGTGGGGTCGCTCTCGGCCAGGCGCGAGGCCAGCTCTTCGTCACTGACCTCTAGATGCAGTCGGCCGCTTTCGCAGTCGAGCTCGATCCAGTCGCCGTTACGTACCGCGGCCAGCGGGCCGCCGGAGGCGGCTTCGGGTGCCACGTGCAAGACCACGGTGCCGTAGGCGGTGCCGCTCATGCGGGCATCCGAAATACGCACCATATCGGTAATACCCTGGGCGAGGATCTTGGGCGGCAGGCCCATATTGCCCACCTCCGCCATGCCGTGATAGCCCCGCGGGCCGCAGTGTTTCATGACCAGAATGTCGTTGGCTTCCACGTCCAGGTCTGGGTCGTTGATGCGCGCCTTGTAGTCATCAAAGTCTTCGAACACTACCGCGCGACCGCGATGCTGCATGAGTTCGGCGGTGGCCGCCGAGGGCTTGAGCACCGCACCATTGGGGGCCAGATTACCGCGCACCACGCAGATGCCGCCGTCCGCGGTGAGCGGGTTATCCAACTTGCGGATCACTTCGTCGTTATACAGCGGGGCGTCCTGAACGTTCTCCCAAATCGTTTTGCCGTTGACGGTTAAGGCGTCCTTGAACGGCAGTCGGTCAGCTTCACCCAGGCGCTTGAGCACCGCTGGCAGGCCACCGGCGTAGTAGAACTCCTCCATCAGAAAGCGTCCGGAAGGTTGCAGATCGACCACCGTGGGGGTGCCGCGGCCCACTCGACTCCAGTCGTCCAGGGTCAAATCCACACCAATACGCCCAGCAATCGCCTTGAGGTGAATCACCGCGTTGGTGGAACCGCCAATGGCGGCGTTGGTGCGAATGGCGTTGTCGAAGGCTTGTTTGGTGAGAATTTTAGACAGCCGTAGGTCTTCATTGACCATCTCGACAATCCGGTTGCCGGAAAGATGGGCAAGCACGTAGCGGCGTGAGTCCACCGCGGGGATCGCCGCGTTATGGGGCAGCGAAGTACCCAATGCTTCGGCCATGCAGGCCATGGTGGAGGCAGTGCCCATGGTGTTACAGGTACCGGCGGAGCGGGACATGCCCGCTTCGGCGGCCATAAAGTCGTGGAGTGATATTTCACCGGCCTTGACCTGCTCGGAGAGCTTCCACACCACGGTGCCGGAGCCAATGTCCTTGCCCTTGTGCTTGCCGTTGAGCATTGGCCCGCCAGTGACCACGATGGTGGGGATATCGCAACTTGCCGCGCCCATCAGCAGCGCCGGGGTGGTTTTGTCGCAGCCCACCAGTAGTACCACGCCATCCATGGGGTTGCCGCGAATGGCTTCTTCCACGTCCATGCTGGCCAGGTTACGGGTGAACATCGCCGTGGGGCGCAGGTTGGATTCGCCGTTGGAAAACACCGGGAACTCTACCGGGTAGCCGCCCGCCTCAAGGATGCCCTGTTTGACGTGCTCCGCCAGCTTGCGGAAGTGGGCGTTGCAAGGCGTCAACTCCGACCAGGTATTGCAGATGCCGATAATCGGCTTGCCCTGAAACTCATGGTCGGGAATGCCCTGGTTTTTCATCCAACTGCGGTACATAAAGCCGTTTTTATCAGCCGTACCAAACCATTCAGCGCTGCGTAGTGGACGTTGACGTTGGCCCATGAAGTTAACTCCTTGTTTTAGTTCGGTGACAGCTGACGGCCTAGTGGTATGTGTCGATGGCTGTTTTGAATTTGCACGACACTAAACCACCTTCACAAGATAGTCGACCATACAAAAGTATATGTTGAACAATTGCTCTTAATGTTCAACATTACTCCTTCCATATGGGTCGCTGACCCCGTTCACCTCCACTTTCTCCACAACAAGAATCTTGAGGAATAGTGCCATGCTCACATCGAAATACAGTTTGCTACTCACTGGCTCAGCGCTGCTGCTCGGCCTTTCAACGGCTCAGGCGGCCGAGTACGAGTGGAAATTTCAGGCGTCAGAAACCTCGGGCGAGCCCAGCTTTAAGATTAAGCAGGAGTGGGCTGATAAGATCACGGCAATGACCGATGGCCGTGTTGAGATTGAGGTAATGCCGATTAACGCCGTGGTTGGCCCCACCGAAACGCTCTCGGCGGTCAGTGCCGGTATCCTGCAGGGTCATATGACCGACCCCAGTTACTTCTCTGGCCAGGATCCCGCGTTCGGCATGCTCGGCAACCTTGTTGGCGCTTGGCAGAATCCCTACGACTTCTTGGAGTACATGAAGTACGGCGGCGGCGAAGAGCTGTACAACGAACTAGTCGAACCTTATGGCGCGCATTTGATCAGCGCAGCGACCTTTCCGCTGGAGTCAGTACCCTCCACGGTACCTATCGAATCCATCGCTGATTTTGAAGGGCTAAAAATCCGCGCTCCACAAGGGATGGTCTACAACATCTTCGAGCGCATTGGCGCCACGCCCGTCAATCTGCCGGGCTCTGAGGTGTATACCGGCTTGGAAAAAGGTGTGATCGACGCCGCGGACTCCACGGTGCTCTCCAATAACGACGCCATGGGCCTGCACGCCTTCGCCCCTTACCCGCTTTACCCTGGCTTTCACTCAATGCCGATGATCGCTGTCTCGATTAACAAGGACATCTGGGATGGTCTGTCCGAGGAGCTACAAACGACTCTAAATACTGCCTTTGATGGCATGGCGTATGACCTGATTGCGCGCCTCAAAGAGCAGGATATTGAGACCCTGCAGCGGCTTCAGGATGACCCAGACGTTCATCCCTTCAACTTGCCTGAAGAAGAGCGTCAGAAATTCCGCACGGCAGCTGAGCAAGAGTGGAAAGAGTGGGCGGGTGAAAATGAGATGACCCAGAAAGTCTATGACTCGGCGACCGCCTTTTTGCGCTCGCGCAATCTGCTCTAACGCCCTGTTCTCAATTCTCTGCTCTCAACTCTGCCTCATTAACCTAACCAACGCATCGCTCGGGAAACATCCCGAGCGATGCGCGTAGAGTCGCGCCATGTCTCAAAAAACGCCTGACAATCAATCTTCTTCGCCGGACACACAGGATCTCCCCGGGATCCTCGAAGCGGTGGAGAAGGCATCTCCTGAACGTAATGCGCTTGATCGATTGATCGCACGTGGCGGCCACGCTGTTTCCTGGTTGGTGCTGGTGGCAATGGGTATCAGCGTCGTCGAAGTCTTTATGCGTTACGGCTTTAACAACCCGACCTCGTGGGTGCACGAAACCGTGGTGTTTCTAATCGCCGTCATCTTTGTGCTGGGCGGACCAGCGGCCATGGCGCGCAATAGTCATATCCGCGTCAAAGTGCTCTACGACAGCGCCGGGCCACGCTTGAAATGCTGGATGGACCGCTTCAACGACCTGCTCACCCTGATTTTCTGCCTGTCAATGAGCTACGCCGCTTTTCATATGTTCTGGGGAGCGTCGCATAACCCGCTTGGCGAATGGTCGCTGGAGCGTTCTGGCACCTCTTGGAATCCGCCCTTTCCCGCCATGGTGAAGGGCATGATTCTATTTGCCCTGGCATTGATGACCCTCCAGGCCACCCTGCACCTGTGGCAATCGCTTAAGGCGAAGCCCGACACCACTGAGGAGCCTCGCTGATGGATATCTCAACCGCAACGATCCTCATGGTAGGGGCAATTTTCGCGCTGCTGATCACCGGTCTGCCGCTGGCGTTCATTACCGGCTTGGTGGCGATGGCGTTCACCTTCGGCTGGTTCGGCGAAGCGGCGCTGCCGCTAGTTACCAGCCGCGTCTATGGTTTTATCACCGAGTATTCGCTGGTAGCGGTGCCCATGTTCGTGTTGATGGCATCGCTGCTGGATCGATCCGGCATCGCTAAAGATCTGTTCAACGCCATGCGCGTTTTCGCTGGCCGCTTGCCGGGCGGCGTTGCTGTGCAAACCATCGTCGTGGCGTTTTTCCTGGCTGCACTCTCGGGCATTATCGGCGGTGAAATCGTACTGCTAGGTATTTTGGCGTTGCCGCAAATGCTGCGTCTCGGCTATGACAAGCATCTCTCCATCGGGGTAGTGTGTGCCGGTGGCGCCCTGGGCACCATGATGCCGCCCTCAATCGTACTGATTATCTACGGCCTGATCGCCAGCGTATCGATTGCCGACCTGTTCGCCGCGGCCGTGACGCCAGCGGTGATTCTGATGGGCTCTTATATTGCCTATGTACTGGTGCGCTGCTTAAAAAATCCAGCCCTAGGGCCGCCGTTGGATAAAAATGCTCAAGATAACCCCTTCGCCACCAAGCTGGATGCGGCGAAAGCCATTTTGCTGCCTGGGCTGATTGCCTTTTTGGTGCTAGGCACTATCTACGGCGGGGTCGCCTCGGTCACCGAAGCAGCGGCCATGGGCGTCTTCGGCGTATTGCTTGCCACCATTATTCGCGGCGAATTCACCCCAGGCATGCTGCATCACAGCCTCGGCCAAACCATGAATACCTGCGGCATGATCATCTGGATCGGCATCGGTGCCGCCGCTCTGGTGGGGGTCTATAACCTGATGGGGGGCAACCGCTTTGTCTCAAGCTTGATTCTGGGGCTTGATGTAGCGCCGATTGTGATTATCCTGGTAATGATGGCGATTATGCTGGTGCTAGGGCTATTCCTCGATTGGATCGGGATTGCCATGCTGGCCCTGCCAATCTTTCTCCCCATCGTTATTCAGCTCGGTTTCGACCCGATCTGGTTTGGCATTCTGTTCGCCGTCAATATGCAGGTGTCGTTCTTGTCACCGCCCTTCGGGCCCGCCGCTTTCTACCTTAAAAGCGTGGCACCCCCGGATATCAGCCTGAAGGATATTTACCTATCCGTACTGCCCTTTATGGCTATTCAGCTGTGTGTACTCGCGGCGCTATTGATGTGGCCGCAACTCGCCATCTGGCCGCTTTGATAACGACTACAATAGGTTTCATAAGGAGATCACTATGCGACTGATTCAGTGTGACTACCAAGGCCAGGTTCGCGCCGCGCTGGTAGAGAGTGAACAGCAAGTTAGGCTGCTCGACTGCGACACCTATACGCTCGCCAATCGAGCTATTAACGCGGGTCAGTCACTTAGTGACTCAGTGACCGCCGCGCTGACCGACACGCGTTTGGATTACCAAGCGTTAGTAGACGATAAGCACCTGCTGCCGCCATTGACCCATTCCGATCCAGCGCACTGTTTGGTGACCGGCACTGGCCTCACCCACCTGGGCAGTGCCGACACCCGCTCGGCAATGCACGCAAAAGCCCAAGCCGCGGAAGAAGACCTAACCGACTCCATGCGTATGTTTAAGCTAGGAGTGGAAGGCGGCAAACCCAACGCGGGCGAGATCGGCGCGCAACCGGAGTGGTTCTACAAAGGTGATGGCCAGTGTGTGGTAGCACCGGAAGCAGCGATCCCGTCGCCAGCGTTCGCTCAGGATGCAGGCGAGGAACCCGAACTGGCCGGCCTTTACGTTATTGGCAAGGACGGTCTACCCTGGAGAGTCGGGTACGCGCTGGGCAACGAGTTTTCTGACCATGTCACCGAGCGCTTCAATTATTTATGGCTGGCTCACTCCAAGCTACGCGCCTGCAGCTTTGGGCCCGAGCTATTGATTGGCGAGCTGCCAGCCCATTTAGAAGGCTCTAGCTCGATTCAACGCAACGGCGAGTCCGTATGGGAAAAGCCTTTTTTGACCGGCGAGGCCAACATGGCTCACAGCCTGGCCAACCTTGAATACCATCACTTTAAGTACCCAGGTTTCCGGCGCCCTGGCGATATCCACGTACATTTTTTCGGCACTGCTACGCTAAGCTTTGCTGACAACATCAACGTACGCGAAGGCGACCGCTTTGAGATCCATATTAACGAGTTTGGCCGGGCTCTGCGCAATCCGCTTCAGGTAGAGGCAGACGCACCGGCGGTGACCGTTCAATCGCTTTAACTCAGTCTTTGTAACACAGTCTTTTTAACACAACCGCTTTAATACCATTTTTTAGCACCAGCAGGAGGTTATATGAATTTGGAAGGCAAACTACTGATTGGTCAGCAGGCCGTTAGCGGCCAACAGGCTGACATTCAAGCCGTTAATCCAGCCACCGGTGAAACGCTAAGCCCCGCCTACCCCGGCGGCAGCAAAGCCGAAGTCGAACAGGCCTGTGCATTAGCCGAGGCAGCATTTGATAGCTATCGCGAAACCGGCCTAGAGGCGCGGGCAACGTTTCTTGAGACGATTGCCGCTGAAATCGAAGGGATCGGTGATGAGCTGGTTGAGCGCGCCATGGCCGAAACCGGCCTGCCCCGCCCGCGTATAGAAGGCGAACGTGGCCGTACCTGTGGCCAGCTTCGTCTGTTCGCCTCGGTAGTACGCGCCGGAGAGTGGCTGGATGTGCGTATCGATCCGGCCATGCCCGCCCGTGAGCCGCTGCCCCGCGCCGACTTGCGTCAGCGCCATATAGGGCTAGGCCCGGTGGCGGTGTTTGGCGCCAGCAACTTCCCGCTCGCCTTCAGTGTGGCCGGTGGCGATACCGCCTCTGCGCTGGCGGCTGGCTGCCCGGTCGTGGTCAAAGGTCACTCTGCCCACCCCGGCACTTCCGAGCTGGTAGGCCGCGCCATTCAGCGCGCCGTGGCCAAATGCGAACTCCCTGAGGGCGTTTTCTCGCTGCTGTTTGGCTCGGGCCGCGAGATCGGTCAGGCACTGGTCGCTGACCCGCGTATTCAAGCCGTTGGCTTTACCGGTTCACGCAGCGGTGGCACGGCATTGATGGCCACCGCCCAAGCGCGGCCACAGCCGATCCCGGTCTACGCTGAAATGAGTTCGATCAACCCGGTGTTTCTGCTGCCGGAAGCGCTCAAGGCGCGCGGTAAAGCGATTGCCGAAGGGTTTGTCGGCTCGCTCAACATGGGCGCTGGGCAGTTCTGCACCAACCCTGGGCTGGTCATTGCGGTGGAAGGCCCTGAGCTGGATGCCTTTGTTGCGGCGGCCGGTGAAGCTGTTAAGGGTAGTGCAGGCCAAACCATGCTGACGCCGGGTATTCATGATGCTTATCAGCAGGGCGTTAGTCGGCTCGACAGCCATGACAAGGTCACCGAGGTGGCGCGTGGTCAGGCCGGTGAGACAGCGCACCCCTGCCAAGCGGGCCTATTCGTTACCCAGGCGGAGGCGTTCCTGAGTGACCCGGCGTTACAAGAAGAGGTGTTCGGCTCCACATCGCTGGTCATCGCCTGTGCCGATGCTCAGGAAGTGGCCCGTGTGGCGGCTCAGCTGGAAGGCCAGCTCACCATTACGCTGCAGATGGATGACGGTGACTTGGCGACTGCCAAGCAACTGCTGCCGACGCTAGAGCGCAAGGCGGGACGCATTCTGGCCAACGGCTGGCCGACGGGCGTAGAAGTATGCCACGCCATGGTACACGGCGGCCCTTATCCGGCGACGTCAGATTCACGCACCACCTCGGTGGGCAGCGCGGCGATCTTCCGCTTCCTGCGCCCGGTGTGCTACCAGGCGCTGCCGGAAGGCCTGCTGCCTGAGGCGATTCGTGATGGTAACCCGGCTGGCGTATCACGCTTGGTCGATGGTAAGCGTGAATAAACCAGCGTCACTCAAGACGTTACTCAATGAAGGCGTCGGTGGTTTCTCGATGACCGTATAGAAACGCATCGGCGACTTGGCGCAGCGGGGCAACATCCACCTCGCTGCGCCTGCTTGTGATTAGCTCAGCAAAACGTGCGTAGAGGCCTTGGTACTCGCGCTCTTCGGCTTCCACCACGAGCTCGCCGTCAATCATCAAGCAGCAGCCGCCTTGGGTAAGACTCAAGCGACTGCCATCACTACTCTCGACATGCATATCCCAGGTGGGCGGACCGCTCTGACGAAAGTCAAAGGCTGCCGCAATGGCTGCGCCTTCAGGGTCTGTAAAGGAGAGCTCCGCCGCAATCGGCGTTTGCGCATTGCTCGGCACTAGCAGCCGCGCTTGTTGCAGAAAAAACGGTTGAGGTAGGATTTCGGTCGCAATCGACAGCGCGTTAATACCGGGATCAAACACGCCCATGCCACCAGGCTGCCAGATCCATGCCTGACCCGGATGCCACACCCGCACATCCTCCTTCCACTCGATCTCAACCCGCTGCACCTGACGGTCGGCTAACCACTGCTGTGCGTGCGCTACGCCGGGCGCAAAGCGCGAATGCCAAGCTGCGAACAGGCTGACGCCTTGTTGCTTAGCGCAGGCAATTAAGTCCTCTACTTCACTTAACGTCGCCCCTGGCGGTTTTTCCAGCAGTACATGTTTACCGCGCATCAACGCTGCTCGCGCCTGTGAATAGCGCAGGTGCGTTGGTGTACAAATGGCGACGGCGGTAACGTCAGGATGTGCGTCAAGCATCGCCTCCAGGCCTTGATAAGCGGGTAGATCCGGCAGTGAGGCGTGGGGGTCTGCCGTGGCAACAAGGTGGCAGTTTGGAGTAGCGGCGATTGCCGGTAGGTGTTGGTCGCGAACAATCTTGCCCACGCCCACCAGGCCGAGCTTAAAGCCAGAGCTGAAGTCAGACATACGCTTGCCTTTGTTTTAAGGGAAAAATCGTTTTAAAGGAAGAATCGCTTTAAAGGAAGAAACGAACCCAAAATCGCTTAACTGAAAGTGGCTAAGAGGGGTCAGGGGTCAATGCGTGTTATGAGGCAACTCGACACTGCGGCCCAGTGAGCTGGCGCTGTGCTCTAAGCCCAACGCAGCGGCGGTGCCCGCCAATACAGCCTGAGCCGCTAAAAATGCTTCGCGGGGGCGGCGCAGGCGAATGCTCTCCATCAGCTGACGATGACGCTCCAGGCTTTCATCGGGGTCAACGGCATTCTCGTTGGACATGGATACCAGCATAAAGATAGAGGGCCGCAGGATATGCGATAGCTGCGCCCAGACAATATTGTGGGTCGCTTTGAAGATCGCCTCATGGAAGGCAACATCGCACTCGCTATGCAGCCGCCGCTCCTCTTCGCAGGTAGCGTTGCGCAGGTTCTGCCCTAACCCTTCAAAGGCTTCTTCGATGGCAACCAGATCCCGCGCCTTGGCGCGCTTGGCGGCGGTCATCGCCACATAGGGTTCTACATCCAAACGAAAGGCGAGGATTTCGCGCTGTATTTCCGGATTGGGGGCGGCGTAGCGGGTCAGCCAGTCGGTCACCTGAGCGTCGAGAATATGCCACTCTGAATACTCGCGCACTTTGGAGCCGTGCCCAGAGATACGCTCGATAATGCCCGCCTCCACCAGTTGGCGCAGGTCGCTGCGCACCGCCGAGCGATTGATCGCAAAGCGTTCGCATAGATCCATTTCACGCGGCACAAGGTCGCCGGGGTGATAGCGCCCGCCGAAGATCTCCTCGGCGAGGTATTCGGCGATACTGGGGCGAGCAGCTGGCTTGCTGAGAGATGACGTCACTACGTTAAGACCCTATTTCGATTCCTGCCCATCATAACGTACTTGACCGATCTACTGTTATCGGTGAAGCGGGTTCAAATCCAGCGCGCATTCTTAGTTCAAGCCGCCGTTCATAAAGGCCCTTCGCACTCAGTGTGCCCAGAACTAGAACGCCACCGACCATAGCGATCGGCGCGGGTTGTTCACCTATAATCCACCAGGCTAATAGCGTCCCCACCACCACTTCAAGCAATAGCAGTAGGCCAACTTCCGCAGAGGGTAGATAGAGCGGCCCGCGCTGCAGCAGCGTCACCCCGCAGGGCACGATAATCAGACATAGCAGGATCACGACGGCGAGCTGGTTGCTACTAGGCAGTGTGATTGATTCGCTCCCTGTCAGCCAAAAAATTCCCGCAACGCTACCGACGACAAGTCCGTTAAATACCAGCATCGGACTCATATCGACGCCCGGTCGCGTGCGGCAAAGCGTGAAATTAATCGCCAGGGTGGTCGCTGCCATCAAGGCAAACGCGTTCCCCACCCACGAGCCTGCGCCCGCATCATCCAGCGCGATCATCGCAATACCGACCATGCAGAGACAAATCGCCAGCCAAGTACGCCTGGGCAGACGCTCCTTGAGAATAATCCAGGAGAGAACGGCGGCGATAATCGGCGAACTGGCCAATATCATCAGCACGTTGCCTGCCTTGGTGTACTGGTTGCCCAGCACGAAACCACAGGTGGTCAGGCTGAATAGCAGCGCCACGGCGATGCCGGTCCAACCACAGCGACGGTAGGCTGCCAGCGTGCCTCGGCCATAGCGCGCCAAGGCAATCAGCAGAAAACCCAGCCCGGAGAGAAAACCGCGCCACATCAGTATTTCCGCATCGGGTAGGTCAGCTACCTTGATCAGCAAGGCATCCGGCGCCATGATTATCGCGCCGCCGCCGGTCAACAGCAGCCCCTGCTGACGATGCGAAAAGGTACTCCAACGACTCATGTGTGGTAACTATTCCTTTAGTGATTGTCTCTAGGCGGATGCCGACGCGCGACATCGCGATACTTGGTGGCGGGTTCCAGGGTCATCCCGCGATCCAGCGGCTCGACCATACTGCGTTGGATTTCCTGCCAAGGAGTCTGGTGGCCGGGGTAGCGGTAGCCACCCTGCTGAGCTAAGCGCTCGCGGCGAGCTTCCAGCTCACTGGCTTCAATCAAAAGCTGTACCTCACCACGCTTGAGATCAACCCGCAGCCGGTCGCCGCTCTCAAGCAGCGCCAACCCACCACCCGTAGCAGCTTCTGGGGAGGCATTAAGAATCGACGGCGAACCAGAGGTTCCCGACTGACGACCATCGCCCAGGCACGGTAGCGATTCGATGCCCTGTTTGATCAGCGCCTCTGGCGGCTGCATATTGACGACCTCGGCACCGCCGGGGTGGCCAACCGGGCCTGCACCGCGCATCACCAGAATGGTACGAGCATCAATGTTCAGCGCCGGGTCATCAATGCGGGCGTGGTAATCCTCCGAGCCGTCAAATACCACCACCTTGCCTTCAAAGGCTTCCGGGTCGTTGGGATCATTCAGGAAGCGCTCGCGGAAATCTCGGGAGATCACGCTGGTTTTCATCAACGCCGAGTCGAACAGATTGCCCTTGAGATTGAGGAAGCCTGCATGATTCACCAGTGGATCGTTATAACGGCAAATCACGTCGATATCCTGGGTTTCGCGACCCTGTAGGTTATCGCCTATCGAGCGGCCATTCACCGTCAGCGCATCGCTGTGCAGCTTACCCGCCGTTTGTAACTCGTGGAGAATCGCGGGAACGCCGCCAGCGCGATAGAACTCTTCGCATAGGAAAGCGCCAGCAGGCATAACATTGGCCAGCAACGGGATTTCATGACCCAGGCGCTGCCAGTCATCATTATTAATCTCAATACCCGCATGGCGGGCAATTGCATTGATGTGTACCGGTGCGTTTGAAGAGCCGCCCAGTGCGGAACACGCCACAATAGCGTTCTCGAATGCTTCGCGTGTCAGGATATCCAGCGGGCGCAGATCCTCCCATACCATATCGACGATCCGCGTACCGGTGTCGTAGGCGACCATCGCGCGCTCTTTATAAGGCGCGGGAATCACCGCCGAGCCCGGCAGGCTCATGCCCAGCACTTCCGCCATGGAGTTCATGGTGGAGGCGGTGCCCATGGTATTGCAGTGGCCAATGGAAGGTGCCGAATCGCTGGCGCGGGAAAGGAACTCTGCGTAGTCGATATCACCCGCTGCCAAGCGCTTGCGTAACTCCCAGATAATCGTGCCGGAACCCACCCGCTCGGCCCCGCGCCAGCCGTTGAGCATCGGCCCGCCGGAAAGCACAATGGCTGGAATATTCACCGTTGCCGCTGCCATAAGGGCCGCTGGAGTGGTTTTATCGCAGCCGGTGGTCAATACCACGCCGTCTAACGGGTAGCCGTGCAGCACTTCGACGATGCCCAAATAGGCGAGGTTACGGTCCAGCGCCGCAGTGGGCCGCCGAACATTCTCATGAATCGGGTGCATGGGGAACTCAAACGGCACGCCGCCTGCGGCGCGGATACCGTCTTTAACCCGCTTGACCAAATCAATATGGTGGCGGTTACACGGGGTTAAATCCGAGCCTGACTGGCAAATACCAATAATCGGTTTACCGCTGGTCAACTCATCCAGCGTGATGCCGTAATTGAGATAGCGCTCAATGCACAGCGCCGTCGTACCGGGGTGATCAGGGTTATCGAACCAGTAGCGTGAACGCAGCTGCTCAGGCGTTATGCGTTGAAAATTGGCCATGGGGACACTCCACGCCTAAAGTAAAGGTTGTAAGAACGGTCGTAAGAACGGTTTTTACAAACCGTTCTTATAAACAAAAGAAAGATTGCCACGAAGGTACGCTTTCTTTACTGCGACGTCGATACATACAAAAGTATATGTTGAACATATACGAAAAACGTTACACATTCACCTAAGGATTGCGGTGCTGACGCCTTAAAGCCAGCGCCGCTGCCAGACAACAACAACAGCCACCACGCTGTAGCTCGCTTAGAAGACTCCCTTAGTAAAGCGGCCTACAGCACGCCAGGAGAATGACGATTATGCATCATCTTTGGAAGCGCACTCTGTTAGTGACCGGCGCTACGCTGCTCAGCTCAGGCATGGTTTACGCGCAAACACCCGATTTATCCGACCCGCCGGAGATTGAGGGTGACACCGTAGGTGACCACGGTAGCGTCACATTACGCATGGGGCTTGGGTTGGCTGAAAGTTCGCCACAGTATATTTCCAGCCAGTACTTTGCGGATATTCTTGACGAGCGCAGTGAAGGGCGGATTACCGTCAATATTTTCCCTAATAGCCAGCTTGGCGATGACGTGCAGATGATGGAAATGCTGCAGACCGGCACGCTGGATATGACCTATCCTTCATCTTCTCCCGCCACGGGCTATGTGGAAGAACTGGCGGTTTTCGACCTACCGTTCTTGCTGCCCACCCGTGAAGCGGCCGTTAAGGCCATGCGCAGCGATGCTGCCCAGGAGATGCTCGACGCGTTCGATGGCACCGGCTTGAAAGCGCTGGCGTTCTCTGAAAATGGTTTCCGCCAGCTCTCCAATAGCGCCCGGGAAGTCACTTCGCCAGAAGATGTGGCGGGTCTAGATGTTCGCGGCTTATCAATTCGTACTATGGAAAACCCGGTGCACTTAGCCATTTGGGAAGCGCTGGGCGCCAACCCCACCCCCATGGCTTTTGGTGAACTGTTCTCTGCCATGGAGCAGGGCGTAGTGGATGGCCAGGAAAACCCCTGGAGCACCATTCTGACGTCCAATTTCCATGAAGTGCAGGATTATGGCTCCGAAACCCGCCACGTCTACACGCCCTTCATTAAAATGATCTCTCAGCGTACTTGGGACGAACTCGACCCTGAATATCAGGAACTGGTTCAGGAAGCCGCGCTGCAGGCTGCCGATTACGAAATCCAACTTTCCAGCGAGTACGACGACTGGGCGCGCGAGCAGCTTGAAGAACGTGGCATGCAAATTACCCGTCTTAATGACGAACAGATTGCCGCTTTCCAGGAAGCCGTGCAGCCTGTTTACGAAGAGTGGGCACCGCGTATTGGCGAAGATCTCGTAGCTGAATTCCAAGAGATTGCTGAATCGACAATGACTGAGTGATGGCATCCCTGCCGCCGAATAAAAAAGGCGGCAGGACTATTTATATGGCTTATCAAGCATTAAGAAGCGTCCGAGAGGCGCTTTTTTAGTTGCATATAAGTGCCGTAATGGCGATCAAGGTGGCGCTGCATGGCCGCCTCGGCCGCGTCCGGGTCGCGGGACTCAATGGCAGCAATGATTTCGGTGTGGGCGGCGGTCGCGGCTTTATCCTCATCTTTTTGCTGCAACACCAGCGCACGGCGATCATCCAGCCACTCGGAAAGCGCCACGTGGATGGCATCGAAAATGGGGTTACGGCCAATACTGGCCAACACGCCATGGAAGTCGTTATCAGAGCGTTTGAAGCGAGCCTCGTCGCCAATCGCATCGCGATTATCCGCCAACGCAGCATGAAGCCTAGCAAGGTCCTCCTCGCTGGCGTGGCGGGCCGCGTAGCGCGCCAACGAGATTTCAAACATGGCCCGCGCTTCCTGAAAATACTGCTGGCCATCGGGCTTGGAAAGCAGTTGCCGGGTAACGCCGGAAAGCCTCGCCATCACCGCCTCGGCAGTGGGACGAATCACCCTAGCGCGCGTGCCGCTATTAATGGCGATAAGCCCAAGCTGCTGCAGGTGGAAAAGCGCCTCGCGCACAGCAGGCCTGCCAACGCCAAACTGCTCCATCAATTCCCGTTCTGACGGCAATTGATCATTTTCACTTAGCCGCCCTTCGAGAATCTCCGCCTCGAGCTGTTCAGCGACCTGTTCGGACAGCGTTTTACGCTCGATCCGGTATCTGCTCATAGGCAGTCACCCTTGGTTAACCTGGAATTCGTCGCCATTTTACTGCATTTCTCGTCATTATCCTTCAAACCAGCTGAGAGAGCGGCGTTATTTGGTACTGCTCGGCGATCTCGGCATAGGCTATTTGATTGGCAGAATCGAGCGGAATGCCTTCGGCGTCGCGCAGGGCCTGGCAGCGCCATTCTCGATCCCCAGGCGCCATCACCTGGGCGTTGGGTGCAGCAGGCTGGGCACGCAGGTCGGCCAAATACTCGGCCATTCCGCTGGCAAAGGTGCCAGCATCCACGAAGGCATCCGGTTGCATGACCAGAAAAAAGTGGCCGACGCCGCGCGGTGTCGACATATCAGGCCCGCCCATCGGCAGCAGCCGAAAGCCGTGCTGCATACCCGACAGCATTGAACTCAGAACCTCCACCATGCCACCCAGCCCCGCACCCTTGAAGCCGAAGCCGCTGCCGCCCAGCGGCAACAGTGCCGCCACTTCACTAGGAACGCGACTTACCTGCCCGGCAGCATCCGCCGCGACTTGATCCGGCAGTTCACGGCCAATCGCATCGAACTGCTGCACGCGATTCCAGGGCACCGAGCTAGTCGCCATATCCAGCAGGTAAGGCGACTCGCCCGCCACCGGTGCTGCAAAGGCGATTGGGTTGGTGCCATGGAACGGCTTGGCGCCCTCATGCAGCAGCACAAAAGGGTCTGAATTGCAGAACGCCATGCCGAGATAACCGCGCTCGGCCGCTGCCAACGCATAGCACCCCGCTGCCCCAAAGTGCGATGAGTTACCCACCGCGACGGCACCCATGCCCACCTTTTCTGCCATTGCCATGGCATGCTCCATGGCGGTATACCCCGCGAGGTGCCCTAACCCGTCGTCAGCGTCCAGAAAACCGGTCGCTGCCAAGCGCTGGTGGAACTGCATGTCGGGTGCGCCGTTGATCCGCCCGCCCTTGAGCACCTGCAGATAGTGAGGCAGCAGACGCAGGCCATGGCTGTCGGTTCCCATACGTGAGGCGGTAATCAGCGCGTGAGTGACCGCGTTCGCCGATGCCTGATCAGCACCTGCCGCCTTCAGAGCGGCTTGCATGAAGCGGGCAAGGTCTTCACGAGCGACGCGAAAATTTGACGATGTATCTCTCATTAATCAATAGCTCCTGGCTTCAGTCGGGCTATTGGCTGACCAGTGGTCAGCCCCGGTAATGCTTAACGGTAAATTAGCGTCGGTAGCCACAGCGAGATGGCCGGAATAAAGGTCACTAACAGCAAGGCGATGACCAGCGGCACCAGGAACGGCAGCGTGCCACGCATGCACTTTTCAAAAGAGATGCCGGACACTCGCGACAGTACATACAGCACCATACCGACCGGCGGCGTTAACAAGCCGATCATCAGGTTGAGCACCATGATTACGCCGAAGTGCACCGGATCGACACCGGCGGTAACGGCCACCGGCAACAGTACCGGCACCAGGATGGTGATCGCCGCAATGGTCTCCATAAAGCAGCCCACTACGATCAGCACCAAGTTGATAATGATCAGCGTGGCGATGGGATTGTCGGCAAATGGACCAAGCAGAGTAACCACATGCTGAGTGACCTGGTTGCTGGTCAATATCCAGGCAAATATCGAGGCACCAGCGACGATCAACAGGATCACGGCAGTGGTTTCGATCGTTTCCATGCTCACCTTGAGCAAGCGGCGCCAGGTCAGGTTACGATAAACCACGCCCCCCAGCACCAAGGCGTAGACCACCGCAGCAATCGCCGCTTCGGTAGGCGTGAAGGCCCCCGTCATGATGCCGCCGACGATGATGACCGGCGTTAATAATGATAAAAAGGCACGCTTGAACGTATGACCAAGCACCGGAAGTGAGAACACCGCATCGCGGGTATAACCGCGGCGCCGAGAGATAATCGTGATCATGGCCATGAGCACCAGCCCCATCAACAGGCCCGGCACCAGACCGGCGACGAACAGCTGGCCGACCGACACTGAAGCCATTACGCCATAGATAACCATTGGCAGACTCGGCGGAATAATCGGGCCGATGGTCGAAGACGCCGCGGTGATCCCCACCGAGAACCCCTCGTCGTAACCGGCATCTTTCATGGCCTTGATTTCAATGGTACCCAGCCCCCCAGCATCGGCGACTGCGGCGCCGGACATGCCGGAAAAGACGATGCTGGCGCCTACATTGACGTGACCCAGGCCGCCCCGCATCCAGCCCATCAACGCCTTGGCAAAATCAAATATCCGCACGGTAATGCCGCCGTTATTCATCAGATTACCGGCGAGTATAAAAAACGGAATCGCCAACAGGGGAAAGCTGTCGACGCCGTTGATCATGCGGTGCATCACCACCACATCGGGCACTCTGCCGGTCAGCAGCACATACAGCAGGCACGAGCCAGCAAGACTAATAGCGATCGGCACCCCCATCACCAGCAGAGTGAAGAGCGCCGCAAACAGGAACAGTAAATAGTGCTGAGTGGCGGCCAGGGCGATACAGCCGAGTATCGCGACAGCCGCAACCAATGGCGGCACTATCGCACCGCCGCGCCTCACAGCCAGAATGTTGGGCATTGGGGTGATCTCCGAGAGAGTAGCGTGTTGGCGTATTGTTATTGGGTATTGAGCAGTTCACTGGTGCCCGAGCGCCAGTGACGAATAGCCACCTGCACCCCTCTCACCAGCATGAGGATAAAGCCCACCATCACTAGGTAGTAAAGCCAGCTTTTAGGGATGTCCACCGAGGCCATCATGGCACTGGTGCGATTAGCCAGTTTGAAGGTGATCCAGGCCATGCTGGCGAAGAAAGCAATATTGATCAGGTCTACCAGTGTCGACATTACGCGACCCAGCCACCCCGGCATGTAGCGATAGAAAAATTCCACAGCGATATGCGACCCTTTTCGCACCGCCATGGTGCTACCCATAAAGCCCACCATGACCAATAGATAGCGCGCCATCTCCTCCGTCCAGGCGATGGAATTACCCAGCACATAGCGGCTGAAAAACTGCATAAAGACATCCAGTGCCAGCAGCCAGAAGATCCCAAGCGTCAGGAAATCCTCCAGGGCATAGTCATGGATGTTGAAGGAATCATCGTCGAGACCTGCGAGGCTGGTCTCGTCAGTGGGCTCAGTTTGGCTCATGGAAGGCTCCCGCTTCGCCCCACCCAAGGCTTGGGCGGGGCGAGTCTTGGTCTACGAAAAAAACGATCCCGGAAACGTATGGCTTCTGGAAAAACCAGGCCTCACGGCATTACTGGCCGATCGCCTGAAGACGATCGTAGGTTTCCTGATCCCATGTCGCCGCTTCACCGTTATGGGCCGGAATCGTAGCTTCGCGGAAGGGTTCGATATCCACCTCATTGACGGTCACACCCTGCTCTTCGAACCAAGCCACCAGCTCTTCCTCGGATTGAAGAATGTCCTGGGTGATGCGCTGACCCGCTTCGGTGTAGACCTCACGGAAAATCTCGCGGTCTTCCTCGGAAAGACGGTTCCACAGCGGGCCACCGGCAATGGTAATCAGCGAGTCGGTAATATGTCCGGTCAGGTTGATGTAGTCCTGTACCTCATGAAACGCTTTGGCGCGAATGGTCGGCAGCGGATTCTCTTGGGCATCCACGACGCCCTGCTGGAGCGCCAAATAGACTTCAGCGAAAGCGATAGGGGTTGGGTTAGCGCCCACCGCTTCGGGGAACATCATGTACATGGGGGCATTGGGCGTACGTATTTTTAGGCCTTCCATGTCTTCAGGCGTATTGATCGGTTCGTTGGACGTTACATGACGGCGGCCGTAGTAATTCATGGCTAACGGTACGTTACCAGTTTCATCCTGGTAGCCCTGGGCGATTTCATCGAACAAATCGCTATCGGCGTAAGCCTGCCAATGCTCAAAATCGCGGAACATATAGGGTGCGCCAGCAATGCCTACCGGGCCATAGAAGCGCCCTGCAAACTGGTTGCCGGTGTAGATCAGATCGACGGTACCCAGCTGTAGACCTTCGTTGATATCCGATTCCTTACCAAGCGACGACGCTGCATGCACATTGATTGCATAACGGCCGTCAGTGCGTTCCTCGATTTCATCCGCTGCCCAAAGCGCCCACTCGTGGTAGGGCTCGGATGTCTCGTAGACGTGAGCGAAGTTGAGTTCTTCCTGCGCATGCACAGCGCCGGTCACTGATAGCCCCCCGGCGATTAGCGTGGCCGTTAGCAGGCGGGCCATTTTCAGCGAGTGTTGGCGTTTGTGGCTCATCGTGTACTCCTCATAACCATTGGATTTATTGTTGGCTATTGTGATCTGTAGTTAATTATTAGGTGAGCAGTGGTATACGACGTAACCGACCATAGAGCTGTATACGTGTCATACCACCCATTTCAAACCTAGTTGGTCGCCTACCATTGCGCAACCTTCTCACTCAGGATTTTCATCGTGCCGATGACGATTTAGGCGAAGACTGAACTGATCATGTAAGCGCACGAGCAGCTGTGGATCGCCAAAGCCACCCGCTTTGGTCATCACACGGCGCCGGGGGTCGCCATCGATATAGCCGAGCGCCACGCCAGGTGAACACTCGGCTTCAACGCCAATATGGCTCACGCCTAGCCGAGACAGCACGGCCATGGCGATATCTCCACCGGTTAAAAACAGCAGGCTCTCCTCATCCTGCTGCCAGTGCGAGGTGATCGACGCCACCTGGGCGGCCATCGCCCCGGACACTTCACCGGCCGTACGCTGGGTGCCGGATTCTGGCACCACCACGCAGGCATTTGAAGCACGGGTAGCGAACTTATCAGCGCTCACTTCAATAACGCTCAAATGGGAGAAGTGCTGGCGCAGCTGCATCAGTTGCTCCGCAGCGCGAGCGCTTCTCGACCCCACGGCATAAAGCACTTTATTGACGTTGTGGAGCGTTCGACACGGCGACTCAGGTGCTCCAAAGCAGCGTTGAGCCATCGCCGTTGCCAATCCCGCCGCACCCGCCATGGCATGGTGACTGTCGGTATCCATAAGGTTATAAACTGCTGCAAGCTCCTCATCGCTCTCGGCATCAGCGATATAATCTTCGCTGGGGAGCGATGTTGCCTGCCCCGGGCGATAGCGCTGCAGGGGCAAGCCACCGGCGGCAAAAGCGACATCGATGGGGCCTGCCAGCGGCGCTGAGCGGGCATCCTGCTGGTAGTCTGTTTCTGCCAGTGGCAGACCATCCACCCATACTTCTGCGTCGCGAACGGTCCTACCCTGGGCGGGCACCGCAGGCGCCAGCAGCAGGGGCAAACCAAGCGCTTCTCGCAGCGCTTTACACTCAGCCACTACTTGGCCACGCAGGGTCGAATCGACTTTCTTGAACCACTGCTGAGGCGCTACTCGCCTGAGTAAACACACTGCTTCACTTACCCGAAGCGCCGACTCCTCGGCCTTTAAATGACGGGATTCGGTATTCACGGCGATAACCGCTGGCCACTGCCCTTGCCACGCCTCAAGCGTTGTTGCTAATGCCTCCAGGCTGATCACCACGCGGGCATCTGCGCCCCGCGCGGCAAACGGAGCGGCAGTATCCAGCGCGCCCGAAAGATCGTCGGCAATAATCGCCAATCGGCAGCTACTCATGCTTTGGCGCCACTGGCTAACCGCCGGGCATAGGCAATCGCAGACCCCATATTGGTGGCATCGGCTTTGCCCTGCCAGGCAATATCAAAGGCGGTGCCGTGATCCACCGAGGTGCGCTGAAGCGGTAAGCCGAGGCTGACATTCACCGTAGTATCAAAAGCAATCAGTTTGACGGGGATATGGCCCTGGTCGTGATACTGGGCGATAACCAAATCGAACTCGCCTTTTGAGGCGCGGTAAAACACCGTATCTGCCGAGATAGGCCCGCTCACATCAAAACCACGCTCGCGCAAGCGCTCCACCGCTGGGGCGATACAGCGGCTATCTTCATCGCCAAAAATACCGCCTTCGCCGCAATGCGGGTTAAGGCCTGCCACGGCAATGCGCGGCGCCTTCATACCCAACGCTAGCAAGTGCGCATGCCCCGCCTCAACGGTGGCAATGATGCGTTCGGGGGTGACTCGATCGATCGCATCGCGCAGCGAAACGTGGGTGGAAACATGCAGTGTTGAGAGCGTTTCAGATGCCAGCAGCATGAACGATGAGGGCGCGCCGGTCAGCGACGCCAGCATCCCGGTGTGGCCATCATAGTGGTGCCCGGCTTCATGCAGCGCCGCCTTGTTCAGCGGCGCGGTGACGATCACCTGGGCCTGCCCCGACTGCACCAATTCCACGGCTTTGTGAACGCAGCGAAACGCCATATCCCCCGCCCCGGCGCTGATTTGGCCATCGGGAATCTCAGCACCTTCTGGCATCTCGACCATACCAACCGCTACATGGTCCTTACCGCTTTCTGCCTGCTCTAGTGGCACGAATTCAAGCGCGGCGCCAATACTTGCCGCTGCCCGGCGATAAATCGCTGGGTCACCGATGACCATCGTTGTGGCGCGCTCAGCAGCGGACATAGCACTCAAGGCGCGGCAAATGATTTCGGGGCCGATACCGGCAGGATCGCCCATGGTGATCGCGATTTCATAACAGCGTGGAGAGCTATTCATGGCATTAGCTGCCCGCCGTTGACCTCGATGATCTGACCGGTGACATAACCACTCAGCGTTTCTGTTCCGAGGAAAACATAAGCCCCGA
Source organism: Vreelandella glaciei (assembly GCF_013415125.1). GTDB lineage: Bacteria > Pseudomonadota > Gammaproteobacteria > Pseudomonadales > Halomonadaceae > Vreelandella > Vreelandella glaciei. The sequence goes on along the minus strand of NZ_JACCDE010000032.1, from coordinate 23,919 downwards.
CACACTCTTCCGACGTGCCTAACCGGCCCATGGGGATCGATGCCCGCGCTGCGTTGAGATGCGCCTCGCTTGAGTGACGATCATGAAAATCGGTAGCAATCGTGCCAGGGGCAACGGCATTAACGCGAATATTATCTCCCGCCAGTTCCTTGGCCATATTACGCGTGATCGTACTCACAAAGCCTTTTGCTGAGGCGTACAGGCCAGCGCCACCCCCGCCGCCATTGCGTGCGGCAATCGAGGTGGTGTGAATGATATTTCCGCCGCCTGCGCGGCGAAAATGCGGCAGCGCTGCGCGGCTGGCCATCACAACCGAGCGAACATTGAGATCCATGACCCGGTCATATTGATCATCATCCATTTCCTCTAAACCAACACGGCCCAGCATGTCGCCAGCGTTATTGATCAACAGGTCTAAACCGCCCAGACGTTCGGCGGCATCGTCGACGAGTTTTTGGGTCTCGCGAGTGTGGCTGACGTCTGCTTTCAGGGTAAAAGCGTCCCCACCCGCATCGCGAATCGCCTGAGCCACTGTTTCAGCGGGGGCTTCACTGCTGTGATAGTGCACCGCTACGTGGGCTCCTAATGCCCCCAGCTGTTTCGCAACCGCCGCGCCAATGCCACGGCTGGCACCGGTGATCAATACTCGCTTACCTTTCCACTCGTCTAACATGAAATTCTCCTTAACACTTTTTGTTTTATGGTGAGCGCTGTGCTTAGCGCCACCGTCTTTATCCAGATAGATTTAACTATCGACCCGAAATGGAACGGTGCGCTAAAGTAAGCCATGAACTGGCATACCTGTCATACAACACGACATCTATAACATGATAGGCGATGGCTTGTTTAGCGCCAGTCGCCTACCACTGCTAACGATTAAAACTAATTCTAAGAACGAATGGAGAAGCACATGAAGCCACTTTCATCGACGGATACACTTCCCGCCGACCTGGGTAACGCGCTGCTGGTTGGCCGCGTTTGGCTGGAAGGCAGCCATCCCGGCCCCGCGCTAGTCACTGTCAACAACGGCCAGGTGATCGACATTACCGCCTTTGGCCCCACCATGGCTGACCTGCTGGAACGCGACGACCTACAAGCGGTAGTGCAGCAGGCGGAAGGTCCCCATCTGTGCAGTGTTGAGGCACTGCTGGAAAACTCTCAGCTACCCCAGCCACAAGCGCCCTACCTGCTTGCGCCTTGTGATGTGCAGGCCGTTAAAGCGTGCGGCGTCACCTTTGCCGTTAGCCTTTTGGAGCGAGTGATCGAAGAGCAAGCGGGCGGCGACCCGGCGCGGGCAGTTGCACTGCGTGAGGATCTTCAAGCACTGATCGGCACAGATCTTTCCAAGATGGTGCCGGGTTCTGAAGAGGCGATGTCGCTGAAAAAGGCGCTTCAGGCACGCGGAGGGTGGTCACAATACATGGAAGTCGGCATCGGCCCCGATGCGGAGGTGTTCACCAAATCCCAGCCGCTCTCATCGGTGGGTTTTGGCACGCCTGTAGGCTTACACCCCTCTTCTCAATGGAACAATCCTGAACCCGAAATCGTGCTGGCCGTCGATAGCCGTGGGAAAGTTCGCGGTGCCACTCTGGGCAACGACGTCAACCTGCGTGATGTCGAGGGGCGTAGCGCCTTGTTGCTGGGTAAGGCGAAAGATAACAACGCCTCCTGCTCACTCGGCCCGTTCATTCGCCTGTTTGACGATCACTTCGATATCGACAGCGTGCGCAACTGCCAGGTATCGCTACGTATCGAGGGCGAAGACGACGACTTCCTGCTCCAGGGCGAAAGCGATATGCGCGAGATCAGCCGCGACCCGTTGGACTTGGTTAGCCAAACCATCGGCGCCCACCACCAATACCCGGACGGTTTTATGCTGTTCCTGGGCACTATGTTCTCGCCGATTCAGGACCGCGACGGCCAAGGCCAGGGCTTTACCCATCACCTGGGTGATCGCGTCACCATTGCCACCCCAGCGCTGGGCGCACTGGTCAACCGGGTAGGCAGAAGCGATCAGCTACCGCCCTGGACCTACGGCATTCGCGAACTGATGCGCCACCTAGCGCGCCGTTAAATTTCACCCCCACCACGCCAAGGAGAGCACAATGACAACGATTACTCGCGTCGAGATTCAAGACATTCGCTTCCCCACCTCGCGCTCGCTGGATGGCTCGGATGCCATGAATGCCGCGCCGGACTACTCCGCCGCCTACGTCATCCTACACACCGATGACGGCAGCCCCGAAGGGCACGGTCTGACCTTCACGATTGGTCGCGGTAACGAGATTGTCGTCACGGCACTGCAGTCGCTGGCGCCGCTGATTGAAGGGAAAACACTTTCCTCGATAACCGACAATATGGGCACCTTCTGGCGGGAAATCACCGGCGACAGCCAGCTACGCTGGATTGGGCCCGATAAAGGCGCGATTCACTTGGCGACCGCCGCCATCGTCAACGCCGTGTGGGATATGTGGGCGAAGAAAGAAGGCAAGCCGGTATGGAAACTGCTGGTGGATATGACGCCCGAACAGCTGGTGCACTGTCTCGACTTCCGATTTGTGACGGATGCATTAACGCCAGAAGAAGCGATCTGCCTGCTACGCCGCCAGTCATCCGGCAAAGCGGCACGGGAAGCAGAAATGCGCAGTGACGGCTACCCCGGCTACACCACATCAGCGGGCTGGCTGGGTTACAGCGACGAGAAAGTGCGCGGCCTGGCGCGTGAAGCGCTGGCCGAAGGCTGGACGCACTTCAAACAGAAAATTGGCGGCGACATCGAAGAAGATGCCCGCCGTGCAGCGCTGCTGCGCGATGAGATCGGTTGGGACAACGTGCTAATGATGGACGCCAACCAGGTGTGGGAAGTCGACGAGACGATCACCAAAATGCGCCGCCTGGCCGAGTTTGACCCGCTATGGATCGAAGAGCCCACCAGCCCTGACGACATTCTCGGCCACGCCGAGATCCGCCACCGCGTGGCGCCGATTGGTGTCGCCACCGGCGAACACTGCCACAACAAGGTAATGTTCAAACAGTTCTTTCAGGCGGATGCCATCGACTACTGTCAGCTCGATGCGGCGCGCCTGGGCGGGCTCAACGAAGTCATTCTGGTGGTGCTGATGGCCGCTAAATTCGGCGTACCGATTTGCCCTCATGGCGGCGGCGTTGGGCTCTGCGAATACACCCAACATATCTCGCTATTCGACTACATCGCGGTATCCGGTAGCCTTGAAGGCCGCGTGCTGGAGTACGTAGACCACCTTCACGAGCACTTTATCGACCCGGTAGTCATCAACCGTGGCCGCTACCAAGTGCCTGAGGCGCCGGGTTACAGCATTGCCATGCACGCAGAATCCCAAGCACAGCACCGCTTCCCCGAAGGCGCAGCCTGGCAGGAAGAGCGTTAATGACCGACACCACCACCTTTTTAAATGAGTTAACCAGCCTGCTCGGCGAGCGCGGTTTACTGCGCGAACCGCACGCCATGGCGCGCTACGTTAGCGACTGGGCAGGCGATACGCTGGGCATGCCGTTGGCCGTGGCTCGCCCAGCTAATACCGCTGAAGTCGCCGAGGTTGCAAAGCGCTGCTATCAACAAGGGATCGCGATGACGCCTCAGGGCGGCCATAGCGGCCTGGTGGCAGGCGCCTTGCCTGCCGCCAGTGGTCAGGAGCTGGTGATCAGCTTGGAACGCCTAAACAATGTGCGGGCCATTGATCCGGTCAACTTCACTATCACGGTAGACGCGGGCTGTATCCTTGAAAACGTTAAGCTGGCCGCCTTTGATCATGATTGTGACTTTCCCCTCTCGTTAGGGGCTCAAGGCAGTTGTCAGATTGGCGGCAATATCGCCACCAACGCGGGCGGGCTTAACGTGTTGCGCTACGGCATGATGCGCGAGCTGGTGCTGGGCCTTGAAGTAGTGCTCCCCGACGGGCGTATCTGGGAGAGCCTAAGTGCGCTGCATAAGGACAATCGCGGCTACGACCTTCAACAGCTGTTTCTGGGTAGTGAAGGTACCTTGGGTATCGTCACTGGCGCGGTGTTAAAACTATCACCGCGCCCAACCCAAAACCGGACGGCGCTGCTGGGACTGCCCTCCGTTCAGGCAGTCATTGACCTTTACGGTTTGGCTCGCCGAGAGTGCTGCGATCTGCTAACGGCTTTTGAGCTGATTCCTCGCCGCTGCATCGAGCTGGCAATTGAAGCGACGCCCGAGCTACGCGATCCGCTGGATAGCGCCTACCCCTGGTACGTGCTGATGGAAGTCGCCGCCACAGGCCCCGTGGACCTTACCGCCTTGCTGGAAGCGCTGCTGGAAACCGGCATGGAGCGCGAGCTGGTGCTGGATGGTGCGCTAGCCTCTAGCGACACCCAGTCCGCCCAGCTGTGGCAGTTCCGTGAAAGTATGCTGGAAGGTCAACGGCGGCGCGGCGAGCATCTGCGCACCGATATCTCGGTACCCATTTCGGCGATTCCGGACTTCGTTAGCCGGGCAAGCGAGGTGGTGATGGCGGCGTCCCCCGAGTGCGACATTATTGCCTACGGCCATGTGGGCGACGGCAATCTGCACTTCAATATCCTACCGCCCACGGCAATGGCGGATAGCGATAAGAAAGCCCATCTGCACGAGCTTGAAGAGCGTCTTTTTGAGGTGCTGGATGACTTCCAGGGCAGCATCAGCGCTGAACATGGCATTGGCCGCACCAAGCAAGCACCTTATTTGGCGCGGCTATCGCCGATTGAGCGGGAGATGGTCAGCGGCGTTAAAGCGCTATTCGACCCCAAAGGATTGATGAACCCAGGAAGGATTTTGCCTGCTGCTGGGGAGTAATCCCCAGCATGGTTCACCACTATTTGGTTCATTCGTGCTTGAACCGCTCCGCTAGACCTCGCAGCGCATTGGCGTAAAGCAGCGTATCAATCCCGACACCAACGAAGGTACAGCCCGCGGCGAGATAGCCGCGGGCTGCCTGCTCATCCACCGTGACGATACCCGCTGCCTTCCCCGCAGCGCGTATCTTGTTAATGGCGTCACTAATCGCTTCTGTCACTTCAGGGTGGTTGGCATTGCCGAGATGCCCCATAGACGCCGACAAATCCGCCGGGCCAATAAACACCCCATCGACACCGTCTACTGCAGCGATAGCCTCCAGGTTAGCAAGCGCCTGGGGGCTCTCCACCTGCAGCATGAGGCAGATTTCGTCATCAGCGCGGGAGAGGTAATCTTCTGCCTGCCCCCAACGCGAGGCGCGTGCCAGCACATGACCAACGCCGCGAATACCCTGGGGTGGGTAACGCGTAGCCGCCACTAACTCAGCCGCTTGCTCGGCGGTCTCGACCATGGGGATGAGCAGGTTCTGCACGCCAATATCCAGGTAACGCTTGATCAATACCGCATCGCCGGTGGGCGGGCGAACCACCGGGTGGCTTTGATAGGGGGCCAGCGCCTGCAGCTGAGCAAGCAGGCTGGCGAGATCATTAGGCGTATGTTCTGCGTCAATCAACAGCCAGTCGAAGCCCGCCGTGGCGGCAATCTCAGCGGTATAAGCACTGGTCAAGCCAAGCCAAATGCCCGTTTGGGGTTGGCCCGCCAGTAGCAGTTGCTTAAACGCGTTGTGCGGCATTTTCATACGGGCTCCTTCTGAATTAGTACCCCATGATATCTGGCAGCCAAGTGGCCAATCCAGGCACGGCGATCAACAGCAAAATGGTCGCAATGATCGGCAGCAAGAACGGCAGTATCGCGGTCACCACTTGGCCATAACGCAGCCGGGTAATGCCCACCATTAAAAACAGCACCGTGCCAAATGGCGGCGTAATGACCCCCACCGATAGCGTGATCACCATCACGATACCGAAGTGAACAGGGTCTAATCCGGCGCTTAGCGCTGCGGGCACCACAATGGGGGTAAAAATCAGGATGCTTTCGATCACTGACATAAAGCAACCGATCAATAGGAAGAACAGCGCAAAACAGAGTAGCAGCGCAAACATCGGCATATCGATGCTGGCGACCTGACCCGCTAACGCCTGAGGAATGCCCATGCGCACCAGTATCCAGCCATAAAAGCTGGAGACCGCAATAATCAGCAGGATAACTGCACTGAACATCAGCGTGCGACTGAAGGCGTTAAACAGATCCTTCCAATTCAAATCGCGGTAGATCAGTCCACCTAGAATGATCGCGTAGAGCGAGGCAATAGCGCCCGCTTCGGTGGGCGTGAAGAAACCGCCCCAAATACCGCCGACGATAATCGCTGGCATCATCAAAGGCAAAATAGCGCGTTTACCGGTGCGGACAACTTCGCAGGCGTCAAAAGGCGTGGGTTTAGGCATCACCACCCTACCGCTGGCAGACAGCAGCACGGTCATTCCCATCAGCAGCAGTGCCATCAAGATACCCGGCAGTAGCCCCGCCATAAACAGCCCACCAATACTCACATTGGCCAGCCAGCCATAAACGACGAGCGCGATACTGGGCGGCAGAATTGGCCCGATGACGCTAGAGGCGGCAGTGATGCCGGTTGAGTAACCCAACTCGTAGCCACGCTCTTTCATCGCCTTGATTTCGATACTACCCAGCCCGGCAGCATCGGCCACCGCGGTGCCCGACATCGTGGCGAAAATGGAGCTGGCCACCACGTTGGCGTGACCCAGGCCACCCTTGGTAAAACCTACTAAGGCAGTCGCAAAATCAAAAATCCGCGTGGTGGTGGAGCCAATATTCATGATGTTGGCGGCCAGAATAAACAGCGGAATCGCCAGCAGGGTAAAGTTATTGAGGGTTTGCACCATGCGCAGCGGGAGTAACTCGACGGGTAGCCCGCCGGTACCGGTCGCTACCAAGGCGATAAAGGAGGTCACGCCAATGGCGACCACCACGGGCAAGCCAATGGCCATCAGAACTAACAAGCCACCGACGAAAATCAGTAGTTCGGTCATGGTTGAGAGACCTCCTCTTCATGGGACGTTTCCAACCACGCCACCGGGCCGCGCAACGTTTGCCAAAAGGCAATCAGCGCCATGCCCACAAAGCTGAAAAAGATGCCGTAATAGAGGTAGCTGAAACTGATACTTAACGAGACAGTTTTATTGTTGGCGCTCATGTCCGACATGATCCAAGCCCCCCAGGCGGCCAGTGCAAAAAAGCCGCAGGAGATCAGCGCAGTGAGCCGGTACTGGATATTCTTACCCAGCCCGGAAAGCTTATGGCTGAACAAATCGACCACCAGATGCTCGCTGCGTACCCAGGCGGATAGCGACCCGAAGCCAATCGCGTAAATCGCCAGCATAGACGCCACCTCTTCGGTCCAGGGCATCCCCAGCCCCAGCAGGTCACGGGCAATCACGGCCGCCACGATCAGCAGCAGAATGGCTGCCATCAGCGCCACGCCCACCCCATCGCACAGGCGTGTAACGCCGCGCAGCGTATAGAAAGCAATTCGATCTGGCCCCTTACTGGGCGCTACCGCGTCTTCCACTGGAGAACTCCTTACCCTGACTGCTTTTTAGTCTTACATGAAAACTTATTTATAATGAAGAAAAGCGACGGCCCGATGGGCCGCCGCAATTTCTGTCCAGCGCGTTTTACTCGCTGTCGTTACCCAGCGCATCTTCACGAACGCCCTCGGCCATGTCAGCCATGACACGATCGATAGCCGGTAACGCTGCCTCGCGGAAAGGCGCAACATCCGGCTCAATGACGGTCATGCCTTCATCCTGCAGGGCTTCCAGATAGAACTCATCGAGATCGCGTTCTTGCTCTGACCCGTACTGGCGTGCCACCTCAATGGCTTCTTCGATCAGCGCTTGATCTTCCTCTTCTAGACCATCCCACCAACGAGAACTAGCTACCCAGCTCCACGGAAACTGCACGTGACTGGTCATGATCAGGTAGTCCTGCACTTCCCATAGACGACGGGTATAAGGCGAGGAGAGCGAGTTCTCGTGGCCATCGACCTGGCCGGTCTGCATGGCGAGATAAATCTCTGGCGCCGGTACGTTGACTACCTGAGCCCCAATCTCTTCCCACACTTCCAACCATACCGGCAACGAAGGCAGGCGCAGGCGGAAGCCATCCAGATCATCTGGGGAGTGGATCTCTTTATTGGCGGTCATGTGGCGGGGCCCGCGGTGCTGCAGACCAAAGTACTTCAGACCGCCCTGACTTTCTGCTTTCTCGACCAGTGCTTGGCCGGAAGGACTCTCCATATAGGCGTCGACTTCATCCCAAGTAGTGAACACAAAGGGAACCGTAATGGCGTCGTATTCAGGCGCATACTGTTGACGCCAGTTACCACCGGTCAGGGAGAGCTGGGTTTGGCCCAGGTTTAGCAGTTCCAACACTGCATTTTCACCGCCAAGAGAGCCCGCCAAAAAGGGACGCACTTCAAAGCGGCCTGGCGCCTGCTCTTCTAGATACTCAGCAAAGCGTTCCACCGCGGCGCTTTCCGAGCCGCCTTCGCTCATGGTGTTGTTGACTTGAATTTCGATGGGGTTAGCTAAAACGAACGGGGCCGTCGTTAGCATGCCTAGGGTAGCCAGCGTGGCAAGCAATTGTTTCCGCATGGGATCACTCTCTACGGTTGTCGTTATTGGGTGTGCTACTCGTTCGATCTTGAAACAACCCGCCGAGGGGCTCAAATCGACGTTCAAGAAGGCTGGCTTCGTAAAATACGATGGCTAGAAACGCCGGTATGACGCGCTTTTTAACCGAGGCGCTTGCGGCCATACGACCAAAGATGAATACCTGACCGCCTTCGCTGCTCTTTCAAAAGCCCTCTCGATAGGCTGTGAAGGCATACTTCAGCGCCACCGCTCAAGGCATTTTGCCATCACAAAATATTTGCCAGCTTTCACAAAATACGAAGCCATTTGCAGATTCTGCAGCTAGCTCTCAACTGCTTTCTGGGTGAGGTGATCGACCAGATGCCGCGCCGTCACATGCAACGAGGCGTAGCGGCGCATGCCAATCACCAGCTCACGCTGGGCCCAGGGATCGCTAAGGGGGATGCTTTTGAGCTGCAAATCACCCAGATCACGATAGATGGTCTGCTCGGGGAGTACGCCAACGCCCATACCGTGGTGAATCATCCGGCAAATAGCGTCAAAGCTACGTACCTGAATGCGCATACGCAGCGCTTTGCCTGCTAGGTTAGCTTGTTCATTCAACAGTGATTGCAGCGAGGCGTCCTGCTGTAAGCCAATAAAATCGAAGGCCAGCGCTTCGTTAAAAGCGATGCTTTCACGCTCAGCCAAGGGGTGATCCATGGGCGTCATTAACATGAGACGGTCATGTCGATAAGAGAGCTGCTGAAGGTCTGGCGCTGGCACATGCCCGGCGAAAATGCCTATATCCGTCAGGCCATCGCGCACGGCGGCAATGATTTCACTGCTAACCCGCTCCTGCAGATCAATCTTGATTTCAGGATAGAGGCGGGTAAAGGCACTGAGATCCTGAGGGAGAAAAGCAATGATCGCCGAGGTATTGGAGTGGATACGCACATGGCCGCGCACGCCTTCTCCGTACTCGCTGAGTTCCGCATGTAGGCGCTCGATGTTATCCATAATGCGCCGAGCATGGTGCAAAAACGCCTGGCCCGCAGGAGTGAGCTCCACACCCCGCGGGCGGCGATACAGCAGCGACGTGCCGACCAGCGCTTCCAGATCGCTTATTCGCTTGCTCACTGCAGCGAGTGCTAAGTGTTCTCGCTCGGCTGCAGCGGTCAGGCGGCCTTCGTCCGCTACGGAAATAAACAGCTTGAGGGTGACAAAATCGAAGCGGCGCATGACACATGACTCCCAAAGGACAGGCGGATTATGCTAACGCACCCCTTCGCTAACCACGAACCCTTTGTTACCGATTGCCTAATTGTCGCTCTGGATCGGCTCACGCATGCTGACAATGAATGATGATAACGATAAATAGAGGAAAGCCTTAATGAATGCTCCCGAAGCCCGCCAGCTTCCGCTCCAAGGCTTGAAAGTGCTTGAGCTTGGGCAACTGATTGCGGGGCCTTTCGCCACCAAACTACTGGGTGAATTCGGTGCCGATGTGATTAAAATCGAACCACCCGGCACCGGCGACCCACTTCGCAAATGGCGAATGATAGAGGATGGCACCTCGCTCTGGTGGCACGTCCAGACCCGCAACAAGCGCTCGGTGGCGCTGGACTTGCGCAGTGAAGAGGGCCAACAGCTGGTGCGACAGCTCGCCGCCGAGGCTGACGTGGTGGTGGAGAACTTCCGCCCCGGCACGCTAGACAACTGGGGGTTGGGCTGGAAAGCACTCTCCCAACTCAACCCACGGCTGATCATGGTGCATATTTCCGGCTACGGGCAAACGGGTCCCTACCGCGACAAGCCCGGGTTTGGCGTCATAGGCGAAGCCATGGGCGGACTGCGTTACCTCACCGGTCAGCCGGGCGAGCCTTCGGTGCGCGTAGGAGTCAGCATTGGTGACTCGCTTTCCGCGCTCTACGCCGTGATTGGTACCCTGCTGGCACTCCAGGAGCGCAACCGCAGTAACCTGGGTCAAGAGATCGACGTCGCGCTGTATGAGTCGGTGTTTGCGATGATGGAGAGCCTGCTGCCGGAATTCGATGCCAGCGGCCAGAATCGCGAACCCAGCGGCAGCGCCCTGCCCGGCATCACCCCTTCCAACGCCTACCGCTGCCAAGGCGGCGATTACGTACTAATCGCCGGTAACGGCGATAGTATTTTCAAGCGCTTAATGGGCGTTATTGGCCGTGATGATCTCGCCAACGACTCGGCCCTGGCCCACAACGATGGACGCAGCCAGCAAGCCGAGATGATTGATACCGCCATTCAAGCATGGACGGCAGAGCGCCCACGGGATGCCATTTTACAGGCGCTGGATGAAGCCCGTGTGCCCGCAGGCTACCCCTACACGGCGGAAGATATCGCCTTTGATCCCCACTATTTGGCGCGGGAGATGATTCAAACCTTCACTCGCCCCAACGGTAAACCGCTAAAAGTACCCGGCGTATTGCCAAAGCTTAGCGCTACGCCAGGGCGAATCGGCGACGGCGGCCCCACCCTTGGCCAGCATACCGACGACGTGTTGGATGAGCTGGGTATTGATCACGAAACCCGCGCCAAGCTGCGCCAAGCGGGCATTATTTAGGGAGTGTTTTTATGAAGTTGGTAACACCTTGCCCCACCAAAATCGAGATCAACGAAGTTGCCCCCCGGGACGGCCTGCAGATTGAGGCTCGGTTTGTGCCCACGGAAGAGAAGATCCGCTGGATTGACGCGCTTTCTACCACTGGTCTGCGCCGCATTGAGGCAACCTCGTTTACGTCGCCTAAAGCGATCCCCAACCTGCGTGATGCCGCTGAGGTGGTGACCGGCATTCAACGCCAGGAGGGCGTCGATCTCACCGTACTGGTACCCAACGTAAAAGGCACCGAACGGGCGCTGGGCTGCCAAGTGGATGAGATTAATCTGGTGATGTCTGCCAGCAATAGCCATGGCTTAGCTAACCTGCGCATGGCGCCGGAACAATCTCTTGAACAGTTCGCAGCTATTTTGGAACTGACACAGGGTAGCGGCGTTTTTATCAATGCATCGCTTTCCACGACCTTCGGTTGCCCCTTCGAAGGCGAAGTGCCCGAAGCGCGGGTACTTGAGCTCATTGAACAACTTATCGACCTTGGCATTCAGGGAGTTACACTCTGTGACACCACCGGTATGGCTAACCCTGCGCAGGTCAAACGCCTGTGTGAAGCCGTGCTTAAGCGCTGGCCAGAAACGCCGTTCACGCTGCACTTCCACAACACCCGCGGCATGGGCTTAGCCAATGCACTGGCGGCGTGGCAGGCGGGCATCAACCGCTTTGATGCTTCATTAGGTGGGCTAGGCGGCTGCCCCTTCGCCCCCGGCGCTAGCGGTAATGTATGCACCGAAGATCTGGTGCATATGTTTGAAGCCATGGGCGTCGATACCGGTGTCGATCTGGATGCACTGCTTGAAGTCGCCGCCACCCTCCCCAACCTTATCGGCCACGATGTGCCGGGGCAGGTGGTCAAAGCCGGGAAATCGACCCGGCGTTATGCGATGCCATAAGTTCATGCCTAATGCTCAAACCTGAGGTTAGGCAGGCCCAATCACATGCTTCACTTCCAGATAAGCACTCAACCCCCAAGGGCCAAGTTCACGCCCAATGCCGCTACGCTTAAAGCCGCCCCAGGCGGTTTCAGGTAGCACGAGTTGCTCGCTGTTGTACCAGATGCTACCGGCTTTCAACTGACGGCCAATGCGCTTGGCACGCTCTGGGTCACCGCTGATGACAGTTGCCGCTAGGCCAAAAGCACTGTCGTTGGCGAGTCGAATCGCTTCGGCTTCACTTGTCACGCTGCGGGCGCAGAGCACCGGGCCGAAAATCTCCTCTTTCCACAGGCGGCTCTCAAGCGGTACATCGCGATAAAGCGTGGGGGCCAGGAAGTAGCCCTGGGTCGGCAACGTGCGGTGCGTCGCATCGCGCACGACTGTCAGTCCTTCCTGTTCGGCCAGATCCAAATAGCGTTGCACGGCGTCGCGCTGTTTGGCGCTGGTCAGCGGGCCTAAGTCGATGCCTTCGGCTAGCGGGTCGCCTAGCGTTAGCGCATCCATTCGCTCTCCAAGCGCGGCATAGAGTGCTTCCGCTACGTCTTCGTGTACCAACAGGCGCGAAGTTGCTGAGCAGATTTGTCCGGCATTGAAGTAAATGCCCGCCATTACCCAGTCAGCGGCTTGCGCCGGGTCGGCATCTTCCATCACTAAAATGGGGGATTTGCCGCCTAGTTCCAGCGACACGCTCGCGGTGCGGGCACTAGCCGACTGCATGACCGCTTCACCCACGCGATTACTTCCGGTAAAGGAGATTTTATCCACGCCTGGGTGGCTGGTGAGCGGTGCGCCGATACCCTCACCGTCGCCGTTAAGCAAGTTGAGCACACCCGCGGGCAGGCCAATCTCCAGGGCGATTTCTGCCAGCACTAACTCAGGGAGCGGTGTCACTTCGGATGGTTTAAGCACAGCGGTACAACCGGCTGCCAAAGCAGGCGCTAGCTTCCAGGCGCTGGTGACGAGTGGGAAATTCCACGGCGCAATCAGCCCCACCACGCCCACAGGGTCATGATAGGTACGCGCTTCAACACCCCCCATTTCCACACTGACTAACTCACCCTGACGGGCATCCAACGCTTTAGCCTGCTTGGCATAGTAGCGGTAGCAGGCAATAGCATCTTCCAGGTCGATCCCCGCCTCCGCTAATGGCTTGCCATTGTTGGTCGCCGACAGCGTGATAATCGAGTCACGGCGGGCTTCCAGTGCATCGGCGAACCCTTCCAAATACTCTGCACGTGCGGCACCACCCAACGCCTGCCAATCAGGCTGCGCCTGCTGGGCCGCTGTTACGGCGGCGGCTACATCCGCGGCATCTCCCGCAGTAACCTGAGCAATGCGTTCTTCGCGGTAAGGGTTCATCACATCGAGGAGTCGAGTGCCCGCTGAAGCGACCCACTGGTTATTGATAAATTGCTTATCAAGTATAGAAGCGTGTTCTATTTTAGATGTCGTAGACACGATTAAGGCTCCTTAAAGCTCGTGTTGGCGAAGCCAATCATCGATGAGCGTTGTGAGATGCTGGCCGCTAAAGCTGGGGAAATGGCCGCCGTGCACGGTGCGGACGGGCAGCGTGCGCAGCCGCCGCATGCTGGCAGCGTAGTCGGTAAGATCGCTGTGCCAGAGGTCTTCAATGAGCGGGCCATCGTAAATCAGATCGCCCGAAATCAGCGTCTGGGTGGCCGCCTCCCACAGGGCGATGCCGCCGGGGGAGTGACCAGGGGTATGGATCACCTCCCACTGACGGTTCCCCAGGTCCAGTATTTCGCCATCCGCCAGCGGGCACACCTGCTGCGGTGCCGTGATGCGGTAGCGGCTGTGCGAATAAGGCTTGGCAGGGAGCGCCTCAAACATGTCATCGCTGAGAAACTGGTCAGCCAGGGTGCGCGTGTTGTCAGGTGAGGCCAGGATGTCCTCCTCGGCGGCATGCACATGGCAACAGCCAAACTCGTGGGCAGCGCCGATATGGTCAAAGTGCGTGTGGCTGGCCACCGCCAATAGGTCACGCTCGGCAAGCTGCGCCACGTGCTGGCGTAGCGGCACCGCGCCCAAGCCAAAGTCCACGACCATGCCCCGCTTGCTGCCCTGGACATGCCAGATATTGCAGCGATAAAACGGCTTGATCCACGGTTCGTCGATCAGGGTGATACCGTCCGCCTTGCTGTCGGTACGGTACCACTGCTGTGCATTGATGCGCTCAAGGCTCATGCGGGCACCCGCTTGGCGAGCGCAACCTTGCTGATCACAAAATAGAGCGCGCCGGTGATCACGAAAACCGGCAGCGACGCGCCAAAATCAAGCGGTGCGACCCAGTTCCAGTAGTAAGCCAGTAACGCGCCGACCGCGTAGCTGCCCAGCGCCAGCCAGTTGAAGGCGGGAAGGCTATGTTCAGCCTGGATCAATTGTGCCGAGGTATAGCGTTGGCGACCCAGCAGGTAGTAATCCACGATCATCAGGGAAAAGGCCGGTATAAAGACGCTGCCGATAATCAATAGGAAGGTCTGGAACTGGTCAAGAATGCCGGGGATCAGCGCGCCTACCACTGACACCACGCCAATGATCAACGCCGGTTTCCAGAACGGCACCTTGGGACGCACGCTCATAAACGAAAGCGTCGCGCTGTAAACACACATCACGTTGGTGGTGAGTACCGAGAAGAAAATCACCAGCGCCGCTGGCAGCCCAAACCCGAAACCACTCAGCAGGGCCGTGGGATCGTAGGTCTGCTCCATGCCTTCCGCGATGGATAGCGCCGAGACCGTGGCACCCAACCCCATGGCAATCAAGGTGGCCGTCACATAGCCGCCCCAGGTGCCGACGACCGCCGCCTTCAGTGTGCGGCAGTGGCGATTGTAGTCCGCCGCCAGCGGTATCCAGGAAAAAGCAGTGGCCACGACGATATCGAAGATCACGCCGCCACCCAGTACACCTTCCGGCTCTAACTGGGTAATACTCGGCAGGTCGTAATGGCGATTGAGCGCAAAAAGCACCACCGCCGATAGCCCCACCATTAACAGCGCCGCGATTTTCTCGACCTTTTCAATGCCCAAGTGTCCGCGAAGCGCGATCAGCACCACCAACGATTCGCACAGCACCGTAAACAGCGCCACGTTGGAGTAACCGGTCAGGCTTTCCACGGCGTAGTCCAGACTCATGCCGGCGAGTAGCGCCTGAATCCAGCTCCAGGCGATCAGCGCCAATAGATTCACCCAGGCGGGGAAATTAGCGCCTTTTCTGCCAAAAGTCCCTCGCGCCAGCACCATGGTGGTCATGCCGGTTTGCTGGCCCATCACCCCGATCAATACCAGCGGGATAATGCCGATCGCCGAACCAATCAATATCAGCAGCATCGCATGCTGAAAGGTCAGATCAGGGACTAAAAACATGCCGGTCAGGATGGTGGTGACCACCACATTGGCACCGAGCCACAGCGCAAAGGTTCCCGGCAGCCCAAGGCTGTGTTCAACATCGTCGGCAGATAGGGTGTCTTGGCCGAGCACATGATTATTCTTCATTGTTATCTCCTGTTGATATCAGGCTTTTCTGCCAAGCAGCGGCGTCAATTTCGATCAGTAAAGGCCCGCTCGTTTCGCGATTGGCGAGCGCCTCGGCAAACTCGGCGGGGCTTTCTACCAGTATGCCGGGGCAACCAAAGCCTTCGGCCAGGGTGAGAAAGTTGGGTGCCTGAATATCCACGCCTAAGCGGGCCACACCGTTGGCGTCCATATAACGACGGATCTCTTCGTAGCCGGCGTTGTGCCACAGCACAATCACCACCGGCAGGCGCGCTTCTACGGCGGTTGCCATTTCCGAGAGGGTAAACATCACCCCACCATCACCAACGAGAGCCACCACGGGCAGCTCAGGCCGTGCCAGCTGGGCACCCAACGCCGCCGGTAGCCCATAGCCCAAGGTGCCGTAACCCGTTGAGGCATTGAAGTAGCGCCTGGGCGCCGGCTGGCTGACCAAGTGATTACCGGCATATACCGGTGCGGTGGAATCGCCCACCAGGATCGCCTCGGGGAGATAATCAGCCAACGTTTTATAAAGCGGCACAAAGTCAGTAAAGGCAGGGTCGTTGACCAAATTAAGCGCGCCCAACGCTGCGGCGGTTCGCTCCATGCCTTGACGCTTCAGCGGCTCAGGACAGTGACCAAGCAGAAGCGCCAAGCTGCGCCCGGCATCGCCCACCAGTCCCAGCGTTGTACGCTGATTGCGTACCAACTGCTCGGGATCAAGGTCGATACGAATCAGCGTGCCGTTGAGGTGGAAGCCATCGTCAAAAACGACGTCATAGTCAGTCTCACCCAGCTCGGTACCTATCGCCAGAATGACATCCGCCTTGGCAGCTAGCTCACGAACGGCGGGCAGCGCGGCATTGGCGCCTAAGTCCAGAGGGTGATCACGGCCAAGCAGCCCCTTGGCGTTGATGGTTGTTACCGTGGGGGCATCCAGTTGCTCAACTAATGCTCTTGCGGCTTCCGGCGCTGAAGCGCAGCCCCCGCCCAATAGCACCAGAGGCTGCTTCGCCGCTTTTAGCAAGCGTGCAGCCTCGGCCAAGCCTTCTGGATCAGGCGCCGCGCGGTAAAGTGTGGGCGCTTGCCAACTGGCCGGCACATCCACTGGGGCATTAAACAGATCGATAGGGATTTCGATATGCACCGGGCCTGGACGCGCCCCGTTAAAAATGGCAAAGGCGCGGGCCAACACGTCGGGCAGTGTGTTGGCGTCCAGCAGCGTGTGGCTAAACCGCGCCACGCCGCTGATCATCTGCTGTTGGCTGGGCAGCTCGTGCAGCCGCCCTTGGCCTAAGCCCAGCGTATCGCGACGGTTGACGCTGGAGATCACCAGCATGGGGATGGAGTCCGCCAGGGCTTGGCCCATAGCGGTAGCAATGTTGGTCATGCCCGGGCCGGTGATAATCAGGCACACTCCCGGTTGGCCGCTGGCACGGGCATAGCCGTCGGCCATAAACCCCGCGCCCTGCTCATGGCGCGGCGTTATATGCTGAACATCGCTGCCTTCCAGCCCGCGATAAAGCTCTACCGTATGCACGCCGGGGATGCCGAACAGAACGCTCACCCCGTAAGTCTCCCGTAGCAGCCGAATGAGTAGCTCAGCACAGGTCACTGTGGATCGTTTACGTGCTTCTTCAACGCTCATTAAAGTCCCCTTAGAAGAAAAACGTATGGGCCATAAAGGCGATGATTGGCAGCGTAATCGCGGTACGCAGTAGAAAGATTGCCACCAGTTCCCAGAATTTGATGGGGATTTTCGACTTGAGCAGCAGCGCGCCTATTTCAGACATGTAAATCAGCTGGGTTAGGGAGAGACAGGCAATCACAAAGCGAGTGAGTTCGCTTTCAATATTGGTCGCTAATACCGCCGGTAGGAACATATCGGCAAAGCCTACCAGCGTTGCGGGCGCTGCCGCTTCTGCCTCTGGGATACGCAGCAGCTCCAGCACCGGCACCATCGGGTAAGAGAGCCAGGTAAACAGCGGGGTAAACTCCGCCAGAATGAGCGCCACCGTGCCAATGGCAAACACCAATGGTAGTAAACCTAGGAAAATATCCATCACGTTGAGCAGCGCCAAACGTGCTAGCTCGCGAGGCCCGGGAGCGCCAGCGGCGCGATTGGTGGCTTGAATCAAGCTATAACGGAACAGGCCGACTTTTTCGGTACGTTCTTCGTTTAACTGACAGCCGACCGGCTCATAGTAATCATTGGACTTGCGCGATAGCGGTGGGATTCGCGGCACAATGACCGCAGCGATTAACCCTGCTACCACGACCGTCGTGTAAAACTGTACAAACAGATGGTTAATATCGACGAAGCTGGTCACTAACAGCGCAAAGGCAATGGAGACCACAGAGAAATTGGTAGCAATGACGGAGGCTTCGCGACCATTGTAATAGCCCTGCTCATACTGCTGCGTGGTAATGAGCACCCCAACGGTACCAGACCCCATCCATGAGGCAGTGGCATCAATGGCGCTGCGTCCCGGCAGATTAAAAATTATCCGGAACGGCTTGCGTACCATGCTGCCGATAAACTCCATAAAGCCAAACTCGACCAGAAACGGTAGCAACAGCGCGGCAAAGAAGAAGAAGGTTAAGAGCACCGGCGCAAGGTCATTGAGCATGACGCCACCGGTAAAGGAGGCAGTGACGAACTCAGGCCCAAACTGGAAATAAGTCATCACAGCAAACAGTGCGCCTAAAGCGCGCATTGCCAACCACAGCGGCCCAACATGAAACATCTCATGCAACATGCCTTTTTTGGCCCAGCCAGGGTCAGCTAGCTTGGCGTAAACAGTGGCTACCACTGAAAGACAAAGCACGACTACCGCGATAGCAGGCAGCGCTGAGCCTAATAGCGTTTGCAACCCCTCCGCCATGAGGCCCATACCAATATTGATAGTATCGCCAAATTTAAAAGGGACGAGAAACAGCAAAACCCCAATTAAAGAGGGCACTATAAACTTCAGTAAATGCGCCTGGGGGATCGGCCCCGACGAGGTCGGCGCTGCGGTCTTAACGTTACTATTCGACATAGGGTTCACCTATTGGAAGTGATTATTGGAGGTGGGCTGGCGGCGTCGTGGCAGGAAGCAGTGCTTCCTGCCATATGTCTTTTTTATTAGCGCCTTATCAGGTCGGCTCTTTTTAAATCAAAACTGTCTTAAGAGCGGCTTAGTCGCCACGCTTCACGCCCGGCAGGACGCAGAGCATTTCATACAGCAGCGTGGCACCCATCAGCGCGGTGTTGCCGCTGGGGTCGTAAGGCGGGGATACTTCCACCAGATCACAGCCGACAATATTCAGGCCCAAAGCGCCACGGACAATTTCCAATCCCTGAGTAGACGTTAGGCCACCCATCTCGACCGTGCCGGTGCCGGGAGCAACGGAGGGGTCCAAACCATCAATATCGAAACTGATGTACACCGGAATATCGCCCATCTGTTCACGCACTTCGGCCATCAGCGGCGCTAGCGAGCGGTACCAGCACTCCTCGGCGGGCACCACACGGAAACCTTGATCGCGGCACCAGTCGAAATCCTCAGCAGCGTAACCAGTACCACGCAGGCCGATTTGTACGACCTTGCCGTGGGCCAACAAGCCCTCTTCCTGAGCACGTCGAAATGGCGTGCCATGAGCAATCGGCTCGCCGAACATGTGCTCGTTCACGTCGGCATGGGCATCGATGTGAATCAATCCCACCGGGCCATGCTTTTTGGCAATGGCGCGTAGAATCGGCAGCGTCAACGTGTGCTCGCCGCCCAGCGTCATCGGAATGCAGTCATGCTTCAGCACGTCGTCGTAAAAAGCGGTGATGATGTCGACGCTTTTCGGCAGGTGGAAGGTGTTGATGGGTACGTCGCCGATATCGGCTACCTGGAGGCTTTCAAACGGCGCGGCGCGGGTTGCCATATTGTAGGGGCGCAGCATGCGCGACTCATCGCGGATCTGGCGGGGCCCAAGACGGGTGCCGGGGCGGTTCGAGGTACCAATATCCATGGGAATGCCGATAAACGCCGCATCTAAACCTTCAGCGGTGTCTTGGGTAGGCAGGCGCATCATGGTGGCGGGGCCTGCAAAGCGCGGCATGGTGTTGCCGCCCAACGGCTGGTTGAACTCCGACATACACATCTCCTTGGATTTGTTGTGACGCTTTAGCCTGTGTAGCTTTCCTAACTTGCGGCCTTAGCTATCTCCTATAGGCGTTGCACAGATCATGCCAAGTCGTAGATCCCTATAAAGTGGTGGGATTACCGGCCAAACGATGCAAAAATGAATCAATCTGATGTTTAAATAATTCATTTTTGAATCAAAAATTCAAAAATGAATTATTTAAAGGGAGTCGATGGCAGTGAGTGAAATAGACAGACGTGTACTGCAAACCATTGTAGAGACCGCTAACGATCACTTCTTTATCGTCAGTGGCGATGGGCAAATAGTCGACATTAGCCCAGGGGCCGAAGCGGTTTACGGGGTATCACGAGAAGAGCTGCTCTCCAGCAATGTGCAGCAGCTGCAAGCGGCCGGGGTGCTCAAGCCCTCCATCACCATGGAAGTGATGCGCACCCGCCGACCAGCGCAGCTTATGCAGGTCACCGGAACAGGCCGCAGGGTCATTGCTGAAGCCTACCCCGTGTTTGTCGACGACAAGCTAGAGCGGATTATCAGTCGTTCCAGAGACTTAACCGATCTTCAACTGCTGCAAGACGAATACGCGCTGCTACAAAAACGCTTTAGCGAGCACTTAAAACGCAGCCAGGCCGCCCCGGATGCGGAAGAGCAGGCGCTGGATGATGCCCTGGATAATCTGCAGGTGCGCAGCAGCGTCATGCGTGAAATTGCGCTACTGCTCAAGCGGGTCGCCCCTTCAGATGCCAATGTGCTGATGCTGGGTGAATCGGGCGTGGGTAAAACCGCCTTTGCCAAACAGCTACACCGCTGGAGCCAGCGCTGTGACGGGCCGTTTATTGACGTTAACTGCGCGGCGATTCCTGAGAATCTGTTTGAGTCCGAGATGTTTGGCTATCAGCCCGGCGCTTTTAGCGGCGCGGCGCGGCAAGGTAAGGCGGGACTGCTGGAGCAGGCCGAGGGCGGCACGCTGTTCTTGGATGAAATAGGCGAGCTGCCGCTACTAATGCAAACCAAACTGTTAAAGGTCATTCAAGATGGCAGCCTGACTCGGTTGGGTGACACTCGCTCCCGCAAGGTCAACTTCCGCTTGGTTGTGGCCACTAACCAAGACTTGGCTAAACAGGTTGAGGCTGGGCGGTTTCGTTTAGACCTTTACTACCGTCTCAATGTGATCCCGGTCACCCTGCCCCCCCTTCGCGACCGCCGGGAGGATATTCCCGACCTTGTCGAAGCCTGTTTAAACCGGTTAAACCAGCGCTATGGGCGGCAAAAAATTCTCGACACCCGCGTTTGGTCAACCCTGATGGGCAGTGAATGGCTGGGCAACGTTCGTGAGCTGGAAAACTGGCTGGAACGTGCTTGGCTTTCCAGCCCCACCGATCAAATCGAGGTGCCTGCC
Source organism: Vreelandella glaciei (assembly GCF_013415125.1). Classification (GTDB taxonomy): domain Bacteria; phylum Pseudomonadota; class Gammaproteobacteria; order Pseudomonadales; family Halomonadaceae; genus Vreelandella; species Vreelandella glaciei. The sequence goes on along the minus strand of NZ_JACCDE010000032.1, from coordinate 2,739 downwards.
GCTCAACCATATACCGATCAACACCATGCAAGCCTGCCGAGCTCGTCACCAGCAACGTCGATACCCGCACTAGAACCTCATGAAACACTGAAGCAGTACATGGCCCGTTTAGAGCGGGAAACGCTTGAGGCGCTGTGCACCACTCACCCCAGTACCTATGCCATTGCCGAGCGGCTGGGCATCAGCCAATCCAGCGTGGTGCGCAGGCTTCAGCGCTATGGCATTAAGGTGACCAAGTAAATTTTCGCTTGACACAGCGGCTGTCATAAACGATCCAAGTGTCATGAAACAGCAACACCTTCAACACAAGCTGAATCAACTGCCGGTGATGTGTGCTATGTCAAACCAATCGCGTATCCGCCTGGAACGCGTTACCAAACGTTGGGACGCGTCCGCTGCCGTCGATAATATCTCTTTCGACGTCACGCCTGGGCAATTTGTCATTCTGCTAGGCCCTTCGGGCTGCGGCAAATCAACCACGCTGCGTATGATCGCAGGCTTGGAAGAAGCCAGCGGCGGGCATATCTATATTGGTGAGCGCGACGATTGAGTCATTGCTCATCAGGCCTTGAGTATTACTGAGTACTTTTTATCGGCATTCATATTAGGAAATTGGTCAATTTCCCTATGGAAGCTTTGGTAATAAACTCTCTTATAACTTAACGCCATAACACGCTATACTGAACGTTGGAATAGAATTCTAGCTGTGATAACAGTGAGCAATAAGACCAATAAAATAATTGCAGCTTAATGTTGGTTGTGACTACATGTGAGTAAATCACGGAATAGTCCCCTTCTAGTGTTCATCATACTCAACACCAGAGACCACATAGGCGAAAAGTGGGAGCTAAAATTGCCTATATCAATGCAGCGCCAGACTAGAGCTCAAAGAATCGCATCTGACATAGCAAGCCAAATCACTGAAGGCATTTTACGTAAAGGAGATAAGCTTCCTTCCCTACGTGAACACATGCGTTTGCACTGCGATTCCAAGAACACCGTCATTACGGCCTACGATTACTTAGCAGCACAAGGCTTGGTGGAAGCACGCCAAGGGCGCGGTTTTTTTGTTATGGCAATGCCTACACAAACAAATTGCGAGACACAACCGCTCCCTTACACTCGCGCACTCGACACTACTTGGATGATGCGCCAACAACTTGTACGCGAACCAGGGCATTCCCATCTGGGTGAAGGGTTCCCACCAGTCAACTGGCTTATGGATATGCGCCTGGATAAATTTCATCGCCAAGTTGTCCGCGGTGGCATTACCTCCCTATTCCGCTATGGCAACCGCTTCGGTAACGCCAGCTTACGAGAGCAATTGAGCAAAAAAATAGCTAGCTATGGCATTAACGCATTACCACAGCAGATTTTAACCACCTATGGTGCAAACCATGGAATGGATTTGATTATTCGGCGCTTTACCCAACCCGGTTCGACTGTACTAGTAGAAACTCCAGGCTATTACCCACTTTTTGGGAAGTTACAGCTCAGCGGTGTGCGCATGCTGCCCGTACGTCGCGAGGTGGATGGCCCAAATATAGATGATTTAAACAGTTTACTGATTAAGGAGCGGCCGACGCTGTTTTTCATGCAGTCTGTGTGTCACAACCCGACTGGAACTGACATTTCTGAGCATAAAGCACGCCAGATATTAGCCCTAGCAGAACGCCACGATTTAATCGTAGTTGAAAACGACGCAATGGCTGACTTCAAACTTAGCTCAGCATCCAAGCTATCAGCGCTTGATCAGCTTGGCAGGACGCTATATTTGGGAAGCTTCTCCAAGTCGGTATCAGCGGCTTTGCGGGTTGGTTTTATCGCCGGTAGCGAAAAACTAATCTCCGAGTTGGCAGATATAAAAATGTTACTCCATATCGCTGGGGCAGAATATGCTGAACGTACAGTAGATGTCATATTACGTGAAGGGAACTATCTTCGTCATCTTTCCAAGTTACAGGCTCGGCTACGCACAGCTACCGCTGTCGCGCTAAAAATTCTAGAAGAACTCGGGGCGGAAGTCTTCTGCAAGCCAGAACAAAGTTTATACCTTTGGGCTCGATTTCCTGGTATAGAAGATGCTAACGAACTTACGCGCCACTGCATGAAACAGGGAGTTATGCTAGCACCCGGTGCTATTTTTTCGGTAGACCGGAATAATGTAGTTCCTTGGACGCGGTTAAATGTAGCCTATGTGGATGACCCAGCATTTCGTGCGAGCTTAAAATTCTGAACCAGGTTTTATATTAATCATGTTTTAAAAGTTATCAACCATCATCAAACCAAAATTTTAAAAGCAATATACCTTTTCTTCAAACAGAAAAGACCAATAAGACACCGGCCATATAAAATACTCAAGATAAGAGCCACTGCCTATTCAGACAGCAGCTCTCAACACCAACATAAACTTATAAAAAATGCTTTCAGGGAGGACTCACGAGTTTTAAATAATGACAAGCCTTATGTTGATAAATCATCCTAACTTCTCAGGTAAGAAAAGTATTATCTCTGGAAAGCTCATCAAAAGAATTAGCACTAGTACGTCCATTACAAGAAACCAGAAAACACCTTTAAAGATCGCACCAGTAGTTACTAAGTTCCCCACCACGCTTTTTATCCTGAATTCAACTAATAAGTGCAGCACCTGCGGTTTCTAGCGCTCCTGAGTATTCACCTAAGAACACCTGGGCTGGGGTTCGGTATCCCAGCCGCTTTCTTGGTCTATCGTTTAGCTTA
>NZ_JACCDE010000031.1 GCF_013415125.1 Vreelandella glaciei | reverse complement strand
TCTTCGCGACCCTGCCCACCCTCGACGCTGATGAGCTCCATACGCTGCTGCCCTGGCAGTGGAAAGAGACCTTACCGGTCTAAGCGAAGCCTGCATAGATGGGGTTAGTGGAGCGCTTACGGAAGGTTGCCAAGTCCGTCTCGGCCAAGATCTATTTTTGCGACCCGTACCGCTCATGCCAGCGTGGTACTAATGAAAACACCAATGGTCTGATTAGGCAGTATTTTCCTAAAGGTACTGACTTCCGCAAAGTGACCAATGCCGAGCTACGAAGAGTCGTCAATAAGCTAAACGATAGACCAAGAAAGCGGCTGGGATACCGAACCCCAGCCCAGGTGTTCTTAGGTGAATACTCAGGAGCGCTAGAAACCGCAGGTGCTGCACTTATTAGTTGAATTCAGGCTTTGAGACTGCCACCGTATACCGATGAAGTATTACGTATCGCTGCGGCGTTGGCTGGTGCCGAGTTGGCGCGTCAGTTAGCGGAAGGCCAAGCGCGCGAGCATATGCTGCATAATCAATTGGCGCTGCAGCGCATTGGCCGACACAACTCCGCCTTAATCAATACCATTAATGAGCAACAGCGCTTCCAACACGCTGTTGTCAGCGTGGCGACTGCTGTTTCGGCTGAAAATGGCGAATCGTTTCTGCACCAACTGACCGCCCATATGGCTGAGGCTTTATCCGCCGAAGTGGGGTTTATTGCACTGCTGGATGAGCAAGATTCCGATATCGCTCATACCTTGACGCTGTATGTAAATGGTCAAGTTCAAAGCAATTTTGCCTACTACCTCCCCGGTGTTCCCTGCCACAAGGTGATGTTAGAACAGGAGTGTATCGTTTATGAAGGTGCCGCCATTATGCTACCCGCTGAAAGCAACGGGGCGCTTTCCTGGGTAAATGGTTATGTTGGGCGGCGGCTAGATAATAGCCATGGTGAGCCGTTGGGACTTATTGGCGTAATGTTTAAAAAGCCGCTGGCCGATGTCGATGTTGTGCGCAATGTATTGCAGATATTTGCCGCACGGGCAGCTTCAGAGCTTGAACGTCAACAAGATGAAGTCCGCATACGCCAACTCGCTTTTTGTGATCCCGGCACTCAATTGCCCAATCGTGCTGCCTTTATGCGCCACTTAGAGCGAGTGGTTGCCGATACCCAGACTACTGAATTGGCGCTATTGCTACTGGATCTTAATCATTTCAAAGAGATCAACGACACTGCTGGCCACGATCTAGGTGATTTAGTCCTTAAGGACGTTGCCAAACGCTTTGCAGCGTCGCTAACTGAGGGGCAGTATTTAGCACGTTTAGGCGGCGATGAGTTTGTGGTGGTGTCCCCTGGTGACGAGGAAAACAGCGCAATAGCCACCGCTCAGCGGCTGTATGACAGCATCGCGCTGCCGTTTATTGTTGAGCAACACTCTTTCGAACTCACTGTGGGAATCGGACTAGCGCTTTATCCCAAGCATGCGGCAACACCCTTAGAGCTGTTGAAACACGCTGACATTGCTATGTATCAAGCCAAACGTCAAAAGCTTTCCGTATGTGTATTCGAGTCCTGGATGGGGCGCGTTGTGGCCGAACAGCTGCATATTGCCAAACGCTTGGCGTCTGCCATTGCAGAAAAACAGCTGAGCCTGAACTTTCAGCCCCAGGTGGATTTGCGCAGCGGCTTGTTGATTGGCGCTGAGGCGCTGTGCAGGTGGCACGATGATGAGCTTGGCGACGTATCGCCGGGTAAATTTATACCTATTGCTGAAGAGCGCGGCATGATTGTTGCGCTAGGCAACTGGGTGATTGAAGAAGCCTGCAGTCAGCTGGCCGAGTGGCGAGAGCAGGGGCACCCTATGGTTGGCCAGTTGGCGATTAATATTGCCGCACAGCAGTTTGAAGAGGACGACTTGGCCGCCAACTTGCTCCATTGTTGTGCCTATTTCGGCATTGAGGCGTCACAACTGAGTCTGGAAATTACCGAAAGCGGCATCATGGAAAATCCTGAAAAGGCGATCGCCATGACTGAGGTTTTAAAGAGCAAAGGGTTAGGGCTTTCCATTGATGATTTTGGCACTGGGTATTCCTCGCTTGCCTACCTAAAACGCTTTGCCGCCGATAAAATAAAAATCGATATTTCTTTTATCCGCGATATGCTTACCAGCGACAATGACCGTGTCATTGTGGCGACGATTATTGCCATGGCGAATACGCTGGGACTTGAGACCATTGCGGAAGGTATTGAGAACCAAAAACAAATCAAAGCATTGCTTGCAATGGGCTGTGCTCAGGGGCAGGGCTACTACTTTGATCGGCCATTGACAGCCGCACAGTTTGCCCAACGTTGGCTCATTTAGCCTAGGCAGATAGACCATGAAAGTCTCTGCATGCCTCTACGGTTACTGAGCTTACAGCAGTTGTCAGCAGAAATACTTACGCCTGTAGTCCACCAGCTTAATAGATCGACCATCCTCACTGCTCAACATATTGAGTAAGTTCTAATTTTTTGTCTCAGTCCTTTCAAAAAGCTCGGTCAGCCAGGGTGCCAAGTAGTCTAGACTCATGCTATACCTAAAATGTAATCTAATCTTTACATGCGCGCATGGCGTGTGTTTTTGCGATGGCGAGCAGTAGCAGAAGGACGCAATTAGCTGATCGAATGGTCTATCACGTATGTCGATTCGGCAAATAAGCGTATTTGAATTCAGTCAAAGGATTGTACAGGAGGATTACGCTAAATGAGTGGATCGACCCCGCAGAGTAAATTTTCACGCCGGAACGATTTTTTTTCTCTAGCCGTTCTAGGTGGGCTGCTGATTGGAAGCTTTCCTGTTGAGGCTTTTGCGTTTGGCTTTGATGATGTCGTTAAAAAAGCAGAGGAACTCGCGCAACAGGGCTACCGCGCACCGGAAACGTCGTTGCCCAGTGAGCTGCGAGAGCTCAGCTTTACGGAATATGCGCAAATACAGTTCAAGCGAGATCGCGACGTGTGGAGCGGTAGAGGCGCACCTTTCACCCTGAGCTTTATCCATGAAGGGATGCATTATGACAGTGCCATCCAATTAAACAGCATTGATCAGGAAGGCGAGGTGCATGCCTTTGCTTACAACCCTGATGACTTCACGTACGGTGATTTAGGCATCTCCGACGAAGTGAAGAATAGCGATGGCGTTGGTATTGCTGGTGTCAGGATCAACCATGCGCTCAATGAAGGTGATCGCAATGAGGAGATGATGGTCTTTCTGGGGGCAAGCTATTTTCGCGCAGTTGGCAGAGGGCAGGTTTATGGCCTTTCAGGGCGCGGCCTGGCTGTTGATACAGGGTTGCCTTCAGGCGAAGAGTTCCCTCGCTTTAGCGAAATGTGGATCATCGAACCTAGCTCAGAAAGCCAGTACTTGACGATTTTCGCCTTGCTTGACTCGCCTAGCGTTACCGGTGCCTACCGCTTCGTGTTACGCCCCGGAGAAGACACCTTAGTAGACGTACAGTCGCGGCTATATTTGCGCCGGGCGGTCGAGAAATTGGGGATAGCACCACTCACCAGTATGTACCTTTACGGCCCAGAGCAGCCCTCTTCGACACAACACTATATCCCGGCAATCCATGATTCTAATGGCCTATTAATCAATGATGCACAGAATGGCTGGACATGGCGCCCGCTAGCCAATCCGGCCAGATTAATGATGAATCGACAGGCAACGCCTCAATTACGCGGGTATGGCCTGATGCAACGAGGTCACAATTTTAGCGATTATCAGGATATTGCCGCACGTTATGATCTGCGCCCAAGCGCCTGGGTTGAGCCACAAAACGAATGGGGGGCCGGTAGCGTTGAGTTGATCCAGATTCCCACCGACAACGAGACCAACGACAACATCGTATCAATGTGGTTGGCTGACGAAACGCATGATCCTGAAACACCGCTGGCGTTCGATTACCGTATTACGTTTACAACCGATGAAAGCCGTCACCTTGATCCTCAGCTTGCGTGGGTTGAAGAAACACGTCGCTCACGGGGAGAAGTGATACGCGATAACCTGGTGCGTGAGCCTGACGGTACGCTCGCTTTCGTCCTCGATTTTATCGGGCCCTCGCTTTCCGGCATCCCCAGCGATGCCAATATGAGCGTAGAGGCCAGCGTTGGCGATAATGGCGAATTAGCCAATAGTCGCGTTGTGCATAATCCAGCGACCAACGGTTGGCGTGTGTTTGTTAACGTGAAGCGCGATAATGGCAACCAGCCTTTGGATATCAGGGCCAAGCTAGTACTCGAGGGCAAGCAAATGTCCGAGACTTGGTATTACAGGCTGCCCGCTAATGGCTGAGACAATGTCCTCTTCCCAGGCAACGCCAACGGATCTGTATTTAGAACGATTGGCATTGGAGACCCGGGATCGTAAGGAGCGCTACTCGTTATTAGTCGGTGACCTTGATAAACACGATATGGCTTCGCTACATGCTGCGTTGGGTGGAGATAGCGAGGGCGAAGGTGATTGGCAGAATAAAAATAGTGATGATCCAGCGGCCTTATCAGTGGGACGACGCTTGGCGCTTGCCTATGCAGAGCCGCCGTTAGCGCCGCCTGACGTGCTAACGACGGATGCTTCCAACATTACGCGCCTGCGAACGGCGCCGCCGATGAAACGAACGCCATTAGCGCCCCAGAAGTGGTCGACCAATCCTTTCGTCAATATTGGGCGACGTTTTAAGCGCTGGGCTAACGGTGATTTTCGAAAGCGCAGCAGAGAGTCACCCTCCGCGTCCTGGAAGTGGGTCGCCAGAAGGCGTCGTTGGATTTTGCTGGTGCTGATTTTCGGTCAAAGTATCATCGCTGCCAATCAGATGCGTACCGTACTCCCCGGCCAGGGCCTGCAGTGGCTTGAGATCACTATCCTGGCTTTATTTGTGCTGCTATTCGCCTGGGTATCCGCGGGGTTTTGGACCGCTTTGATGGGGTTCTTCCAGCTATTAAGAAGTCATGATCGCTACGCCATTGACAGCGAAGTGGGCGACGAGTCGATTGATGATGAGGCGCGCACAGCACTGCTGGTGCCGATCTGTAATGAGGACGTTGCCAGGGTATTCGCCGGCGTGCGCGCCACCCTGGAGTCACTGCGCAGCACGGGCAATGACCGGCATTTCGACATCTTCATCCTAAGCGATACGTCCGATCCCGATATTGCCATTCAAGAAACCTACGCCTGGCTGGTGTTGTGCCGTGACCTGAATGCTTTCGGCCAAGTTTACTATCGCCGTCGGCAGCGCCGTGTCAAACGCAAAAGCGGTAACCTTGACGATTTTTGCCGCCGCTGGGGGGCGCTCTATCGTTATATGGTGGTGCTGGATGCCGATAGTGTCATGAGCGGCAAATGCCTGACCCGACTGGTGCAAATGATGGAGGTGCACTCCAGGGTCGGCATTATCCAAACAGCACCACGCGCTTCGGGGCGCCTAAATCTGTACGCCCGCATGCAGCAGTTTGCGACGCGGGTTTACGGGCCGCTATTTACCGCCGGGCTCCATTTTTGGCAACTGGGCGAGTCGCACTACTGGGGCCATAACGCGATCATTCGTCTGGCCCCGTTTATGCAGCACTGCATACTGGCGCCGCTGCCCGGTAAAGGCTCCATGTCGGGGGAGATTTTATCCCATGACTTTGTCGAGGCGGCGCTGATGCGACGTGCGGGTTGGGGGGTGTGGATTGCCTATAAACTGGAAGGCAGCTATGAGGAAATGCCGCCTAATTTGCTGGATGAGCTCAATCGCGACAGGCGCTGGTGTCACGGAAATTTGATGAACTTCCGGCTGTTTTTCTCACAAGGTATTCATCCGGTACACCGTGCCGTCTTCCTGACCGGTTTAATGTCTTATCTGTCAGCGCCGCTATGGTGCCTTTTTTTAATTCTTTCCACCGCACTTCTAGCCGTGCATAGCTTTAGCACGCCCGACTACTTTCCCGAGCCGGGGATGCTGTTTCCTGTTTGGCCGCAATGGAATCCCACCTTAGCGGTGGGCTTGTTCGGCGTGACGGCATTACTGCTGTTCTTGCCCAAGTTGCTAAGCGTATTGCTGGTATGGATAAAAGGTAGCCGCCACTATGGCGGGCCGCTCAAGGTATTGACGAGCATGGTGCTCGAGTCGCTATTCTCGATGTTGTTAGCGCCGGTAAGAATGCTGTTTCATACCCGGTTTGTACTCACGTCAGTAATGGGGTGGGCGGTGCAATGGCGCTCACCATCGCGGGAAAATAGCGATACGACATGGGGGGATGCCATCCGAGCTCATTGGACACAGACTCTCATTGGAGCTGTGTGGGCAGCGGGTGTTTACGTTATGGAGCCTACCTTTCTTTGGTGGCTCTCGCCCATCGTCGTCGCTTTGATGCTGTCTATCCCGGTATCGGCACTGTCGAGCCGTGTCTCGTTAGGGCGGTTCTGCTTTCAAAAGCGGCTTTTCCGGATTCCTGAAGAAACGCAGCCACCACGGGTGCTGCGACGCATGGTGAGCTTGCTTGCCCAGATGAACACCGGGATGTCGGCACCCTCTTTTGTCCGAGTGGTGGTAGAGCCCGTGCCTAATGCGTTGGCGACGGCTTTAGGCACATCACGGCACACCGATGTCGAGCCCATACGCCAGCGCCGAGCCGAGCGGGTTTCTCGCGCCGTATTGATGGGGCCAGCGGGGATGAGTCGATTGGAGCGGCTGGATTTTCTAGATGATCCAGTGATGATGTCTCAATTGCACTATCACCTATGGGTCGATAGTAAGGCGCATCACAGTTGGTTTGAACTGGGTCTGCCAGGGCGTGAATCCACGCATCTACCGACCTTTAGCTAAGCTTACTTTTGGGTTAAGCGTATGTGACGGACACTCACCAAACTGCTGCTTATAGTCGTGGGCGAATTGGCCCAGATGCCAGAAGCCCCAGTAAGTGGCTATTTCCGTTACTGACTGCTCGGGCGATGCGGCTCGCAGCGCCCGACGGACACGATTGAGCCGCGTTAAACGTAAATACTGCAGCGGGCTAATGCCCAAAATGGCCGTAAAGCTGTACTGCAGCGTGCGCCGGCTAACATGGGTCAGCTGGCAAAGCTCATCCATGGTCACCGGGCCATCCATGTGCTCGTCCACGTAGCGCTTTACCCGGTCAACCACTTCTTTACGATGCGCGTAGCTGGGCGGCAGCTCTGCACTAGGCTGTTCGGCTTGCAGGAGTTCCAGTAGCGCCATCAGCAGAATGTCTTGATGTATATGGCTAGCAATCGCCAGCGTTTGGCTAGTCAGCAGGCGCTCGATAAGAAACGCGACGGCCTTGAGCGTTTCGGTAGCCGCTTGTCGACGGGGCATGACGTGCCAGCCTGTATCCAAGCTCATCCCTTGCCGCTTAGCCGCCTCTGCTAACGTTGGTAATTGAATCACCAGCCCATAGATGTCGAATCCTTCCGGCGTCACCAATTCAAAATCCTGCCCACCGGGGCGGCACATTACGTCGCCCTCGCTAAGCGCTTGGCCATTGATCCGCGTGCCATGTCGTGTCGTGGGAATCCCGATCCATAGCGAGTTTGGCCATACCCGACATTGCTGGCGTAGCGCTTGACCGGTGTGCTCCTTGAACACTTGCATCGTCTCTAATGCCACTTCATCCAGGCGACCATAGAAGCTGCCAGGGCTGAGCTGGTCGTACTCCTGCTGCCAGCGCGTCAGGTTTTGCGCGTGCTCATCGGCATCGAACGCTTCCTGAACGCATCTTTTTGGTGCAAATGCGCTTTCGAGCGTGGTCATGGGCTCTCCTTGGGGCGTTATATGCATTCAATATTGCTGGATTAACGTCCTAACTTTATGTATTTATTTAAATTTATTAAATATTCTTGGGTTTGCCAAAACTCGATACTCCCTCTCTAGTGATAGCGCTATGGTGGAAACAAGCAAGTTTCGTACCTCAACGCGCAGTCAGCGCGATGTAAAGCAGTCATGACAAAAAGGACCGCTCTATGGCGCAGACCTATCAAACCACGGTGGGAAGCCGCAGCTATCGCTTCGCAAGCCTGGCGGAGTTGATGGCCAAAGCCACACCGCCTCGTTCCGGCGATCGCTTGGCCGGGGTAATGGCGGAGAGCGCTGAAGAGCGCGTGGTCGCTCAAATGGTGTTGGCCGAACTTCCGCTTACCACTTTTTTGAATGAAGCGTTGATTCCTTACGAAGAGGATGAGATTACCCGGCTGATTATCGATGATCATGACGCCGACGCCTTCGCTCCCCTACGTCACCTCACCGTCGGCGACTTTCGTAACTGGCTCTTATCCGATCACGCAACTAGTGACGTATTAACAGAAGTAAAAGCGGGAATTACCCCCGAAATGGCCGCCGCCGTCAGCAAGCTGATGCGCAATCAGGATTTGATTCTGGTGGCTAAAAAGTGCCGGGTCACCACCGCTTTTCGCAATACGATTGGCCTGCCGGGGCGGCTCTCGACACGCCTTCAGCCCAACCATCCCACCGATGATGTAACCGGTATTGCGGCCAGTATTTTAGATGGCCTGCTCTATGGCAGCGGCGATGCAGTCATTGGCATCAACCCCGCGACAGATAACGTCGCTCAGAGCGTCAAGCTGATGCGCTTGATGGATGAAGTGATCCAGAAGTATCAAATCCCCACCCAGTCCTGCGTGCTGACCCACATAACGAACACCTTGGAGGCGATCGAGCAGGGCGCCCCGGTGGATCTGGTCTTCCAGTCGATCGGCGGCACCGAAGCCACCAACCGCAGTTTTGGCTTTGACTTGAGTACTCTCGCCGAAGCCGAAGCAGCGGCGCAGTCGCTCAATCGCGGTACGGTGGGCCGCAACGTGATGTATTTCGAAACCGGCCAGGGCAGCTCGCTCTCCGCCGATGCCCACCACGGGCTCGACCAGCAAACCTGCGAAGCCCGCGCTTACGCGGTAGCGCGGAAGTTCAAGCCGCTGCTGGTCAATACCGTGGTGGGCTTTATCGGCCCCGAGTACCTGTTCGACGGCAAGGAAATCACCCGTGCGGGCCTTGAAGACCACTTCTGCGGCAAGCTGTTAGGCGTACCCATGGGCTGCGATGTCTGCTACACCAATCACGCCGAGGCGGATCAAAATGATATGGATAACCTGCTCACGCTGCTCGGCGTGGCAGGCTGCAATTTCATCATGGGCATTCCCGGTTCTGACGACATCATGCTCAATTATCAGACAACTTCGTTTCACGACGCGCTCTATGCGCGGCGGGTGCTGGGGCTAAAAGCGGCGCCCGAATTTGAACGCTGGCTCGAAGAGATGCAGATTTTCCAGGATGTCAGCACCCACCGGCTCAATGACCAGCTTCCGGCCGCCTTTGCCAACAGCCTGCGCCATCTGCCCAAGGAGCCGCGCCATGGCACATAAACCCTCATCCCCCATCGTAGTGGAAAACCCTTGGGAGCGGCTAAATGCCTTTACCGATGCGCGCATTGGTCTGGGGCGCGCTGGGGTTAGCCTGCCGACCAGCAAACTGCTGGCGTTTCAGTTAGCCCATGCCCAAGCCCAGGATGCGGTTCACTGTCCGCTGGATGTGGAAACGCTCTCCAACGAGCTGACCCAAGCCCTCAATTTGACTGAGGCGCCGCTTCGCCTACACAGCCACGCTCAAGACCGCGCCATGTATCTGCAACGACCCGACTATGGCCGTCGCCTTAACGACGAGACCCGAGAGCAGTTGCAGCAAGCGGCTACTTCTCAGCAACGCTATGACCTTGCGGTGGTTGTGGTCGATGGGCTTTCCGCGCTGGCCGTGCAGCAAAACAGCGCGCCCTTTCTTAGCACGCTTTATCAGATGTTGAGCAGTGACGCCGCCGATTGGCAGCTAGCGCCGTTAACGATTGTTGAGCAGGGGCGGGTGGCCATTGGCGATGAGATTGGAGGGCTGCTCAATGCTGACGCCGTGCTGGTGATGATCGGCGAACGACCAGGGCTAAGCTCGCCAGATAGCTTAGGGCTGTATATGACCTGGGCACCGGAACCGGGGCTTAAGGATGACCGGCGCAACTGCATTTCCAACGTGCGCCCGGCGGGTTTGCAAATAGAGGAGGCCGCTAGACGCTTTTTTCTACTCTTAAAAGAGGCCCGCCAGCTCAAATTGTCTGGCGTTAAGTTGAAAGACCGCAGCGAAGACAATGTGTTGGAAGGCGAATCAGCATCAGGCTCGACGCGTAACTTCCTGGTGGCGGATTAGCTTCGCCCCAAAAACGACACCTATAACAACGATCAAACAACAACAGTCACATAACAAAATGGAACAGCGTTAGTAAACAACAGCACGCCGCTGACGACGATTTCGTTCCACACTGAAAGGGCAAAACGATGACACAACCATCGATTGATCAGGCGTATTTGGCAAAACGCCAACTACGCAAAGGCACCGCTGGCTGGATACTGCTAGCAGGGCTTGGGGTTTCCTACGTCATTTCCGGTGACTTCGCCGGGTGGAACTTTGGCATCGCTGAAGCGGGCTGGGGTGGCTTTGCGATTGCCGCCTGTTTGATGGCGCTGATGTACTTGGCTTTGGTGCTGTCGCTCGCGGAAATGTCAGCGGCACTTCCCGCAGCAGGCGGTGGCTATAGCTTTGCCCGCCAGGCAATGGGGCCTGCCGGTGGTTACTTAACCGGGTTGGCGGTATTGATCGAGTACGCCTTGGCCCCAGCGGCGATTGTGATCTTTATCGGTGCCGCGGTAGAGGCGTTAATCGGTATTGACGGCCCGCTGGTGTACCTGATTTTCTACGCCGTGTTTATTGGCATTCATTTGGCAGGCGTGGGGGAAGCGCTCAAGGTCATGATGGTGATTAGTGGCCTAGCGGTGTTCGCCATTCTGGCGACCGCTGTCGCGCTGATAGGCAGTTTCGATGCTGCCAACCTGTTTGATATTGCGCCCACTGATGCGGCGGGCGCCAGCACCTTTATGCCGTTTGGCTGGTACGGCGTTTGGGCGGCGCTGCCGTTTGGTATGTGGCTGTTCCTGGCAGTGGAAGGTGTACCGCTGGCGGCGGAAGAGGCTAAAGACCCCGCCCGAGATATGCCCAAAGGCATTATCGCGGCGATGCTGTTTCTGCTCTTCACTGCACTGTTAGTCGTGGTGCTGCTGGCCGGTGCGGCGGGTGCCGAAATGATTGGCCAAAGCGGCGTGCCATTAGTAGATGCGTTGAACGAGGCGGGCAACCCGACCCTGGCCACGCTGGTTAACGTGCTGGGCTTGGCTGGGCTAATTGCCTCGTTCTTTTCGATTATTTACGGCTACAGCCGATTGGTATTTGCGCTCTCACGGGCGGGCTATTTGCCTAAGCGCTTATCGCTGACTAGCGGGCGTAAGGTGCCTTATTTGGCGTTGATCGTACCGGGCGTATTTGGCTTTTTAGTCTCACTCAGCGGTGAAGGCGACTTAATGCTGGGGATGGCCGTGGTCGGAGCAACCATTTCCTACGCACTGATGGCACTGAGCCACATTATGCTGCGTGTGCAGCAGCCTGATCTGCCTCGCCCGTATAAAACCCCTGGCGGTGTTGTCACATCAGGCATTGCGCTGGTGCTTTCCCTGGTCGCGCTCACCGGGGTATACGCCTTCGACCCACGTGCCTTTAACTACACCATTGTGCTGTTCATTGTTGGCGCAGCCTACTTCTTCCTCTATAGCAAGAATCATCTCGTTGCGAAAACCGCCGAGGAGGAGTTTGCGCTAGTGGTCGCATCACCTGAAGAGCTGGATAGCCAGGATTCAGAACCAGCGGTCACGACGGCGAAGCTATAATTTGCAAGGTTAATCACCTAGGCTGAACGAGCCTCTTTGCCCTGCGGCAAAGAGGCTTTTTTAGCTAATGAGAAGGAGTAATCATGGCGTTGACATTTGATAACCCAAACGAGCAGCAGCGCTGGTACGCGGTTGACGATGGCGTAATGGGCGGTGTTTCTCAGAGCACATTTAGCGTTACTGACAACGAAGGGCGCTTTCATGGCGAGGTGTCACTGGAAAACGGCGGGGGCTTTGCCTCGGTTCGCCGCGAGCCCAACGGTTTTGAACCAACCCTGGCGGATGCCTGGGGAATAGCGCTGACAGTGCGGGGCGATGGGCGTACCTATCAGTTGCGCCTGAAAAGCACCTCCCTTGGCAATGCCTCAGCGTACCGAGTGAAATTTACGCCTGCTCAGGATAGCTGGGAAACGCTGCACTTCCCCTGGAGCGTCTTTGAGGCGGTGCGGCGTGGCACGCTGCTCAACGATGCCCCCGCAGTCACGCCCAGCGAGATTCACCAGCTCGGCTTTTTAATTGCGGATCGAACGGCAGGGCCTTTCCGTTTGCAGGTCAGCCGCATTGAATCTGTTCGTTAACGGAGCACGGGTATCCACCAAGGTCGTCTCGCATGTAGTTTACCGTTAGGCAACGCTACTAGCGTAAATCCACAGGAGTACGGCCCGTGAAGCACGCACCTGCATACCGCTTAGCGACGACGATTTTGCATGGCTTCGATGAGTACCGTGCGCGTTTTAAAGAGATTACTGCCGATGCCAGCCGTCGTTTCCGTGACGCGGCGTGGCGCGAAACGCAGCAAGCCTCCGCGGAGCGGATCAATCTATATAAGGAGAAAATCGACGTTACCCTGGGGCGCTTAAAGCGCACTTTCGATCCCGAAGTGGTATCCCACTGCGAGTGCTGGCGAGAGGCGCGCAACCACTACGCTGAGCTGATCAGCCTCCGACTCGATTATGAACTCGCTGAAACCTTTTTTAACTCGCTGTTCTGTGCGATTTTCCATCATCGCCATATTCGCAACGACTGGATGTTTGTGTATAGCTCCCGGGAGGATGCCGCCCACCGCTCGGGAATTGACTTATGCCGTCGCAAACAGGTTAACGGCGACTGGCAAGCTGCGCTCAAATGGGCGCTTATCGATGCTCCCTTCGAAAATCGCTTTGCGGAGATAGACCAGGATACCCACCTCGGCGCCACCTTCTTACAGCAGCACTTACCCTCGGCGATGTTGGACGACGATGATACTGAAATCGAGCTGCTGAATAGCGTCTTTTATCGCAATAAAGGGGCTTATCTGGTGGGACGGATTATCGGCGGCGGTGAGCAGGTGCCACTGGTGCTACCGGTACTCCACGGCGAGGGTTTTGGTGAGCAGGCAGGAGGCGATGCCAGCCTGAGCCTGGATACGGTATTGATCGAAACTGACGAGGTGTCGATTATCTTCTCCTTCACCCGCGCTTACTTTCAGGTGGAGGTGGCGGTACCCAGGGAGTTTGTCGATTATCTTCAGCAGTTGATGCCGCATAAGCCAGAAGGTGAGCTCTATGCCTCAATCGGCTTCTTCAAACATGGTAAAACCGAACTTTTCCGGGCGCTGAATCGTCAGGTCGCCAAGCGGGAGGATCAGTTTATTATTGCCCCTGGCGTGCGTGGCATGGTGATGGCGGTGTTTGTGCTGCCCAGTTTTCGAACCGTGTTTAAGATCATTAAAGATAAATTCGACCCGGCCAAAGACGTGACCCACGCCGTGGTGCGCGAAAAGTATCGGCTAGTAAAGCGCCATGACCGAGTAGGGCGTATGGCCGATACGCAAGAGTTCTCCAATTTTATTGTCCGTCAGGATCATTTTGCGCCGGAGTGTCTGGAGCACTTACTGGAAGTGGCGCCCTCAACCGTTGTGTTGAAAGGCGATAAGGTGATTATCAAACATTGCTATACCGAGCGCATGATGACACCGCTGAACATCTATCTGGAGCAGTGCAGCGACCAAGAGAAGGAGATGGTGCTTAAGGATTACGGCAATGCCATTAAGCAAATGGCTGCGGCGAATATTTTTCCCGGCGATATGCTGCTGAAAAATTTTGGCGTGACACGCCATGGAAGGGTGATTTTCTACGACTACGATGAAGTCTGCTACCTCACCGAGTGTCGTTTTCGGCATATGCCCAAATCCCAGGGCAATGACTTCCAGGGGGGGGATACGTTGTCCATCGGTCCTAACGATATTTTTCCAGAGGAGTTTGGCCCTTTCATGTTCGCTAATAAGGCGCTGCGCGATATGTTCATGGCGCAGCACCCCGAGCTATTTGATCCGGAATACTGGCTGGAACTGCAGCAGGCCATCATCGATGGGCGCGTCATCGATGTTTATCCTTACCGTAACAAGCAGCGTTTTGCGGGCAGCATCGGGCAGCTAGTATATTAGTGTTTGACTTAAGAAAAAGTGGAACATAAACGACGAGGTAAACATGGCAGCAAGCCCGCATTTGGTGGTATTAACCGGCTCGGGGATTAGCGCCGAGAGCGGGATTAAAACCTTTCGCGCCAGCGACGGCCTGTGGGAAAACCACCCGGTCGAGGATGTGGCTACCCCCCAGGCGTGGCAGCGCAATCCGCAGCAGGTGTTGGATTTCTATAATCAGCGCCGCGAGCAGATCCGTCGTGCCAAGCCCAACGCCGCCCATAAAGCGCTGGCTGCTCTGGAGCAAGGCGGCTTTAGCGTCAGTATCATTACCCAGAATATCGATGACCTGCACGAGCGAGCAGGCTCCCGACACGTGCTGCACCTGCACGGTGAGATTTTAAAAGCACGCTCTTCCATCGATGAGCGTATGCGCTACCCGCTGCCCAAAGGGGGGATTGAGCTGGGGAATGTCTGCGATAAAGGCAGCCAGCTGCGTCCCGATGTGGTCTGGTTTGGAGAGTCGGTGCCGCTGTTTGAAGATGCCTGTGAACTTGTTAGCCAGGCTGATTTTCTGCTGGTCGTGGGCACGTCGCTGGCGGTCATGCCTGCCGCTTCGCTGCTCTCTTACATTGACTACGACACACCCTGCGCGCTGGTCGACCCTGAGGCGGATATGCTCAGCCCGCCGGGTGTGCTGGCAATCAATACCACCGCTGGAGAAGGCGTTCCGGCGTTGGTAAATCGCTGGAAGCAGCAGGGTAATTTGCTGTTGTCTTAAAAATTCGAGACCGGCTCGGCACAGCCTTCTGCGAGGGCGCTTCAATCAGGGCGGTGGCGCCGAGCACGCAAATATAAAGGGAAAAAAGCACGTGAAGAGCGCAATCTGTAGCATTGTTATCGTGATGGCTTGGACGGGCGGTGTTGCCGCGCAGGATATGACTTATTCGAACGAGGCAACGCAGTCCTGCCTTGCTGACGCATCGGGTGACGCTCGGCTGGCCTGCGTTGGTGAATCCGCTAATGCCTGCATGGCTGACACAGAGGGCGGTTCCACGACCGTCGTTATGGGGGGGTGTCTAGATCGGGAACGGCAGTTTTGGGACGACAGGTTAAACACCGCTTACAGCGACCTGATGGCGATGTACGCCTCAGCTGACGCTGAGGCAGAGGATGACAGTTGGAACACACCGGCACAGGCGCCAACGCTGAAGGCTATGCAACGGGCCTGGATCGGCTACCGCGATGCCCGCTGCGATTTCGAGCGGGCGAAATGGGGTGGCGGCACCGGCGGTAGCCCTGCAACCGCGCAATGTCTGATGCGGGTCACGGCAGAACAGACACTGGTGCTGATCGACGGTCAGGACGGACTGCAGTGATACGCGCCGCGAACGAGGCCCGCCGTGTGTGCTGGCAATCAATGCCACTGGCGGAGAAGACGTTCCGGCGCTAGTGAATCGTTGGAAGCAGCAGGGTAATTTGCTGCTTTCCTGAGCCATTACGACACAAGAAACCATGCTTTCATCACGCTGGTAATCTGAGTGATTTCCGCTTCCGAGGTGATGTAGGCGGGCATGGTGTAGAGCCAGCGGTCAATGGGGCGCAGCCATACGCCGCGCTCTCGGGCGAAGTCGCCTACGCCTTTTAGCGCCTCGGCGGAGTGCGCTTCGATCACGGCGGTGGCGCCAAGGACTCGAACGTCAGCCACGGCCGGATGTGCATTCAGCGCTTGGTCTTCAAGTAGCTCACGCTGCAACTGCTGGCTGATCTTGGCAATTTTGCCCAGGTAATTCTCTTCCTCGAAGACGCGCAGGCTTTCCAGCGCCACGCGGCAGGCCAGCGGGTTGCCCATAAAGGTAGGCCCGTGCATAAAGGCGTGCAGGGGAGTGTCGCCGATAAAGGCGTCGTGGACGCGATCTGTGGCTATGGTTGCAGCGTGGCCCAAATAACCGCCGGTCAAACCTTTGGAGAGCACCATAATATCCGGCGTGACGCCCGCATGGTCGGCGGCAAACAGTTTACCGGTGCGGCCAAAGCCGGTGGCGACTTCGTCAAAAATCAACAGCACCCCAAACTCATCGCACAGTTCCCTGGCGCCAGTGACATAGTCCGGCGAGGTCATATTAAGCCCGCCAGCAGCTTGTAAAAGCGGCTCCATTAGTAGGGCGGCGATCTCCTCATGGTGGCGCTCAAGTACGCTACGTAGGGCGCTAAGGTCGTGTTCGACCTGTTCCACGGTGGCGTCAAAAGGGGCCGTGGGCGCCGGGGCGAAATGGTGCTGGGGCAGTAGGCTGGCGAACAGACTGTGCATGCCTTCTTCTGGGTCGCACACCGCCATACAGCCGGTGGTGTCACCGTGGTACGCCTTCATCAGCGAGAGCATCTTTTGCTTGCCGGGGTGGCCAGTGAGTATCTGGTATTGGAGGGCCATTTTCATCGCCACTTCCATGCCCACCGAGCCGCTGTCCGAGTAGAAAACATGATTCAGCCCGTCTGGGGTAATGCGCACCAGCTCACGAGCTAATTGATTGGCGGGCTCATGTGTCAAGCCGCCAAGCATCACATGGCACAGCTCGCCAGCCTGCTCGCGAATGGCCGCTACAAGGCGTGGGTGCCCATAGCCGTGAATCATGCACCACCAGGAGCAGGTGGCATCCAGCAGGCGCTCGCCGCTCTCAAGCACGAAGTGAGCGCCATCACCGCCAACCACCTTGGGCGCGGGTGTCTGGGTTTTTAGGTGGGCATAGGGGTGCCAAACGGGCGTTTTCATAACGGCTCCAGGGAGAGATAGGGGGCGGCAGTCGCGGCGTCGGGGGCATCAAGATGGGGAATAATGCCTAAACAGGGGGCCGCGAGTTTGGCGTTTAGATGAGCAATATTGGCCCTAAAGCGGGCTGTGTCAGCCGCAAAGGCGGGGTCAACCACGCTGCCTGCCCACCCTGCCACTACCAAGCCGTCGGCGCGAATGGCTTCCGCTGTTAAGCGAGCATGATTCAAGCAGCCCAGCTTTAGGCCGACCACCAGAATCACCGGCAGCTCAAGCGCCATCGCCAGGTCGGCGAAATCTTCCTGTGCGTTTAACGGTACGCGCCAGCCACCGGCGCCTTCAATCAGGCTCACGTCTCTGGGCAATTGGCTAAGCGTTTCGCGCAGCAAGTTAGTAATAGCGCTAACCTCGAGTGGCTTGCCTGCCTCTAGCGCGGCGAGATGAGGCGCAATGGCGGGGGCAAAGGCGATAGGATTCACCGTGGCGTAGTCGACCGGCGGCACGCTTTGATGCTGAAGGGCGAGGGCATCGCTGTTTTGCAGGCCTTCAGGCGTCGTTTGGCTGCCTGAGGCGATGGGTTTTAAGCCCAGCGTGCTCAACTGCTGTTGGCGGGCGGCATATAGCAATCCGCTGGTCACCAGGGTTTTACCCGCATCGGTATCGGTGCCAGTCACAAACCAGACATTCATAGCGATTTTTCCAAGTGCAGCGTTAAGCAGTGGTAACTCACGGGTAGCCCTTCCGGCCGGCGGAGTTGTTCAAAGCGCGCTTGTGCGGCGGCGATGTCATTTCGGCTAAGGCTGGCTTGTGGCCGGGCAATCTGGGCGCCAACGCCTTTAATAGATGCCATCACCGCCTTCAAGTCAGGGTAATAAAAGCGCTCAACGGTGGCCGCCTGGCGGATGATGGTTAAGCCGCTTTCACCGATGGCCCTCTCGACTCTGGCGCGATCAGGCGTTTGCAGCAGCGCCTCGGGGCGCTGCCAGGCACAGGCGATCTCCTCCAGGGTGCCGGGTAGCAGCGTTGTGATATGCGCCTGCCCGCCGGGCGTGAGCACCCGGTAAAGCTCCTCCATCACCGCGCCAATATCGCGGCACCACTGGACCGCCAAGTTGGAAAACACTAGATCAATGGCATGCTTACCAAACGGCAGTGTCGCAGCGTCACCCGGTTGCCAGTGGATACTTTCACCATAACGCTGGCGGGCCTGTTCCAGCATGCCGGGGGCTAAATCTAACCCCGTTATACGAGCATTCGGGTAAAGTTCGGCCAACCGTTGCGTCCAGAAGCCGGTGCCGCAACCCATATCCAGCACGTTAAATGCGCGGGAAGGTAATGACCCCCACAGCATCTCGCCTATTTGGCGTTGTGCCGTGGCGAGCACATCATAGCGGGGGGCAGCCCGGGAGAAGGCGTGGGCGACCCGTGCTTGCCAGTTAACCTCGCTGTTCAGCGTTAGATCGCTCATAAAACCGCCGTGCTGACGTTAGCCATCTGGGTGGCATGACGGATAATCGACGCTGCGAGAGGCTGGGGCTGCGAGAGCATCGGGCAGTGGCCGACACCACTTAAGGTCTCGCTAATGCGGCGCTGGGCGGGGCTGATGAGTGGATCATGGTCGCCGACAAGACGTACAACCGGGCAAGGGGCAGCCGCTAAGCGCGGGCGATTATCAATCGACGCCAACCATTGCAGACCGGTAGCCAAGGTGGTGCTGTCGGCGGGCGGTGTATCGCCCAGCAACTCCTGCAGTTGCCGGTAAGCCTGCCGGGGGCTGGGCTCCCCTTGTGCCTGCCAGCACAAAAAGTGTTGCCATGCTGCGGTGGGGTCGCGCTTAAAAGCGCGCTGAAAAGCCTTTAGCTCGGCGGTGGTAACGCCATCATCGGCGCAGAAAGTGGCGCCTGCGCCTAATAATATAAGCCCCTTCGGGGCGGGGAGGTAGTCGAGCAGGGCGGTCGCCAGTAGGCCGCCCATGGACCAGCCTACCCACACTGTATCGTGGGACAATACAGTGGCCATCGACTCCGCTAACTGCGCCATGGTTGCATTAGCGGGTAGCGCGGGAGTATCGCGGTCACCGCCACTATAACCCGGCCAATCGAGAGGCAAAGCTTCAGTTTCATGCGGCCAGTAGGCTTCAAGTGACTGCCAAATACGGCAGTCAATGCCCCAGCCTGAGAGCAGCACTAGGCGTGGGTAAGGCACATGGCCTCCTCACGCTGACATGTAGTTAGCGCTGCTAATAACTGATCGATATGGTCACGGGTATGACCCGCATTGAGCGTAATACGCAAGCGTGCTTCACCGCTGGGTACCGTAGGTGGACGAATCGCGCCTACGTGTATGCCCCGCTGCTGCAGTTGTGCTGCCCAGCGTAGGGTGCGTACTTCATCACCCAAAATCAGTGGCTGAATGGGGGTGACCGAATCGCTGAGCGGGAGCCCCAAGAGAAGCGCTTCGCGGCGAAAGTAAGCAATATTGGCGTTGAGCTGGGCGCGGAGTTCCGGTTCACTCTGAACGATCTCCAGCGCTTTTAAAGTAGCGGCGGCAATCGCCGGTGGCTGGGCGGTGGTATAGATATAGCTGCGTGAAAACTGAATCAAGTGCTCGATTAGCTCGGCATCTCCGGCTACAAAAGCCCCGGCGGTACCTAATGCTTTGCCCAGGGTTCCGACTAAAATCGGCACTTCGGTGCTGCTCCAGGTGCTGGCCACGCAGCCGCTGCCATTGTCGCCAAGCACGCCCACCCCGTGGGCGTCGTCGATCATTAGCCAGGCGTTGTGCTGCTGACTGGCTTCGACAAGCGTGGCAATGTCGGCGATATCGCCATCCATACTGAAAACGCCATCGCTAACCACGAGCTTATGAGTGCACTCACTTCGCGCCAGCAGGCTTTCCAGATCAATGGCATCGCGGTGATGGAAACGCCGCGAGCGGGCATCGCTCAACGCAGCACCATCAATTAGCGACGCGTGGTTGAGGCGATCTTGGAAAATAGCAGTATGGCGATCTGCCAGCGCTTGCAGCACGCCGAGATTGGCCATATAGCCGGTAGAAAACAACAATGCACGTTCGCGGCCTGTCCAGCGCGCTAAGCCTTCTTCCAGGGCGTCGTGAACTGTCAGATGACCGCTGACCAAATGCGAAGCGCCTGCACCTGCGCCGTAACGGCGAGCGCCCGCTGCCTGGGCTTCACAAACGCGAGGGTCTTGGGCAAGACCCAGGTAGTCGTTACCGGCAAAGCCCAAAGTGCTATTTTCCACGCCCTGCCGAGTTCGCCAACGATTTGCCTGCTGGCGATCAGCGCGGGCGTCGGCCAGACGCTGTTGCCACGCTTTAGACACTGGCGTCTACCGCCAGCTCCGCAACCCGTTCGGCGTGCACCTGCTGCTGTGCCTGTTGGGCAAGGCGGGCCGCTTGGGTAGCTTCGCTTTCGCAGGTTTCGCGCTTTTCAGGGTGCAGGCCCAGCTTGGCAAATAGAGCTCGGTCGCGATCCACCTGAGGATTGCCAGTGGTCAGCAGTTTGTCGCCGTAGAAGATCGAATTAGCGCCGGCCAAAAACGCCAGCGCCTGGGTCGATTCGTTCATTTGCTCACGGCCAGCGGAGAGCCGCACGTGGCTTTGTGGCATCATGATGCGGGTGACCGCAATAGCGCGGATAAACTCAATGGGATCTAGATCTTCGACATTTTCCAGCGGCGTGCCGGGCACTTTCACCAGCATATTGATGGGTACGGATTCAGGGTGCGGGGTGAGCTTAGCCAGCTGTTGCAGCAGCGCGCTACGATCTTTGGCATCTTCGCCCATGCCCAGAATGCCGCCGGAGCACACTTTCATACCCGCATCGCGCACGTTGGAGAGGGTTTCAAGCCGGTCGCTGTAGGTGCGGGTGGTGATGATTTCACCGTAGAACTCCGGCGAGGTATCCAGGTTGTGGTTGTAGTAATCGAGCCCCGCCGTGGCCAGTCGGCTGGCCTGTTCGCCGTCGACCATCCCCAGCGTCATACAGGTTTCCAGACCTACCGCTTTCACTTGACGAACCATCTCTTCGACCAGCAGTAAATCCTTATCCCGCGGGCTGCGCCACGCCGCGCCCATGCAAAAACGGCTGGCGCCTGCCTCTTTCGCTGCCTTGGCTTGTTCGACCACTTTTTCAATTTCCAGCAGCTTCTCTTTCTCTAGCTGGGTGTTGTAGTGGCCGGACTGCGGACAGTATTTGCAGTCTTCCGGGCAGGCGCCGGTCTTGATCGACAGCAGGGTAGAGACCTGCACCGCGTTAGCATCAAAGTGGGCACGGTGAACCTGCTGCGCTTGAAACAGCAGATCATTGAACGGCAGCGCAAAAAGCGCGTTGATCTCGTCCAGCGTCCAGTCGTGGCGTTGTTCATGAAGGAAATGTTCATGAAGAAGCTGTTCGTGATGCACGGTCATGGTGTAAACCTTTTTAACTTTAATAGTTGACGAGACTTTAGCGGCGTTGCGCTTTGGGTGTCAACGTTGGTGGTTTTTTAGGTTTACGGTGGTGGTGGAAACATTCGTCAAAAGACGGCGTGCTCATTTATACTCGGCGCCCTTTTTCCACATTCTGGAGCGCGGATGTCTGATTTTGATAGCTCTGTTTTAGATGGCTTAGTTAATCATGATTCAGCCACCGAACATCCGCGTCCGCCGCGGCGCGAGTTTAAAGCGCGGGGCAGTTTTGTAACGCGCTGCGATAACTGTCAGTTACCCGTGCTGAACTGTCTGTGCCCCTATCAGGTGAAGGCAGAGAGTTATGCCCACGTGTGGTTGTTGACCCACCCGATAGAGCACTTTAAGCCGACCAATACCGGGCGCTTGATTCGCGATGTGATCACGACGACCCAGGTGTTTACTTGGTACCGCACGGCGCCGGATGCACAGTTGGCAGCGTTGTTGAAAGACCCGCGTTACGCGCCCTTTGTGATCTTTCCGGATGATCAGCCCGATTACGCGGATCGGGTGGTGGGTATCGAAGCGGTTCACTCGGCGAAAGAGCAGGCGCGCATTCCGGTGTTTATCATTCTGGATGGCACTTGGCGCCAGGCGCGGCGTATGTTCCGTAAAAGCGCCTATCTGGATGCGTTGCCTGTGCTGCCATTGCGAACCGAGCGCGAGACGCGCTACCGGCTGCGCAAACCGGCGTCAAAAGCACACCTTTGTACTGCGGAAGTGGCTATCGAGCTGCTGCGCCAGGGCGGGGATACGGTTGCTGCGGACGTGCTGGATGACTACTTTGAGGTGTTTAACGATAGTTACGCGGCGAGCCGATTGCATCATAAAATCGACCCGCCTACTGCAGCGATGCGGCGCCTAGCCGCCAAACAGAGCGCCGGCAATTCTGAACCCGGCCACCCAGGTACCCACCGCGGAGCCTAGCGTGGCGAGAATAAACACCAGCAGAGTGCGCGATACGCGATTTTGCCACCAGCCTTTCAACTGCGTGACATCGTGGCGTAGCGATGAAAAATCGCGCACTTTGGGTTTGCGCATATAGAGCTCAACCCCAGCGGCCACAAAGCCTGCGCCGATGGTGGGGTTCAGCGAGGTCAGCGGGGCGGCAAAGAAGGTGGCGATCACGGTCACCGGATGAGCCATGGCGATAATCGTTGCACCACCCGAGAGAATGCCGTTAATCAAGAACCACTCAAGCACCAGTTGCCAGCCAAGGTCTGTATTGCGTGAAAAACCAATCGCAAAGCCGGTAAGCACCAAGGCGGTAATCAGCCACGGCAGCGCTTTCCAAAGCTTGGATGGCGGCGGGGTGGCCTCAAGCAATTCGCGCTCTACCTTTGGTTCGGCGGGCAGAGGGGTTTCAAGGTGCTCACCGGTGCCTTTAAGGTGGCCTGCGCCGATGACTACTAGCACGTGCTTGTAACGTCCTGGCGGCGCCTCTTCTGCCAAGCGTAGCGCCATGTAGCGGTCGCGCTCGCGAATCAGCGGGGTGTACAGCGCTTCGGATTCGGCGGCAAACTCGCTGAAGGTGGCTTCCAGCATATCGCCTTCTTTGAGTTTTTCGATATCTTCTTTAGAGACATCCTGGCGGGAGAGCACGCTGCCGATAAGGCCTGAAAACAGTGAGAAACGCTGCCACCAGGGGACATTGCTGTAAATGCGTTTTAGCGTTATACCCACATCGCGGTCGACCAGCATCAGCGGTAGTTCTAATCGGCTGGCTTCTTCAACGGCGGCGCGCATTTCGGCCCCCGGCTGGATGCCAGACTGGTCGGCAATCCGCTGCTGAAAGGCACCCAGCGCCAGGCTTGCGGCAACCATGCCTGCCTTGCCTTCTCTGAATACTTGAAAAAGATCCTGCTCGCCCATGGCATCCGGGTTGGACATGCTGTGGTGGCGAGCGTCGCAGAGCTCAATCGCCACCGCATCAAAAGCTTCGCTAGCCAACAGCGCACGCACATCGTCAGCGCTTTCCGCCGACACATGAGCCGTGCCCAGCAGGGTGTAGCGGGTTTCGCCAACAGTGAACGTTTTTAACGGCCCACTGGTGGTCGGCAGAGAAGCCGGGATTTCTTCGTGAGATGTAGCTTCGTGGTTCATTAACAGCTCTCAAATCGGTCTATAAGGAGGCAGATGTGACGTGCTTAACGCCGCCAGAAAGCGGGGGTAAACAGCACCAGTACCGTAAAAATTTCCAGGCGACCAAGCAGCATGGCTATCACCAGTATCCATTTCGCCAAGCTGGGCATGTCGCCATAGTTAGTGCTGGCTTCTCCTAGCGCAGGGCCAAGGTTGTTGAGCGCAGATCCCACGGTCGACCAAGCGGTTACCTGATCAACCCCGGTGGCCATGACGCCCACCAGCATTAATAAGAACAGCATCACATAAACCGAAAAGAACCCCCATACCGCCTGGGCAATGCTGTCGGGAACGCTGACCTTGCCGACTTTGACTGCAATCACCGCATTGGGGTGGATCAGCCGCATGATTTCGCGCATGCCCTGTTTGATGATCAAAATAATCCGTATCACCTTCATACCGCCAGCGGTAGAGCCAGAGCAGCCGCCAACGAAGGCTGCTACAAACAGCAGAAAGGGCAGCGCGCCGGGCCACATGGAGAAGTCGGCGACACTAAAACCCGCGGTCGTGGCCACCGAAACGACTTGGAAGACCCCATGCCGTAGACCGCGCAGCGTGTCGTAGGTGTCGGTTAACCACAGGGAGAGCACGGTGATCACGGCCAGGGCGAGCAGAAATAGCATTAAAAAGCGCGCTTCGGGGTCGTGAAAGTAGTGCATCAGGCTTTTTTCACGCCAGGCGATAAAGTGCAGGCTAAAGCTGAACGCTGAAATCAACATAAAGCCTACGCATACCATCTCGATGGTGGCGCTATCGAAATAGCCGATGCTGGCGTCGTAAGTGGAGAAACCACCGATAGCGACAGTCGAAAAGCTATGGCTTAAGGCATCGAACCAGCTCATGCCCGCTAGCATATAGGCGATCATGCAGGCGAGGGTGAGCGTCGCATAGATGTACCACAGCGCTTTAGCGGTTTCGGTAATGCGAGGTGTGAGCTTGGAGTCTTTTAGTGGCCCAGGGATCTCGGTGCGATAGAGCGCCATACCACCCACGCCTAGGGTGGGCAAAATGGCAACGGCCAAAACAACAATACCCATGCCGCCCAGCCACTGGAGCTGCTGGCGGTAGTAAAGAATTGATTCGGGTAAAAAATCGATGCCGGTAATCACCGTGGCGCCGGTAGTGGTCAACCCGGAGAACGACTCGAATACCGCATCGGTAATGCCTAACGAACCTTCGCCAAATAGCATCAGCGGCAGCGAACCAAACAGCGCCAGCACCGTCCAGAACATCGCGGCGATAATAAAGCCGTCGCGGATACGCAGCTCTTTTTGCGAGTGCCGATTGGGCAAGTAAAGCAGTAATCCCGTCACCACCGAAATCGCAATGCCGCTAATAAAGGCACTCCACACGCCGTCGCGAAACCAGAGTGAGATTAGCGTTGGGGGGAGCATGGTAAGGCTGAAGAGCATCAGCAGCAGCCCCAAAATGCGCAAAATAACCCGCAGACTCATGGTTGTCGCATGCTCCTGTTTTTAGCAGCCAATGGCAAGGATTCGAAGGTTATCAAAAGAACGTTAAACCGACTTGGAACAGGCGCTCCACATCGCGAATGCGGCGCTTGTCGATCACGAATAGAATCACGTGGTCGCCGCTCTCCACCATCACCTCGCCGTGGGCGATGATGACTTCCTTGCCGCGCACAATCGCACCGATGGTGGTGCCGTCGGGCAGGTCAATCTCGCGGATCGTGCGGCCGACCACCTTAGACGACTGCTTATCGCCGTGGGCGATGGCTTCAATGGCCTCGGCGGCGCCCCGGCGCAGCGAGTGAACGTTGACAATATCGCCCCGGCGCACGTGGGTCAGCAGGCTGCCGATGGTCGCCTGCTGGGGGGAAATAGCGATATCGATTTCGCCGCCCTGCACTAAATCTACATAGGCGGCGTTGTTAATCAGCGTCAGCACCTTCTTGGCGCCCAAGCGCTTGGCGAGCAGCGACGACATGATATTGACCTCGTCGTCGTTGGTCAGCGCGCAGAAGATATCGCACTCTTCGATATTCTCCTCTTCCAGCAAGCGCTTGCTGGTGGCACTGCCGTGGAGCACCACGGTGCGATCCAGCCGCTCCGATAGCGTGGTGCAGCGCTCCAGGCTGTGCTCGATGATCTTGACCTGATGGCTGTGCTCCAAATGCTCCGCCAGCCGCTCACCGATATTGCCACCCCCGGCGATCACCACCCGGCGAAAATCCCGCTCGACCCGGCGCAGCTCGCTCATCACCGCGCGAATATCCCGGCGGGCAGCGAGGAAGAACACCTCGTCGTCAGCCTCGATGACCGTATCACCACGGGGAATAATCGGTCGGTTGCGGCGATAGATCGCCGCCACGCGGGTGTCCACGTTGGGCATATGGCGGCGCAGAAAAGCCAAATCCTGACCCACCAGCGGGCCACCGTAGAACGCTTTCACCGCGACCAGCTGTACCAGGCCACCGGCAAACTCAAGTACCTGCAGGGCACCGGGGTGCTCGATCAGGCGGCGCACATGGTCGGTGACCACCTGCTCGGGGCTGATCAGCACATCAATGGGGATCGCTTCATGGGCGAACAGGCCTTTGCGGGTTAAGTACGCCGTGGCGCGTACCCGGGCAATTTTGGTCGGGGTGCGAAACAGCGTATGGGCGACCTGGCAGGCGATCATATTGATCTCGTCGCTGTTGGTGACGGCGATCAACATATCGGCGTCTTCGCAGCCTGCCTGGCGCAGCACAATGGGGTAGGAGCCCGCCCCGGTGACGGTGCGGATATCGAGCTTGGTGTGCAGGTCGCGCAGTTTTTTGGCGTCGGTGTCCACAACCGTAATGTCGTTCTCCTCGCGGGCGAGGTGTTCAGCCAGTGTGCCGCCGACCTGGCCGGCGCCGAGAATGATGATTTTCATTGCTGAGCATCGGTTCCATTAAAAGCGCCAGCGCGCGATGTTGTTGAGACCATACCCTGAGACCGGGACGGTCTATCATGCGCTGCAATAAAGACGGCGGCCAGTGTAAACCAGCCGCCGTCGAAAAGCAGGTGAGGATTATTCTAGCGTAAAGCCGACTTTAACCGTGACCTGCCAGTGGGCCACTTGGCCGTCTTCAATGTGGCCACGGGTATCGATTACTTCCAGCCAGCGCATGTGCTTAATAGTCTCCGACGCCTTGGCCAGAGCGTTCTGTACCGCTTCCTCAATGCCCTTCTCGGAAGAGCCGGTCAGTTCCACGTGCTTATAGGTATGATGACTCATAATATCTCCTTCCTTGTCATGAAATCACTGCCCCCGGCGTCAGTGGGCGCCTAGGCAGTGCGCTTTTCTAGTCTGGCATAAAAAAAGCCATCGTGACTGCCCTGGGCCGGAAACAGCTGACGACCTGCTCCGCTGGCAATGCCCCAGGCAACGTCGTTAGGCGTGGTGACATGGGCGTCAGGGGTGCGGGCGAGAAACGCTTCAATCTGCTCGCTGTTCTCTTCCGGCAGTACGGAGCAAGTTGCGTAAAGCAGTGTGCCGCCTTCGCGTAGCATCGGCCAGAGGTTATCTAGCAGCTGGCGTTGAAGCTTGGCCAGCGGGCGAATATCGTCTTTACGGCGCAACTTTTTAATATCCGGGTGGCGGCGGATAACGCCGGTGCCAGAGCAAGGGGCATCGAGTAGAATGGCATCGAACGGCGTGCCGCTCCACCAGTCGCGCTCGGTCGCATCGGCGTGCTCAAGCACCGCCTCAACGCCGAGGCGGCTGAGGGTGTCCTCCACCCGCGCCAGGCGCTGGTTGTCGCTATCGATAGCCGTTAGCGCAATATCAAACTGCTCGAGCAAGTGGGCCGTTTTACCACCTGGGGCGCAGCAGGCATCAAGCACACGGGCACCTGGACGCGGTGCCAGCGCGGGGCCTAGTAGTGCGGCAGAAAGCTGGGCGGCCTCATCCTGAACGCTAACATGGCCTTCTTCAAAGCCGGGCAGCGCGGTGACATCACAGGGCGTTTCCAGGGTGATAGCGTCTGGGGCATGGGGGCATAAGTGGCCGTTCAACCCCTGTTCGGTGAGCATACCTAAATAGGCTTCACGGTCGTTGTAACGCTGATTCACCCTTAACGTCATAGGGCCAGCGTGATTGTTGGCTTCAACAATATCGCGCCACTGCTCTGGCCATGCCTGACGCAAGGCGTTAAGCAGCCAGGGCGGATGCTCCAGCGCTACGCTCTCATCCCGGTCTACCTGGGCCTGGAGCGCCTCGGATTCGCGCTGTAGGCGCCGCAAGCAACCATTTAAGACGCGGGTGGCCCACTCCTTATTCAGTAAGCGCGCAGCGCCTGCTGTTTCACCTACCGCCGCGTGGGCAGGAATGCGCATGTAGAGCAGTTGGTAAATACCCAGTAGCAGCAGCGCCTGAACATCGCTATCGCGTTTTTTAAAAGGCTGCTTAAGCAGCACGCCCGCTAAGGCTTCCAGACGCGGTAAACGGCGGCAGGTGCCAAAACAGAGCTCCTTGAGCAGCCCGCGGTCGCGAGCCACCACGCTGTGCTCATCCAGCCCCGCCAGTGAGCCTTGGTCGCTGAGCATCGGGGCCAGCGCGCGAGCCGCCGCAGCGCGGACTTCCTGGCCACTGCCGCCACTTTGAGGGGAGCGCTTTTGGCTCATGGTGTGTCTCCTTCGCTGGCCTGAGCCGCTGGTTTACCAAGACGAGTGTCAAGATGAGCGCCAAGCCGTGTGCCGGTAGCCAGACGCGCGTGTCGTGCATTCAGTAAGTCACGCACGGCCATGGCTTTTCCGCCGGGCAACTGCGCATTGGTCACGCACAGCACGTCGCGACCGCCGGTGCCGCAGGCAATGCGCAGGTGATCGTCGCCATGCTCAAGTAGCGTGCCGGGGGCGCAGGGAGGATGCTCGCCTTCCTCTACATTGGCCATTAGCAAACGTAGGCGATCATCGCCCAGCGCGCACCAGGCCACTGGCCAGGGGTTAAAGGCGCGAATCTTGCTGGCTAGCTGCTGCGCGGGCTGGTCAAAGTCGAGCTCGGCTTCCGCTTTGCTCAGCTTGGCGGCATAGGTCACGCCCTCTTCGGGCTGAGGCGTCGCATGCGCGGTGCCGCTGGCGAGAGCATCCAGCGTGTTGATCAGCGCATTGGCACCTTGAATGGCGAGACGGTCGTGCAAATCGCCGCCGGTGGTGCGTGTAGTAATCGGCGTGCGCACTTCTGTAAGCATTGCGCCGGTGTCCAGGCCAGCATCCATCTGCATGATGGTCACCCCCGATACGCTATCGCCCGCTTCGATCGCCCGCTGAATAGGGGCAGCGCCGCGCCAACGGGGCAGCAGCGAGGCGTGAACGTTAACGCAGCCTAAACGCGGTATATCCAATACGGCCTGGGGAAGCAGCAGCCCGTAGGCCACAACGACCATAATGTCGGCATTGAGCGCGGCCAGCTCTGCTTGAGCCTCGAGCTGTTTTAGCGTCTGGGGTTGATAGACAGCCAGGCTGTGTTCCAGAGCCAGCTGTTTGACCGGGCTGGGCGTTAGCTTACGGCCTCGACCAGCAGGGCGGTCGGGTTGGGTATACACCCCCACCACTTCGTGCTGGCTTTCCAGTAGCGCGGCAAGGCTAGAGGCGGCGAATTCAGGCGTGCCAGCAAAAACAACGCGCAATCGTGACATATAAAGAGGGCTACCTGGCTTGAATGAGAGAAGTGTTAGGCGTCCTGCATCTGCTTATGGCGTTTCTGCATTTTCTTGCGGATACGGTCACGTTTTAGCGGCGACAAGTAGTCAACAAACAGCACGCCCTCAAGGTGGTCGTACTCGTGCTGAATACAGTGTGCCAGCAGACCCTCTGCCTCTAACTCATAGGTCTCGCCATTACGATCCAGCGCGTTGAGTTGCACCTTGAGGTAGCGCGGCACTTCTGCGTAGTGCTCGGGAATCGACAGGCAGCCCTCCGAAAGCAGCTCTTTCTCGTCGCCAATGGGTGTATAGCGCGGGTTGATGAGCACCAGCGGCTGGGAGTTATCGTCGCTGACGTCCATGACGACTACGCGGCGATGGACATCGATCTGGGTCGCGGCTAGACCGATACCACGGGCGTCATACATGGTCTCCAGCATATCGTCGACGAGCTGGCGTACCTCATCGTCGACGGTTTCCACCGGAGCGGCCTTGGTGCGCAGGCGCTCATCGGGGAATTCAAGAATAGGAAGTTTGGCCATGGCGTTACAATCACCGTTATGCTGAGTCTAAATTAAGTCAAGCTAGGCAGTGACGGGCGTCTTCTAACCTAGGTACTTTATGATGGGTCACTATATCATGCTGTCAACGTTTCTGGGCATGGGCGCCTGATACGCGCAGGGTTTCAGCATCAACACAATCACTGCGTTTATGCAGCGTTTCGACATGGAACTAAGAGTGACGCATTTTATTGGGGAGAGCAGGATGGCGGCAAAACAACACCCCTATCGGGGGGCATTAAGTGGTTTGCTGCTGAGTGCAGTGATGCTGATGAGTATCGATGCCGACGCTTGGGAGCGTGATCAGGCAGTGATTAAACTATCGCCGCAGGTGCGTACATTGCCCCATCGTGAAGCGATCGAGCCCATCGCCCTGGAGGAAGCCCAGGCCTTTTTACGCGAACACCGCGTTGTCGATGATGCCGAGGCGTTGCAGGAACTGGCTTACGTAGTGGCGGGAGATGATCGCCGCTTGATCAGCGGCTCGGGTGACCGGCTATACGTGCGTGGTGATGTGCCACGCCATGGTCAGCTGGGCATCTATCGGCAGTCGGAACCCTACCTGGCGATGGATGGCACGCCGCTGGGCTTAGAGTTGATCAGCGTTGGCATCGCTCGCCACATCAGCAGTGAAGGCGAGATTGCGCAGCTCGAAGTCGTTAGCTCTCATCAGGAAGTGCGAGTTAACGATATTATTTTACCGCTGGAGGAGCGCGAGCTGAGCCGTGAGTTTATGCCCCGCGCGCCGCTCAATGCCGTCGCAGGTCATGTTATTGCTGTGCCAGGTGGCGTGCGCTTTATTGGCCGTTTTCAGATCGTTGCGCTGGATCTCGGCACCCTGGATGGTTTGCAGGCGGGTCATGTGCTGCGAGTCAATCAGCAGGGTGAGCTGATCAACGACCCACGTACCCAGGAGCTAGTACAACTACCCAGCACAGAGGCGGGGAGTGTGATGGTGTTCAAGCCCTATGATCGCGTCAGCTACGCCCTGGTAATGCAGGCATCGCGGGTGCTGGAAGTGGGCGATGAGGTTGCGTCAGCGACGAACTAACGGGCGGCACACAAAGACTTTAAAAGGAGGAAATATGGACGCCCAGGCGTGGTTGGTGGTCAATGCGTTGCCGGGTATGGGCGCGCTGCGAATCGCGCAATTAATCGCTCGTCAGCCGCAGTGGCCGGAAGGCTGGCTGGCAGCACTGCCGAGCCGTGCTGCCAGCGAGTTGCGCCTGTGGCTTGAGCACCCCACCCGCAGCCCGTTGCAAAAAGTAATCGATGAAACCGAGGCGTGGCAGCAAAGCGGCCCAAGTCGCCACGTGCTGCATCGCGACCACCCCGCCTGGCCTGCACTGTTAAATGAGTTGCCCGACCCGCCCGTGGTGCTCTGGGCCCAGGGTGATCTTGGCGCTCTGGAGGGCCCCAAGCTTGCCATGGTAGGCACTCGTCGCCCCACCGGCGAAGGCACCCATAACGCCCAAACCTTCGCGCGCGACCTAGCCCGTCGCGGCTGGTGCGTGGTCAGCGGCATGGCGTTAGGGGTTGACGGCGTTGCCCAACGCGCAGCGCTAAATGCCGGCGGACGCACGATCGCCGTACTCGGCTGTGGTGTAGATGTGATCTATCCCGCCTCCCACCGTGATCTCCACGAGCAGCTTAGCCGCCTGCCCGGCGGCCTGCTGCTATCAGAACATCCACCAGGTACGCTGGCCCGCCCGGCGTTTTTCCCGCGGCGCAACCGGATCGTTACCGGCCTCTCGCTCGGTACCCTAGTGGTCGAAGCCACCGAAAAAAGCGGTTCGCTGGTCAGTGCGCGGCTCACCTTAGAGCAAAATCGCGAACTGTTTGTACTGCCCGGTTCGCTACACAACGTACAGGCCCGCGGCTGCTTGGCACTACTGCGTCAGGGCAGTGCCCACCTTGCCCTTAGCGTCGACGATATCATCGCCGATCTTGGTCACTGGGCGGAGGCGTTTATCCTGTCCGAAGACACCGTGCAGCAAACTTTACCGGCGACGGCGGAGAAACCACCCGCGCAAGAGCTATTGCCCGATTCCTTATTAGCGTCTTTATCCGCTACGCCAACGCCCATTGATCTCTTGGTACACGCCACCGGTGTGACGGTCAGCGACTGCCAGCAGCGCCTACTGATGCTGGAGTTAGAAGGCTGGGTCGCCCAGCAGGCGGGAGGCTGGGTGCGGCTGCCGCGGCCATGATAGGATAAAACCCTTAAAGGCCTGTTAGCCGTGAGGAGAGAGCATGAGTTTGGCGACCGATCTAGCCCCTGCGATTAGCGCGCTGCGTAGTGGGGGAGTGATTGCCTGCCCCACAGAAGCGGTTTGGGGGCTTAGCTGTGACCCCGAAAACGACGCAGCCCTAGCCCATCTAATGCGCATGAAAGAGCGCGATCCTGCCAAGGGCGTCATCCTCGTTGCTGCCAACATTGGCCAGTTCCAACCCTGGCTGAGCCAGCTTCCGCTCGCGATGCACGCTCCCCTGGCGGCAAGCTGGCCGGGCCCCAATACCTGGCTAGTGCCCGACTATGGCCGCAGTCATGGGCTGGTGCGTGGTGCCCATGAGCGCGTGGCGCTGCGGGTGACCGACCACCCGGTGATGAAAGCCCTGTGCGAAGCCTTTGGTGGCCCGTTGGTATCAACCTCGGCCAACCGTTCGGGGGAACCGCCTGCAATGAGCGCCGCTGAGATCACGGGAATCTTTGCTGATGAAGTGGCCCATGTGGTGCAGGGCGAGCTAGGTGGCAATGCCAAGCCCAGTACTATTAGAGACCTAGCCACCGGTAAAATCATGCGTTCTTAACCGGCTCTACAACTACTTACTATTCTCTACTCACTATTCACCACCCAGGAGTCCCCGTGGCCCACGAGCACCTTGATGACGTTAAACGCTACCTTCTTGATCTGCAGGATCGGCTCTGCGCCGGATTGGCGAAAGCCGATGGGGCTGCCCAGTTCCAAGAAGATAGTTGGGAGCGTGCTGAGGGCGGCGGCGGCCGATCACGGGTAATGACCCATGGCGGGGTGTTTGAAAAGGGTGGCGTCAACTTCTCCCATGTTTATGGCACCCAACTGCCGCCTTCGGCCACCGCCGCACGCCCTGAACTGACCGGGCGCAGCTTCCACGCAGTGGGCGTTTCCTGGGTGCTGCACCCGGAAAACCCCCATGTACCCACCAGTCATGGCAACGTACGCTTCTTTATTGCTGAGAAAGTCGGCGAGCCGCCGGTTTGGTGGTTTGGCGGTGGCTTTGACTTAACGCCGTTTTATCCCGTAATGGAAGACGTGGTTCACTGGCACCAAGTGGCAAAAGCCGCCTGTGCTCCCTTTGGCGACGACGTTTATGACCGCTACAAAGCCTGGTGCGACGAGTATTTCTATCTCAAGCACCGCGATGAAACCCGCGGTGTCGGTGGGCTGTTTTTCGATGACCTGAACGAAGGTGAGTTTGCCGACTGTTTTGCCGTGCAACGGGCAGTGGGTGACAGCTTCCTAGAGGCTTATTTGCCCATCGTAGAGCGGCGTAAAAACGACGCCTGGGGGGAGCGCGAGCGCGACTTCCAGCTCTACCGCCGTGGCCGCTACGTGGAGTTCAACCTGGTGTGGGATCGCGGTACGCTGTTTGGCTTACAGAGCGGCGGGCGCACGGAATCAATTTTGATGTCTATGCCGCCGATGGCGCGCTGGGAGTACGCCTTTGAGCCGGAGCCCGGTAGCGCCGAGGCGCGCTTGCAGGATTTCTTACACCCCCGCGACTGGCTCGACGAATTCGCTGAGGATGCAGGTCAAACAAAAAGCGGAGAGCTCACATGACTGATCGCTACTGCGTGTTTGGTAATCCGGTCAAACACTCTAAATCACCGCAGATCCACGCTGAGTTTGCCCATCAAACCCATCAAGCGCTTGAGTACACCGCTGAAGAAGTGCCGCTGGATGGCTTTGCCGCTGCTTGGCGGGCGTTTATCGACGCGGGGGGGCGTGGCGCCAATGTTACCGTGCCGTTCAAGGGCGATGCCTTTGCGTTGTGCGATACCTTGAGCCACCGCGCCCGTCGTTCAGGGGCGGTGAATACGCTGATCCTGGGGGGCAATGGTCGTACCTATGGCGATACGACCGATGGTATTGGCCTAGTGCGCGATTTGGCCTATCACCGCGTAGCGTTAGCGGGAAAGCGTATTTTGGTGGTAGGCGCTGGCGGTGCCGTGCGCGGCATTCTGGAGCCCCTGCTTGCGGAGCAACCCAGCGAAATCGTCGTGGTCAATCGCACCGCCGCCAAGGCCGATCAGTTGGCCAACGATTTTGCTGATCTGGGGCCTATTACTGGCGGCGGTTTTGACACTATTGACGGTACCTTTGATGTGGTGATTAACGGCACCAGCGCTAGCCTTTCAGGTGACTTACCGCCGCTACCTGATACGTTGTTTAATACCAACGCCTGGGCCTACGATATGATGTACGGGCCCGAGCCGACGGTATTTTTACAGTGGGCAGGCCCGCGTGGTGCGAAGTTGCTTGATGGCTTAGGCATGCTGGTCGAGCAGGCTGCCGAGTCGTTCTTTCTATGGCGCAATGTGCGCCCCGAAACCGCACCCGTGCGCGAAATGCTGCGCCAGTCGCTCAATTATTCATAGCCGAATCCAACCAACACAACTTAAAAAGCGGGGGCGGATACAGTATCCGCCCCCGCTTTTATTGATGCCGCTCCGCTAATAGCGTTTCACTTAGCGCGTTTAACGTACAAGCCCACCATACTCATTACCAGTCCCGCCACTGAGACCAGCATGCCGCCATTGACTAACAGCGGCGAGCGCTGCAGCCAGGAGACGAACGGTTGCTGAGTGTCGGTACAGACACTCTCGATATAGTCCCAATGGCCGCCATTAAGCTGGCACGCGCGAACGTCGTTGAGCTCCCAGAAATAGACGCCCATTAGTACAAACAGCGGCAGCACTAGCAGCAGTAAACCTAACTTGATCATCTAAACCTCAAGAGCCGTTAAGGGCGTGGGCAGTTGGGGGTGCGGCCATTGCTGCGTGCTTGTTCGTAGCGTGCCAGGGCACGATCCATATTGGCTTGCAGGCCTTCAATGCGCTGGCCTTGGCCAGGGTGAGTCGACATCCACTCGGGGGGCGCACCGCCGCCTGTGGCCGCCTGCATATTTTCCCAAAGGGTCACGCTCTCACGGGGATTGAAACCTGCTTGGGCCATAAGATCCAGGCCAATCACGTCAGCTTCGCTCTCATGAGCCCGGGAAAAAGGCAGTACGATGCCATACTGTGCGCCCATGCCGAGCACGCCCATGAGTTGCTGGCCACCGGCAGACTGCATGCCCGAGGTGCTGGAAATTACCGACAGGCCTAACGAGGTAGCGCTCTCGGTTGAGGCACGCTCATTGGCATGGTTGGCCAGTACGTGACCAATTTCGTGGCCGATAACGGAAGCAAGCTGATCCTGATTTGTAGCAATATCCAGCATACCGGTATTCACGCCCATATAGCCGCCGGGAAGCGCGAAGGCGTTGGGCTGTTCGGACTCAAACACGCGGATTTGCCAATCTAGCTGTTGCTGCTGGGCGGGGAGCTCCGCCACGATGGCATCGGCAATACACTGGACATAGCGATGACTGGCTTGGCCGGCGGTAGGCAGTTTCTGCTGATATTGAGTGAACGCCTGGCGGCCCATCTCATTGAGTTCGCTATCGGAGAGCAACAGCAGTTGCGAGCGTCCGGTAGGCGAGGTGGAGCAAGCGGCGATGGAGGCGCATAGCGCGGTAATAGCAAGGGGGCGAAGCCAGCGCATGGGACGGTTTCCTTATAGACGAATGGGTTTCTTGGACACAAGATAACCGCTGATAGCAGTAAATCAATCCCCCATCATAACCCACCTAGAGGGTGAGTATGGATGCTGAATTAACCATCCTTCTCTGACCCAATGCTAGGCACCAGACGGTGGGCTGCAAGCTCCTAGAAATAAACCCTCAGCGCTGGGGTACTAACTGCCCATCCGCGCCTACATTGAGGCGAATGGTGGGCGTCAACAAACCGGCAGGTAACCGCATACCTAAACCGCGCAGATCCCCTGGCGTGATTGCCAGCTGGCTGCCGGGCGGAAGCTCGCCTTGGGACGCCAACTGGCTGGCAAGCTCGAGCATGGGGGCCATGCGTTGGGTGTCGGTGGCGAGGACATCAAAGGCTACCGGTAGGCGTAAATTGGCATCGTCACCGGAGGTCAGTGTGACATCCTGCTCATAGTTACCCTCTACAGGATCAACCCCAGGCATATCCAGCGCCCAGCGAAAGCCTGACATTTTCACTGGGGGCATACCCGCAGGTAAGCCCAGCCCCATGGCAATGGTGGCTTGTATAGGCAAGCTGCCGGCGCCAAGGCTGGAAGCAATCAGACTGGTTAGATCACTGGTGTCCAGCCCTGCATTAATGCTGTAAGGGCCAATGCGAACATCCTCGACCCCCAGAGAGGTCACCGCCAAACGAAACGCAAACAGGCCGGTTTGGGGAAGGGCGAGACAGCCCGTGAGTAGGCTGGCAACGCCTAATAGGGTAAGCCATCGCCAGTAGCGAGCAATACAAAGCATAAGACTCCCCTTAAGTAGGGCGTAAATAGTGGGGTAATGGCGTCAAGTGTAAGGTGCTGATGCAAACTTACTAGGTTCGGGCTAACAAGCGCGGCTATTTGAGGGCTGAAGCCATTTTCTGTCAAGACAATTTGCGTGTTCAGGCGCCTATTGAAGGCTAGAAGCAAAAACGCCCGCTTGTCGGTGCAAACGGGCGAATTCAAATAGCAGCTAATAAAGCGATTAGCGACGGCTTTTGCGCGCCTCTTTGGTGCGGTTAAGCTCGCGCTTTTTAGCCTTCTCTTTGTCGCTGGCGCCCGCCATTTCATCGAACGGGTTACTGCCCGAGCGAAACTCAAAGCGAATCGGCGTGCCGCGCACCTTGAGCACCTTGCGGAAGGTGTTGGTCAAATAGCGACGGTAGGCTTCGGGGAGCGACTCGGTTTGGTTGCCGTGGACGACGATAATCGGCGGATTGCTGCCGCCCTGGTGAGCCATACGCAGCTTGATACGTCGTCCATGTACCATCGGCGGTGGGTTTTGGCTGACCGCGTCCTGTAGCAGGGTGGTGAGGCGGTTGGTCGACCAGTGGGCGTTAGCGGCGTCAAAGGCGCGATCAATCGAGGGGTAGAGATCCCCCACCGCCGTGCCGTGCAGGGCAGAGATAAAGTGCAGTTCGGCATAATCCGCAAAGCCCAGGCGGCGCTTCACTTCAGTGCGCATTTTATCCTTGGCTTCGGTCTCCAGGCCGTCCCACTTATTCACCGCCAATACCAGCGCACGACCGGTGGTCAATACGTAGTCGAGCAGGTGCAAGTCCTGCTCCACCAGGCCGCTGGAGCCATCCAGTACCATGATTACCACATGGGACTCTTTGATCGCATCCAGGGTCTTGATGATGGAAAATTTCTCGGCGATTTCGCGCACGTTCTTGCGCCGCCGAATACCCGCGGTGTCAATCAGTACATAGGGCTTGCCGCGACGCTCGAAGGGGATCTCGATGGCATCGCGGGTGGTGCCCGCTTCATCAAACACGACGACCCGATCTTCGCCCAGCAGGCGATTGACCAGGGTCGATTTGCCCACGTTGGGGCGGCCTATCACGCCGATGCGAACGCCTTTGCTGCCGGTGTCGGCAGGAATGCTGGCGTCACGCTCCGGAAAGGGTTCGAGTACCACATCGATCAGGGTGGAAACGTTGCGCCCGTGGGCGGCAGCAATCGGCCAGGGATCGCCGAGGCCGAGCGACCAGAAGTCGCCCATGGCCGAATGCTCTTCCAGCCCATCGGTTTTATTCACCACCAGCCAGGTTTTTTTCTGATTGACCCGCAGGTGGTTGGCAATCGCCTGATCCGCGGCGATAAGGCCGGCGCGCGCGTCGACCATAAACAGCACAATATCGGCTTCATCAATGGCAGCAAGTGACTGCTCTGCCATGGCGGCATCGATGCCTTCTTCGTCACCGCTGATACCACCGGTATCAATCACGGTATAGACCTTATCGCCCAGCATGCCATTGCCGTACTTACGATCGCGGGTGAGGCCAGGAAAGTCGGCCACCAGTGCATCACGCGAGCGCGTTAGGCGGTTAAACAGCGTCGATTTGCCCACATTGGGGCGACCGACTAAAGCAATGACGGGTGTCATGGAGTTACTTCCAGGGTTTCCAGGCGACCATTGTTGGCCTGGACATGAATGGTGCTGCCTTCAGTGACCGGGCGAACGCTAATGCCCGAGCTGTGCACGCGAGTGCGTCCTACAATATTGCCTTCACGGGCGTCGATCAGGTGAACATATCCTTCAAAATCACCGAAGACCAAGCGGCCGCCGGCGAAGGCCGGGGCGGTCAGCCAACGATCTTCTAAGTCGTCATTGCGCCAAACTTCGCGGCCACTGTTAGAATCTAGCGCCACCACTTGGCTGTCATCGGTGACCACAAACAGGAAGTCACCGACTAGAATCGGCGTATGGCGGCTGGATAGATCCGCTTCCCAAAGCACATCGCCTTGGGTGGCTTCTAGAGCGACGACACGACCATTGTAGCTGGTCACGAACAGGCGGCCATCGGGGCTGATAATCGGTTGGCCGGAAAGGTCAACCAGGCGCTCTACTTCGCTACGACCACGTGGTGTGGCAATCTGCATGTCCCATAGCGGTTGGCCGCTGCGGTTATCCAGTGTGGCCAAGCGGCCGTTGGCCAAGCCAACGAAGCTCACCGGGTCGATGACCATCGGCGTGCCTGTTCCGCGCAGGGTGAGTGATGGCTGTGAGCTGGTGTATACCCAGCGCTCTGCACCAGTTGCGCGATCTAAGGCGGTGACCTGTCCATCAACGCTTTGCACGACCAGCAGTTGCTGGTTAGCTTGCGGAGCGGCAAGGACTTCGCTAGAGACCCGCGAACGCCAGCTTTCGCTGCCATCGCCTTGGTCCAGTGCGATCACTTCGCCGTTACCGGTCGCCAGATAAACTTGGCCGGCAATCGCGGTGAGGGCGCTAGAAATAGTGGTGTCGAGGTCAATTTCCCACTCAACCGCACCGCTATTGGCATTCATTGCCATGACCACGCCTTCAGCGTCTGCTGCAAAAACGCTGTCGCCTTCACGGTCCGGAGCAATGGGGTAACGCTGACGACCCAGGCCGCTACCAACGTTGCGGCGCCACTGGGTGTCTAGCGAAGAGGTCTCGTCGAAACTGCGCAACTCTTTGGGAGTGTAGGCTGGCTCACCTTTGCTGGCGCAACCGGCCAACAGTGCCAGCGTCAGTGCACCCACGCTTACCCGTACCAGCTGTTTGGAAATACCCCAATTAATTACAGTGCTAATAGTCATTGTGTCGCCTCCTCAGCGCCGAGATCGTCAAGCTTGAACTGTACGCCGTAAAGCGGCTGGTCTTGGGTTTGTGACACTTCCATCGCGGTCTCCCAGGCATCACGGGCCGCGTCAGTGTCGCCTTGAGCAGCAAAGGCATCGCCCCGCACGTTCGCTCGTTGGGCCGCCAGGGCGTCGCTGATCGGCTCGTCCAGCAATGCATGCGCCTGAGTGGGATTGCCGTCGGCAAGCTCAACCCGCGCTAGGCGCAGCCACGCCAGGCTCTGCACGTAGCGCCGCGATGATTCGGCAGCGCTTTCAAGCGCGGTACGCGCACCTTCCAGGTCGCCTTGCTGTACCGCCAGACGAGCATCAAGCAGCAGGGCGAGTTCAGCATAGAGCGTGTCGCCATGCTCGTCGGTCAGTTCGACGACCATTTCTCGCGCGCTTGCCAGTTGGTCGTCTTCAAGCTCGTTACCAGCGGTCATGTTGACCAACTGCTGGTAGCGCATGGAGGCGGCTTCTGACTGACCCTGCTGATAGTTCTGCCAAGCATTCCAGCCGAATACCCCCGCCGCCGCCAGGACAGCGCCTGCAATCAACGACATGCCGTTCTCTTTCCACCAGCGCTTAACAGCGTCTAGCTGCTCTTCTTCGCTTCTCAGCTCCACCACGGGCGGGCTCCTATTCTTCTAAATTCGTATGTTTAGACCGTCGCATGTGAGCAGGCGGCTAACCTATAGGGTGTATTATGCGTTAGCCGTTATAAGCTCGCGCAGCGTGCGGCCTAATACTGCTTGGGAGACACTTTGCTGTTCACGGTCATCGCGCAGAAACTTGACTGTCGCCGACTGCTTGGCGATTTCATCTTCGCCGAGCAGAATTGCCAATGAGGCATTGCTTTTATCGGCTTTTTTAATCCGGCTTTTGAAACTGCCGCCGCCACAGTGAAGCTGCAAACGCAGCTCCGGTAGCTCGCTACGTAGCTGCTCAGCCACGGTGATAGCCGCCGTGGTGGCGCTATCATCCATGGGTAGCAAATAGACATCGCAGCCGCCAAGTGCGTCTGCAGGAATCAATTCCAGGGTGTCGAGCAGCAGAATCAACCGCTCAATGCCCATGGCAAAGCCCACCGCCGGGGTAGGCTTGCCGCCCAGCTGCTCGACCAAGCCGTCGTAGCGGCCGCCTGCGCAAACAGTGCCTTGGCTGCCCAGTGCGGTAGTGGTCCACTCGAACACGGTGCGGCAGTAGTAGTCGAGCCCACGCACTAGGCGGGGGTTGATCACATAATCTATACCTGCCGCTTCAAGCATCTTGGTGAGCTGCTCGAAGTGTTCGCGGGATTCCACATCCAGGTGATCCATCAACTGCGGCGCGGCATCCAGCATCTCGACCATGGCCGGATTCTTGGAATCGAGAATACGCAGCGGGTTGCTGGTTAGGCGGCGTTTGGAGTCTTCATCAAGCACATCATGATGCTGCTCAAAATAAGCCACCAGCGTGTCGCGATAGGCCGCACGCGCCTCAGATGAGCCCAACGAATTAAGCTCAAGGGTAACGTGCTCCATTAGCCCCAGCTCTTTCCAAAGCCGCGCTGAAAGCAGAATCACCTCAGCGTCGATATCCGGGCCATCAAAACCGAAGGCCTCGACACCAATTTGATGAAACTGGCGGTAGCGGCCCTTTTGCGGGCGCTCGTAACGGAACATGGGGCCCTGATACCACAACCGCTGGGTTTGGTTGTACAGCAGGCCGTGTTCCATTGCCGCACGCACGCAGCTGGCGGTGCCCTCAGGGCGCAGCGTCAAACTTTCGCTGTTACGATCGTCGAAGGTGTACATCTCTTTTTCGACGATATCGGTCACTTCGCCAATAGAGCGGGCAAATAGCGCGGTTTGTTCAACAATCGGCGTGCGAATTTCGTTGAAGCCGTAGCGCAGCATGAGCTGGCGTACTTTGGCTTCAAAAAACTGCCAGCGCGGGCTGTCGCTGGGTAATAAGTCGTTCATACCACGGATGGCTTGAATCTTTTTAACGGCGGACTTGCTCAATGAAAACTCCTTATTCTGCCATTTAGCGCTGGTTGCCCAGGCTGGCAGCTAACCCCAGCGGTTAAACGCTGCGGGCAATCATAGCG
Organism: Vreelandella glaciei; assembly: GCF_013415125.1. Classification (GTDB taxonomy): domain Bacteria; phylum Pseudomonadota; class Gammaproteobacteria; order Pseudomonadales; family Halomonadaceae; genus Vreelandella; species Vreelandella glaciei. The sequence continues at coordinate 23,096 of NZ_JACCDE010000031.1, read as the reverse complement.
TCTTGCTGCTGCTGTTTTTCGCGCACTTTCTCACGAATCAGCTGCTCCAGGTCGTCGACCAAGTGGTCGTTACGTAGCTTGCTGGCCGGTTTACCATCGATATAGACCAGGTTGGCGGGGCTGCCGCCGGTTAGGCCGATATCGGTCTCTTTGGCTTCGCCGGGGCCATTGACCACGCAGCCAATTACCGAGACGTTCAGCGGCGTCATCACGTCTTCTAACCGCTCTTCGAGCTGGTTCATAGTGCTGATGACGTCAAAGTTCTGGCGTGAGCAGCTGGGACAGGCAATAAAGTTAATCCCTTTAGAGCGCAGCTTGAGGCTTCGCAGCATATCGAAGCCGACTTTAATCTCTTCCACCGGATCAGCGGCCAGCGATACACGGATCGTGTCGCCGATACCGTCCATCAGCAGCATGCCCAGGCCAATCGATGATTTCACCGTGCCTGAACGCAGTCCACCGGCTTCGGTAATGCCCAGGTGCAGCGGCTGTTCAATGCGCTCGGCAAGATCGCGGTAGGCGGCGACTGCCATAAACACGTCTGAGGCTTTTACGCTGACCTTGAATTCTTGGAAATCGAGGCGATCAAGGTAGTCGATATGGCGCATGGCGGATTCCACCAGCGCGGCAGGCGTTGGCTCGCCGTACTTCTTTTGCAGGTCTTTTTCAAGCGAGCCGGCGTTGACGCCGATGCGAATCGGAATCCCATGGTCACGGGCCGCACTTACCACTGCGCGTACGCGGTCTTCGCGGCCGATATTGCCTGGGTTGATGCGCAGGCAGTCGACGCCTAGCTCGGCAACGCGCAGGGCAATTTTGTAATCAAAATGGATGTCGGCAACCAGCGGGACATTGACCAACTTTTTGATCTGGCCAAAGGTTTCGGCGGCGTCCATATCAGGTACGGAGACGCGCACGATATCTGCGCCGGCTTTTTCCAGCTGCTGAATTTGCGCTACGGTCGCGGCCACGTCCAGGGTGTTGGTGTTGGTCATGCTTTGTACGGCAATGGGCGCATCACCGCCCACGGCTACATTTCCAACCTGAATCTGACGGGAATGGCGGCGTTTTATCGGAGAAGGGGCGTGCATAGGACGGGTCACTCTCCCAAGGTGAATCGGGCAACATTGTTGGCGCCTGCGCGGGCGGGAAGGTCAACTACCTCGCCTTGGTAGCGCAGTTCAACGCCGGTGGCATTACCCACGGTTAAACGAAAAGGGGGTTCACCTTCGACGCTTGTCGAGGTGCCGGGCGTTTGTAGGCCAACGAAAACGCGCTGGTTGGTGGCATCAAAAATTTCAGTCCACGACTGCTCGTTAAACGTCAGCTCAAGCACATTGGCATTGGTGGCTGGCTCTGCAGCGGCGGTTTGCTCGCTGTCAGCGTTACTCTCTTGTTCGGTAGCGAGCTGTTCACTGTCATTCTGCTCAGCGCTGTTCGGTTCATCGCTTTCTGCGGCAGTGCTGGACGTGCCGCTATCGCTATCCAGGATTGAGTCGTTAAGACCCGCAACGGCGTCAGCGTCATCCTGCGCGCTGGGGGCTTGATCCTGGGTAACTGACGACGAAGGCGACACGTTGGTAGCATTGCTCGGCAGCGTCGCGCTCTCATCGCCACTGGTGAAGCTTGAGCCAGCTGTGGAGTTTTCTGCTTCAGCTGGCTCATTAGCTGGCTCCGCCGTGGCGTTGGCGGTTTCTTCCGTGGAGGTTGAGCCAAAGCCCGGCGGCTCGTTGCCGCCTCGGCTTTGCCACCACATCACGGTCACGGCGATAAGGCCGGCGATTACTAGTAAAGTAACCAGCTTAAATAGCCAGGCGCCAATGCGAGAGGGCGGTCTGGCGGTGGAGACCGGCGTCACTTTGTGTTCGGTGTCGGTAACGCCACTACGGGCTTGATACGCTTCAAGCACCAGCCGGTCATCCATTCCCAGGTATTTGGCGTAAGAGCGCAGATAGCCGCGCCGATAAGCGGCGACGGGGATTTCCTGGTAATCATCCTGCTCAAGCCCTTCCACGACTGCGGGGCGCAGATTCAGCGCCCGGGCCGCATCGGTGAGTGGAATGCCGAGCTGTTCGCGTTGGCGAGCAAGAAGTTCGCCAGGCGAGGCGCTACCAGTAGTGTGAGGACTATCGATAATGTTTTCTTGTGACTGTGTATCGCTCATGGCTGAGCATCCTTCATTAATAAGCGGTGATCAGGGCGTCAATCAGTCAGTCGTTGCCTAGCAAGCGCTGGTATTCGGCGGCAACATCATGCTCGCCGCGTGCGTGGGCGATATCAACCGCCATGCTTAGCGCTGCTTGGTCGGGCTCGGCGAGCTGTAAATAGGTTTGCAGCGGCGCCCAGGCCTGAGTGTAATGGCCCTGCGAATATTCGAGTTCAGCTAACATTAAATAGCCGCGTGAATTACGCGGATCAATACTCTGCGCGCGCTCCAATCGAGCGCGCGCCTTGTCAAATTCTTCCAGCGCCAGGTAACACTGCCCTAAATTAGTAAATAGCTGGGCACGGTTGGCGTACTGGGCATCCTGTGATGCGGTTTCTAACTGCTCACAGGCGGCATTGAACTGGCCCTGACCGTACAAGAATGCCGCATAGTTGTTACGGGCGCGGGTGAAGTCAGGTTCGGCGTTCACCGCCTGTTGAAAATAGTCGTTGGCAAGTGCGCTTTCACCCTGGCGCTGGTAAACCAGTGCCAATGCTTGCAGCGCTTCTGCATGGCGTGGGGCAATTTCAAGCGCCCGATCCAATGCGTTGAGAGCGCGGGGAAGATTATCGCGCTCTAAATAGGCGACGCCAAGCTGGGTATAGGCTTCTGCCGCCGCGGGGTTGGCTTGCGCTGTAAGGTTGTTGGACGAGGCACAGCCGGCTAGCCACAAACTCCCGATAAGCACGGTGAGCATGGGCACCCGTGATGGGTGTTGACGCCTGCGGTGAGCGATCATGTAAATCCTCTTGTTGTGAACGTCCAACTGCGAGTAAGGCAATACATACAAACAGCAGTGCTAATCTAAATAAAAACCGTGACCATCAAAGCGCCGTGCCAAGCGGAAGTCAAGATAAGCCCGGTTTTCTACACTCCACCCCTTAGTCCGCATCAAGCTGTACCGATTGAATATAGCGTTCGCTGCGTTTGGTACGGTCTTTCACGCGACCAACGAGTTGGCCACAGGCGGCGTCGATATCTTCACCGCGGGTCGTTCTGACCGTGGCGTTGTAATTCAAATCGTACAACCACTGCTGAAAACGCATGACTTGATTGCGCGATGGTTTTTCGTACCCTGAGTTGGGGAACGGATTAAACGGGATCAAATTGATCTTGCACGGCAGCTCTTTTAGCAGTGCCGCGAGCTGCTCGGCGTGTTCCTGCTGATCGTTGATGTCTTTGATCAGCGTATATTCGATCGTGACCTGACGATTGTCCGGGCACTTGGCAAGGTAGCGGTGGCACGCATCCAGCAGCGCACGAATATTATATTTGCGGTTGATGGGCACTAAGGTATTGCGCAACTCGTCAGTGGAGGCGTGCAGCGAAATCGCCAAGCTGACGTCCATTTCATCGCCAAGCTTGTCGATCATCGGCACCACACCCGAGGTCGACAGCGTCACGCGGCGCTTGGACAGGCCATAGCCGTTGTCATCCAGCATCAGCTTCATGGCGGGCACGACGTTATCAAAGTTGAGCAGGGGCTCGCCCATGCCCATCATTACCACATTGGTGACGGGGCGGTTGGCCGTATCGCGACGCGGGCCAACGCTACGCTGGGCGACCCACACCTGGCCGATAATTTCAGCGGCGGTTAAATTGCGCTGAAATCCCTGTTTGCCGGTCGAGCAAAAACTGCAATCCAGCGAACAGCCCACCTGGGAGGAGACACACAGCGTACGGCGTTTACCGTTTTCCGCCGGAATCAACACCGTTTCGACGTAGCTGCCATCTTCTACCTCAAGCACCCACTTACGCGTGCCATCGCTAGAGGTGCCTTCGTAGATCACCGCTGGGCCACGAATTTCAGCTACCCGCGCCAGTTTTTCACGCAGCGGCTTGGAGAGATTCGTCATGGCAGCAAAGTCATCACTGCCTTCCTGGTGAATCCACTTCATCAGCTGCGCAGCACGGAATTTCTTTTCGCCAATCGACAAAAAGAAGTCTTCCATCTGCTCGCGGGACATCCCGAGCAAATTGTGTCGCTCAGGCGTCGCTTTGGCAGCAGGCGTGCTGGCGGCGTCTGAACTATTGGCTTCAGTGCTGTCGGCACCTAGACGGGGGGCGGGCGTATGTTGGGCTACAGTGGTGGTCATGGCGGTCAGCGTTATAGAAAGGGGCGGGGGCGAGGCCCCCGCAAAATGGCCGGCAACTGACGTTGAGACGGCGGCGCTACCAGAAAGGCTTAGCGCGGGCAGATTTCGTCGTTGCCAAAGAAGTAACTAATTTCGCGCTCAGCGCTTTCTGCAGAATCAGAACCATGGACAGCGTTCGCATCGATTGTTTCCGCAAAATCGGCGCGAATCGTGCCGGGTGCCGCTTCTTTGGGGTTAGTTGCCCCCATCAGATCGCGGTTTTTGGCGATAGCGCCTTCGCCTTCAAGCACTTGCACAACGACCGGGCCAGACGTCATGAAACCGACCAGGTCTTTAAAGAAAGGACGCTCTTTATGCTCAGCGTAGAAACCGCCAGCCTTCTCTTCAGAGAGGTGAACCATCTTCGCGGCAACAACGTTCAGGCCGGCTTTTTCAAAGCGGGCGATGATTTCACCGATCGCATTTTTAGCAACGGCATCAGGCTTGATAATAGAAAGAGTGCGTTCAGTAGCCATATAAATGGTCTCCATAAATGGGGGCTAAGCAAAATTGCCGCCCCAGAAAGCCGGGGCGGCCCAGAAAACAATTCGGCTAAGAGCGTTAAGCAGCTAGCATTTTAACAAGCGTCGGGTGCTACCCGGCGCTTGATGGGGTATCTAGGGGCGCGATTATAACGCTTAAGCCAGAGGATGAATACCGGTGATGGCACCGGTCCTTAAATGGCTAAACCGTAAAGCTTTCGCCACAGCCGCACTCATCTTTGACGTTAGGGTTATTGAAGCGGAAAAAGCGGTTCAGGCCTTCGCTGACATAATCCACTTCGCTACCGTTGAGCATCTCGACCGCATCGGGCGCCACATAGACACTGGCGCCGTGCTCTTGAAAATGGACTTCTTCTTCGCTAACGGTGTCGGCGAAATCAAGTACGTAGCTGTAGCCGGAGCAACCGCTTGGCTTGACCGAAACGCGCAGGCCTAGGCCTTGTCCACGCTCATCAAGCACATGACGAATCTGTTGTGCGGCAGCCGGGGTAATGTTGAGTGTTGCCATGAGGCGTTCTCCTTAAAAATAGTCAGCCGCTTAACCGGGCGGTGTACGTAAACCGCTCACCGCGTGGCGTATGAGCGTTAGCGCATGATCGATTTCTGCTTCGGTAGTAAAACGCCCGAAGCTAAAGCGCAGCGACGAGAGCGCCAGCGAGCGGGGCGTGCCGATGCCAAGCAGTACATAAGAAGGGTCAACGCTTGCCGAGTTGCACGCGGAGCCAGTAGAGACCGCTACATCGCGCAGCGCCATCAGTAATGACTCACCGTCGACGCCTTCAAACGCCAGGTTGAGAATATTGGGAACCGCATTATCTAGTGGTGTGTTAGCAAAAACACCTTCAACGCCTTCAAGGCCGCGCAAAAAACGCTGCTGCAAACGGCTAATGTGAGCGTTGTCGTCATCGTACTGCTGCTGCATCAGCGCGAAAGCTTCGCCCATGCCAGCAATTTGGTGCGTCGGTAGCGTGCCGGAACGCATGCCGCGTTCGTGACCGCCGCCATGGATCAATGCCTCTACGCGAATGTCTGGGTGGCGCTTCACATATAGCGCGCCGACGCCTTTGGGGCCGTAGGTCTTGTGCCCGGAAAGCGACATCAGGTCAATCTGTTGGGCCACTACGTCTAAGGGGATGCGACCTGCCGCCTGGGCGGCATCGGTATGAAAGACCGCACCAAACTCATGAGCAACGGCCGCCAGGGCGGCAATATTGTTGATGCTGCCCAGCTCATTATTAACCGCCATGAGTGAGACCAGTGCAGTATCGTCGCGCATGGCTTCGCGCAGCTTTTCAGGCTGAATACAGCCATCCCGCCCTGGCGTGAGCCACGTCACCTCAAACCCCTCTTTCTCCAGCGCATGGGCCGTGTCTACGATGGCTTTATGCTCAATCGTCGAGGTCACCAAGTGTAGGCCACGCTCGCGGTTAGCGCGCATAAAGCCGATCAGCGCCAGGTTGTCCGCTTCGGTGGCACCGCTGGTCCAAACAATTTCTCGTGGGTCGGCGCCAATCGCGTCGGCCACTTGGCGGCGTGCCTGCTCAACCACCTGTTCTGCCTGCCAACCTAACATATGGCTGCGCGAAGCCGGGTTGGCGAATAGCTGGTCAACCGTTAGGTAGCGCTGCATAACCTCAACCACGCGGGCATCCGCCGGCGCGGTGGCGGCGTAATCCAGGTAAATGGGCAGCGTGGGTGTGGTCATCGTTATGTTCCAGCAGTTTGTCGGTCAGGGAGCGTTGGGTCAGGGTGAGGAGGCAAGAATACCCGCCTCGGCACGCTGTTTCTGTCGTGATGCAATACGTATGACATCAGGGCGCAGCATCAGTTGTGCCAGCGTCATCTCGTCAAAGAAATGGCGTATCTGAACGGAAAGCTCGCACCACAAATGGTGCGTCAGGCAGGTGTCGCCCTGTTGGCAATCGGAAAGCCCTTGGCAGCGGGTGGCATCAACGCTTTCATTCACTGCATCAATGACCTTGGAAACGCTAATCTCTTCCGCAGGTTGTGACAGCAGATACCCGCCGCCTGGGCCGCGTACGCTGTTGACCAAGCCTGCACGGCGCAGGCGAGCAAAAAGCTGCTCTAAATAGGAGAGCGATATCTCTTGGCGCTGGGAGATATCGCTTAGGCTGGTCGGGCCGTTGTGGGCATGCAAGGCTAAATCGAGCATGGCGGTAACGGCGTAACGGCCTTTGGTGGTCAAGCGCATGGCAAGCCCCTCGACGCTGAACGCTCAGCGCACTGACGGCAAATGTGTTGCCATTATGGGAAAACCTGAGTGCTTTGGTCAACCATTACGCGGCGGCAGCGTTTCTTGCTCGTTCGCTTGCTCCGCAGAGGAGTTCGCCACCGAGCGCTTGCCAACGCCTGGACAGCCGGTGTCTTGCTCATCGAGAATGCCGGCGAAATCTTCTTCGCGTAGCGCCGGGAGCTGGCCGTCACGGTAGTTGTCGTCTAGCTTGCGCAGGGTAGAACACATGCGCTCAATACGTTCATCCACGGCGTGCATATGATCCAGCATGGCCTGCATCGAGCGGGCTACCGGGTCGGGCATATCCTGGCTGACACCATAGGCATCAAAGCCAAATTTTTGGCAGATGGCTTCGCGACGGGCGGGATCGACATCCAGCGCCTCTTCCACATCAGGGTCGGTGCGTTTGACAATTTTGCCGGGAATACCGACTACTGTGGCGCCCGGCGGTACTTCTTTCGTGACCACCGCGTTAGAGCCAATTTTGGCGCCGGCACCCACGGTGAAGGGGCCCAATATCTTGGCGCCCGCGCCGACAATCACTCCATCGCCCAACGTTGGGTGGCGCTTGCCCTTGTTCCAACTGGTGCCGCCTAGCGTGACTCCCTGGTACAGCGTGACGTTATCGCCGACCTGGGCCGTTTCGCCAATCACCACGCCCATGCCGTGGTCGATGAAAAAGCGCCGTCCGATGGTGGCGCCCGGGTGTATCTCGATACCGGTCAGCCAGCGTGAAAACGTCGATAGCGTCCGCGCTAACCATTTGAGGTTTTTTTTCCACAGCCAGTGACCGCAGCGGTGCAGCAGTAGAGCGTGCAGGCCGGGGTAGTTGGTCAGCACCTCAAGAAAGTTACGTGCAGCTGGGTCGCGGTCAAATACGCTGTTGATGTCTTCACGTAGACGTTGAAACATGAGGTGATCCTTGGGCGGTAGATGTGCAGTCACTCAACTGAAAGTGCATCGCATGAAGATAACTAAACAGACCTTCAACGTGGGGGCGTTAGGTAGCGTCTTCAAGTCAGCATCTTCAAGCCTAATAAATTATCACTTGGTTTGCCTGGTGTTGGCAGCCTTCTCGGTGGCCGACAGTATTCCACGCAATATATTCATTTCCATCCGCTCTGGGCGGGCGCGCAGGTAGAGCCGGCGGAGTCTCGCCATCAGTTGGCGCGGCTGGTCGGGGTCGTGAAAATCAATGCCAATCAGCGTGCGCTCCAAGTGCTCGAAATAGCGTTCAAGTTCAGCGTGGGTAGCCAGCTCAGCGTCATCACTCGGCGCCGCTGAAGGCGCATCCGCCTGGCTTAGCCAAGCCATGCGACACTCATAGGCAAGCACCTGCACCGCCGCCGCCAAATTGAGCGAGCTGAAATCAGCATTAGTCGGAATATGCACGTGGGCGTGGCAGCGCTGTAGCTCAGCATTGGTCAGGCCGCTGTCCTCACGGCCAAACACTAGTGCCACGCGTGACTCAGCAGCTTGGCACTCGGCGGGCAGCCGGTCGGCTAATTCCCTGGGCGAGAGCATCGGCCAGGGCAGGGTGCGTGAGCGCGCACTGGCGCCCACGGTCAGGGTGCAATCAGCCACTGCTTCTTCAAGAGTAGCGTGCACACTGGCTTGATGAAGCAGGTGGTCAGCGCCGGAGGCGCGGGAAATACTGTCCTGGGTAATGACCTCGCAGCGGGGGGCAACAAGGGCTAAATCTGCCAAGCCCATATTATGCATGGCGCGTGCCACGCCGCCGATATTGCCAGGGTGGCTAGTGCCGATAAGAACAATGCGAATGCGCTCAAGCATGATAGGGCTCGGTAAATAGTCTTTGTTAATAAGATCCGGTTAATAAGATCCTGCTAATAAGGCCCTGTTAATAAAAACAAGGGATCATTAATGCGTAAAACGCGCAGTCTAGCATGAGTCGATGGCATGCCCGAGAGTGGTCTGCTAGAATTGCGCGCCAAAGGCGGCACCTGCGCCTACTTATGCTCTATTATTAGCATCACGTTCTTTAACATCACTGTCACAAGGCCCAACCATGAATCCGATGGTCCAATTTACGCTGCGCGCTGCGCGTGGCGCTGTTGAACACTTTCTGCGCGTACGCGAACGTATTGAAAACGCTCACGATGAATTTAACCTTGACCGCCTGCTCGATGAGACAGCGCGCAAGGCCGAAGCGACGATTGTTCAGCAGTTGGAGCGCGGTTACCCCCAGCACGGTGTGACCGGCCGCTTTACGCCACATCGCGCGGGTGAAGGCGAAGGCGCGGATACCGTCTGGAAAATTGAACCGATGCACGGCTACTCCAATTTAGCCGTTGCCGGTAAGGGCTTTGCACTCTCAGTGGTGTGTCTTATCAAAGGTCGTCCCGAGCACGCAGTGATTATCTGCCCGTTCGCCGACGACGAATATATCGCCAGCCGCGGTCGCGGTGCCCAGCACAATGACAAGCGCATGCGCGTTAGCAAGCCTACCGCCATCAGCGGTACGCGAATGGCCATGAGCCTGCCGGAAGTTTGGCTGCGCCCCCGTAATTTGCCTGCCTATCTAACCGTTTCACAGCAGCTTGCCCCCCAGGTAGAAAACCTGCTGGCAACAGGCTGTGGACTGCTGGATTTGTGTGAGTTAGCCACTGGGCGAGTGGACAGTGCTTTCGTGCTCGGCTTGGAAGAGCAGGACATGCTAGTAGGCACGCTGTTTCTGAAAGAGTCGGGCGCCTTGATGGGCACGCCCGACGGCCAGCCCACGGTGAAAGTGGAAGGGCAATTAATGGCTGCTGGGCCGCGTCTTTATAAAGCACTGATCAAGCAGCTAACGCCGCACTTTTAAGCAGCAATGCTAAGCTTTTAAAGATAAAAGCTGTAAAGATAAAAAAAGCCCCTGCTGGTAACCCAGCAGGGGCTTTTTTGTCGGCTAAAGAAGCCATCTAAATGGAGGCGCCGTTAAGGCAACTCCTCCTCTTCTTCATCAAGCTCTTTCTTGGTGGGAATCAAATCTTCCCGCGACAGCTTCAGCGGTAGCAGCAGCGCCGCGGCAATATAGATAGAAGAGAACGTACCCACGACGATGCCAACCAGCAGCGCAATGGCAAAGTTCTCAATCATATCCCCGCCCAGCAGCAGTAGCGCAAGCAGCACCAGAATGGTGGTGCCCGAGGTTGCCAGGGTGCGCGAGAGCGTGGCGTTAATCGCTTCGTTGAAGATCTGCGGCATATCGTCGATGCGCGAGGTGCGGATGGCTTCGCGCACACGGTCGTAAACCACGATGGTATCGTTCAGCGAGTAGCCGATAACCGCCAGGATCGCTGCGAGCACGGTGAGATCGAAATCGAGCTGAAATAGCGCAAAAATGCCCACGACGATAATTACGTCGTGTAGCAGTGCCAGCAGTGCGCCAATCGCAAACTTGTACTGAAAGCGGAAGGCCACGTAGAGCATTACCACGCCAAGGGCTACCAACAGGCCCAGGCCGCTTTGATCGCGCAGCTGGTCACCGACTTGGGAGCCAACGAACTCGGAGCGAACAAGGTCAACGCTATCGCCACTGGAGCGCAGAAGGTTAACGACCTCAGCGCCCACATCGGCATCAAACGCCTGCTGAAGGCGGATCAATACTTCGGTTGATGCCCCAAAGGTCTGCACGGAGACATCTTGGAAGCCGCTCTCTTCAAGCAGCACACGAATAGCATCAAGTGAGGGCGCAGCGCCATAACGCACCTCAACCAGCGTACCGCCGGTGAAATCCAGCCCCAGGTTGAGCTGCTGGAACAGAATAGCGCCAATCGACACGACCAAAAGCAAAGCAGAGACGACAAACGCGATATTGCGTCGTCCCATAAAGTCGATTTGCAGGTGTGATAGGGGTTTCATTACCACCTCTTAAGTTCTGGGCTAAGCACGTGGATTAGATCCACAGCTTTTTGACGGGTTTGCTGCCATAGAACAAGTTGACCATGGCGCGAGTCACCATCAGAGCGGTGAACAGCGAAGTCAAAATGCCGATAGAGAGCGTGACGGCAAACCCTTTCACCGGGCCGGAGCCAATCGAGAACAGGATAACGGCCACCAGCAGCGTGGTGATATTGGCGTCGACGATGGAGGTAAAGGCGCGCTCATAACCGGCTTGAATCGCCTGTTGCACCGACATGCCGTTGCGCAGCTCTTCGCGTATTCGCTCAAAGATCAGCACGTTGGCATCGACCGCCATGCCCAGCGTCAACACGATACCGGCAATACCCGGCAGCGTCAGCGTGGCGCCCAGCATTGACATCACCGCGACCAGCAGCGTTAAGTTCAGCGCCAGGGCGATGTTGGCAAACACACCAAACACCTTGTAACGCACCAGCATGAACAGCACGACCAGCAGCAGACCGATCTGCACCGAGAGCAAACCGCGCTCAATGTTTTCAGCGCCCAAGCTTGGCCCAATCGTGCGCTCTTGCACGAAGTAGATGGGAGCTGCAAGGGAGCCCGAACGCAGCAGTAGCGCCAGTTCAGCGGCTTCTGTCGGCGAGTCCAGGCCGGTGATCCGGAAGCTGTTACCCAGGGCGCTTTGAATCGTTGCCAGACTGATTAGGCCGCGCTCAACATAGGGCTCGCGCTCAATGGTTTCTTCACCCGTTTCCGGGTCGGTCACCACGGTATCTTCGCTCTTGTGCTCAATGAACAGCACCGCCATGTTGCGACCAATGTTGGTGCGCGTGGCACGGTTCATCAGCGTGCCGCCGGTGCCGTCCAGATCAATATTGACTTGCGGGCGACCGTTTTCATCGAAACTGTTGCTGGCACTGGAAACGCTGTCACCGGTAATGATCACATCGCGCATTAGCTCAGCGGTGCGCGCAGGCTCGTTACGAAACGTTAGGGTTTCTGTTTCGTTTTCCGGGGTGTCAGGGCGGGCTTCCAGGCGGAATTCCAGATTGGCCGTTGCGCCTACAATGCGTTTGGCGGCCACGGTGTCTTGAATGCCGGGAAGCTCGACCACGATTTGGTTAGGCCCCTGGCGCTGCACCATTGGCTCTGCCACGCCCAGTTCATTGACCCGGTTGCGTAGGGTGGTCAAGTTCTGGTTGATCGCGTAATCCTGAATTTCGCTGACCGACTGATCGCTAAGCGTCATGACCAGCGTTGAAGCGCGGCCATCGCCTTCGCTGCTGTATTCAAACTCAGGGAAGTCGCGGCTGATCAGGCTGCGGGCTGTGTCGCGGTCTTCGCTGCTGGCGAAATCGATCGAAAGCGAACGCTCTTCGACTTCAGTGTTGCGGTAGCGGATACGCTCACCACGCAGCAGCTCACGCATGGCACTGCCGTTGACTTCAAGGCGCTGGGTTAACGCGGCGTCCATATCCACTTCCAGCAGGAAGTGCACGCCACCGCGCAAATCAAGGCCTAACGTCATGGGGGAGGCAGAGAATGCCTGTAGCCACTCCGGCGTTGCTTCAGCAAGGTTCAGTGCTACCGTTGCCTCATCGCCCAATAAATCGGCGGCAATGTCGCGTGCGGGAAGTTGATCATCGTCATGGCGCAAACGAATGAGCCATTGTCCATTCTCTTCTTCGAACGCTTTTACTTCGATATCGTTTTCGCTAAGCGCGGCTTCAACACGCTCTATCTGTTGCTCATCCAGCGAGTCGCCTTGGGCGCTGCTGATTTGAATAGCGGGATCTTCGGGGAATAGATTGGGAAGCGAGTAGATAAGGCCAACCACCAGGACGACCAGTATCAGTAGATACTTCCACAGGGGGTAACGGTTGAGCATGCAAGCCCTGCCTTCAATTACAAACGGAATGCTGTGCACGGACACACCGCGCACAGCAAAGTTCACCATCATTTATACCATGTCACCCCTGCCGGGGTGGCTGGCACTGGCTCGGCAGGGGTATTACAAGGTTTAGATGGACTTGATGGTGCCTTTAGGCAGTACGGCGGCAACGGCGTTCTTCTGCACGTTAACTTCGGTGCCTTCAGAGATCTCGATGGTCAGGAACTCGTCGCTCACCTTAGTGATACGACCTACCAAACCGCCGCCAATGACGATCTCGTCGCCTTTGTCCAGGTTGCTGACCAGTTGCTTGTGCTGCTTAGCGCGTTTGGCTTGCGGACGCCACAACAGGAAGTAGAAAATCAGCACGAAACCGACCAGCATGACGATTTGCGCAATACCACCGCCACCGGCGGCTGATTGGGCATGGGCTGGTGAGATGAAGAAATCCAGCATTGTAGAGAGCTCCTGAGTTAGAAAAAGCTTAGGTTTTTAAAGGCTTAGTTGTAAAAGCTTGGTAGTTAAAAGCTTGGTTCAAAAAACATAGTCGAACAGTTTAAACCACGCGCCAAGGCGCGTGGCGATTAATTCGCTTTAAGTAGCAAGGGGAGGCACCGGCAGGCCGCGCCGTGCATAGAAGCCTTCCACAAAGGTCGTCAATGTACCCGCTTCAATTGCCGCGCGCAAATCAGCCATCACACGCTGGTAGTAACGTAAGTTGTGGATGGTGTTGAGCATTGAGCCGAGCATTTCATTACAGCGGTCCAAGTGGTGCAGGTAGCCCCGGGAGAAACGCTTGCAGGTATGGCAATCGCACTCTTCATCGAGTGGGCGAGTGTCGAAACGGTGCTTGGCATTACGAATCTTAACCGTGCCTTCCGAGGTGAACAGGTGGCCGTTACGCGCATTGCGGGTAGGCATCACGCAATCGAACATATCCACACCCCGCCGCACGCCTTCCACCAGGTCTTCGGGTTTGCCGACCCCCATTAAATAGCGCGGCTTTTCATCGGGCATCCAGGTGGGCAGGTAGTCGAGCACCTTGATCATCTCTTCTTTAGGCTCGCCCACTGAAAGGCCGCCAATCGCCAAACCATCAAAGCCGATTTCCAGCAGCCCTTTGAGCGAGCGTTCGCGCAGCTCAGGGTGCATGCCGCCTTGAATAATACCGAACAGCGCGGAAGGGGAGTCGCCGTGGGCATCCCGCGAGCGTTTGGCCCAGCGCAGCGACAGCTCCATGGATTTCTCGGCTTCGTCAAAGGTAGCCGGGTAGGGCGTGCACTCGTCAAAGATCATCACTACATCGGAGCCCAGCGAGCGCTGCACCGCCATAGACTCTTCCGGGCCCATAAAGACCTTGCTGCCATCCACCGGCGAGCGGAAGTGCACGCCCTGCTCGGTTATCTTGCGTGTCTCGCCCAGGGAAAATACCTGAAAACCGCCGGAGTCGGTCAGAATTGGTTTGTCCCACTGGGCAAAGTCGTGCAGGTCGCCGTGGGCTTCAATCACCTCGGTGCCAGGGCGTAGCCACAGGTGAAAGGTGTTGCCCAGGATGATTTCGGCACCGATCTCTTTGACAGAATCCGGCGTCATGCCTTTCACCGTGCCGTAGGTGCCCACCGGCATAAAGGCCGGCGTTTCCACCGTGCCACGGGGAAAGTGAAGGCGGCCACGGCGGGCGCGGCCATCGTCGGCCAAGCGCTCAAAGCGCATAAAGCATTCGTTTCGCATAAAGGTAACTCGTTAATCTCATTCGTTTGGCGCGACTGGAGCAGGGCAAGTGGGTCAACAATCGGCAGTCAGTAACTAGCGGGTTAACAACATGGCATCGCCGTAGCTAAAGAACGCATAGCGCTCGGCCACTGCCCGTTGATAGGCGTGCATGATGGTGTCGTAGCCCACAAAGGAGGAGACCAGCATCAGCAGGGTCGATTCAGGTAAATGGAAGTTGGTAATTAAAGCATCCACGCAGCGCCACTGGTAACCGGGATAAATGAAAATATCGGTATCGCCACTATAAGGCGCGATCTGCCCATCGCTACTTTTCATGCAGGCGCTTTCCAGGCAGCGCACGCTGGTGGTGCCTACTGCCACCACCCGCTTGCCAGCTGCCAGGGTATCGCGCACTTGCTGACAGGTGGCTTCCGTGACCTCAATCCACTCGCTGTGCATATGGTGTTCAAGGATGTTGTCCACCCGCACCGGCTGAAAAGTGCCCGCGCCCACGTGCAGCGTGACAAAGGCACGGTTAATGCCTTTGTCGGCAAGGGCATCCAGCAGCGGCTGATCAAAATGCAGCCCGGCGGTCGGTGCTGCTACTGCACCATCACGCCGGGCATACACGGTCTGGTAGCGCTCACGGTCACTGAGTTCGTCTTCGCGGGTGATATACGGCGGCAGCGGCATATGGCCGTGCTTTTCAAGCAGTGCAATCATCGGCGTATCGCCTAAAAAGCGCAGTTCGAACAGCGCATCACGGCGGCCTTCTACGATGGCGTGAACGTCACCCTCGAAAATCAGCTCCGTGCCGGGCTTTGGCGATTTACTTGACCGAATATGCGCCAAGCCGCGGTGGGCATCCAGCGGGCGCTCCAGCAGCATCTCCACCTTGCCGCCGCTGGCCTTATGGCCGTGCAGCCGCGCCGGAATCACGCGGGTGTCGTTAAACACCAACAGGTCGCCGGGCTCAAGAAGCTCAAGCAGATCAGGAAAGCGGCGATGTTCCAACGCGCCGCTCTGGCCATCCACGCACAGCAACCGGCAGTCGCTACGTTGTTCAGAAGGGTAGCGAGCAATTAATTCGTCGGGTAGCTCGTAATGAAAATCCGCGCGCTGCATGGCGTATAACTCTTAACGTTGATCAAACAGGCGGCATAGGATAGCGCTTTGGCTGCATAAAGTCAGTCAATGTGATTGACCTACCTCGAAATTTACGTATACTACGCACGCATTGCCGGTATGGCGGAATTGGTAGACGCAGCGGATTCAAAATCCGCCGCCTTTACGGGTGTGCCAGTTCGAGTCTGGCTACCGGCACCAAAGATATCAAGGGCTTAGCGTTCATCGCTAGGCCTTTTTTATTGGGCGCTATTCCGAAAGTGTCAACAAAGTGTCAACAGAGCTTTGGCGCGTATTTGATGGCATCGGCTAAATGGTCGGGTGACAGGTGTGCATAACGCATCGTCATTGCAATGGTTCTGTGTCCGAGAATTTTCTGCAGGGTTAGCACATCACCACCATTCATCATGAAGTGACTCGCAAACGTGTGACGGAGAACGTGGGTTCTCTGCCCCCTGGGGAGTCTTATGCCGGCTTCAATGATCGCCGCGGAGAACGCTTTATAAGCGTCGGTGCGGAAGACTCTACCGATCCTTGCCCCGTGTTGGGTGAGCGACTTATAAAGCTCTTCACTGAGCGGTATGGTGCGGTTGCGGCCGTTTTTAGTGCCGGTGAAGGTGACACGGCTATTTCTTAGCATTTCCGCTCTTAGGGTCTGGGCTTCGCTCCAGCGGGCTCCCGTGGCGAGACAAAGGCGTGTGATTAATTCAACGTCTGGGTTGTTGGCGTGTTCGAGTACGTTAAAAAGTTGACGTAACTCTTCATCGGTCAGGTAGGCGAGCTCTTTTTCGTCCAGGCGCAACGGCTGCATTTTGGCGAAGGGGTTAGGCTTATTCCATTCTCCAAGCCGTATGAGCTGGTTAAATACCGCTCTTAAGTGGGCATGGTCATGGTTGGCCGTGTTGGGTGTGATACCCGCTTCCAGGCGTTTCTGACGCAGTTCTGAAGCGTCCACGGGGGTGATCGTGGCGGCCGTTGGATTGCCCATGATATCGGCTAAATTATTAAGCTGTGAGTTGCGTCGTTTACCGTCTTTGAGAGAGCGGCCATGGTAGTCATACCAGAGCTTGATCAAGTCTTTTAGGGTGCGACGATCCCTTTTTGGGCTGACGTAACTTTCGCCAGTGGCAGCCTTGGCTAATACCTTGCCTTCAAAGCGTTTCGCTGCTGCCTGGGTAGGCAGTATTTTACGGACACGCTTTCCATATCGGCCTTCAGGCATGATGTCCACTTTCCAGCCGGTTTTGACTTTCTTAATGCTCATGACGCGGCTTTGCCTACTAATCGTCGCTCTATCAGCTTCTGTTCGACGATCTGCCGGAACTGGCTGGTGTTGACGCTTCGTCGCCGGTAGTACTGTTCTAGGTCTTCCCACATGCCGGAGCGCTTGAGATAGGTAATCGCTTGGTCGGTGCGGATGCCCTGGCGGGCGTAGATGCTAATCAGGTTGCCAAACGCCAGGGTGACGTTCTTTTCGTTGCCGAGCCCAGGCGCTTTCCGCGCTCGCTTGTACATGAAGCCGGGTTCGTGGCAGTAGAAACGGGCGTCATCCTGCATGACTTGCCATGCGGGGTCGATCAGGTTGCGGCGGGCGTCCAGGCGATAGGATTGCATGGCGGTACGCCAGAGGCCGGTGAGGTGCGGTACCACGTCGACGAAGCGGCTGAAGCCGTGGTTGTGATCGAGCACTTCACCGGTGTCGATGTTGCAGGGGATGCCTTGGGCGTATTCTCGGAGTACGGACTGGTGAAAACGTAATTCGATACGCCAGACGGTTTCTTCGGGGTTGTAGGTGCCGTTTAGGTCGTCATCGACGGCGTTTTGCCAGAGGCCTTCCCAGAAGTGCATTTTGTCGCGGTGCTTGGCTTCCAGGGTCTTGTTGTAGATACAGCATTGCAGGGCGCCTGCCGTGCCAAACATGTAGGTTTCACCGCGGCCATAGGTGGTGGCAATGTTGCCGTGGTCAAATTCCAGGGTGTCGATGCCGTCGATCCGCATGATCTTCTTGGAGCGGGTCACGAAGCGTTCCATGAAGTTTTTAGGCGGCTCCCAGCCTTGTACATCCAGGGCGAGGTGGATGGCTGCGCCTACGGGCTCTCCTTGAGTCAGCATGGAGGCGGCGATCATATCCATGAACTTTTGGCACTGCTGAGGGGAGCGCTCTTGGATGAAGTGTGGGCTTAGCTCGATTTTCAGATGGCTACCGGTATTCTCGGTCTTTACGTGCCGTGCCTGGAAGAAGACGATAGCACCTAGTTCATTGTTTTGGAGGCGGTAGCGGAAGCCTGAACCGGCTGCGCCGGCACCTACCGACCACTCTTGATCAAAGAGGCGCATGGTGGCCCCTTTGCCTTCGTTGTAGACGTTGATGATCTTATCGAATTGGGGAAGCTGTGGTTTGCCTTGGTAGAGCTGGCGTACTGTATCCACGCCCGCGTTCAATATGCGGAGATTGTGCATTTCTCGCTGTCCTAGCGAGCTGATAAGCAGCTTTCCAAACTGGTCTTGTTCGCCGCGCTGGAGCGACGCGATAGAGTACCGTTCCCAACGTTCCATAGCCTGAAATCCTCTATTTTTGAAAATGCTTCAATGTGCTGTAGTGAGCCAGTAGCTCATTTGGGCTATTTACTCTGCGAGACGTGTTACAGGGATGGTCTCGACCTCGTGACGCCAGCTTGTGGTTGTCAGCCCTGCTACGGTATTCGCGGCGTTTGGGCGTGCAACGGGCTGTTTTGCGTCATAGCGAGGGAGCACCGTGGCCTGTAACAGCACATGGAGGTTTGTACGTTGGCGGGAGTTGGATTCGTTCTGGAATAGACGACCGGCGAGGGGGACGCTTTGTAAGCCTGGCACTCCCATGACCTGTTGTTGGTCATTCTGGGAAGAGAGGCCACCTAGAAGCAGTGTTTGGCCGGAACGTATCTGAACGGTGGTGTTGATCTGCCGTTGATTCGTAATGATATCTGAGGCTAGCACAGAATCCGTAAGAGAGTCAGCCGATGTAGTGATATCCATGATCACGAGGCCGGAAGCGGTGACCACCGGTAGGACGTTTAAACGGATGCCCACATCGCGGCGTTCGATGGTCTGAAAGGGGCTGTTAACGTCCGCTGATTCGCCGGTGACGCGGCCCGTGACGAACGGGACATTCTGACCGATGGAGATGGTGCCACGCTTGCCCGAGAGGGTAAGAATTTGCGGTGTGGATAACACGTTAGAGCTTGAGTCGCGCTGTAAGGCATTGATCGCAAACGCGAGTATGTTCCCGTCGAAGATCCCGAAGGTGCCACCGGAGGAGGCGAGCGAGGTGCCTAGATTGGCGGTGTTGAAGCCACCCGCGACACCGCTACCCGTGGCCCGACCCAGTGAGACGCCGAGATCGAAGGTATCGCCGTCCGTGGTTTCAAAGATGACCGCTTGAATGAGTAATTGGGGGTGAGCGACGTCTACTTGGGGAATGAACTGTTGAAGCTGTTCAAGCTGCTTTTCGGGGCCCTTGGCCAAGATGGCGTTAGAGGCATGGAGTACCTGGACACGGGGCAAGGTGTTGCCTTCCTGGGCGTTCTGGGTCAGGAAGCTAGTGACCAATGGGGCAATGTCATCTGCGCGCACGTTATCGAAGGAGAACAGGTGAGTGGCCTGGGGTGCTGGGGGTGGTGTCAGCTTGGGGGCGTTGGCGATCGCGGCGGCGGGATCGTGTGCGCCTGGTGCAGACAAAACACCTGGTGTTGGTTGGCTGGGTGATTGGGTGGCTGATTGGCTGGCCGGGGCAACGGTCGGGGGGTTGCCTGGGAGGATGGTGTAGCCGTGGGAGCTCAACACGCCTTGAAAGAATTCTTCCAACTGGTGATCGGGTACATCGGGGGCGTAAACCGTGAGTGTGCCGGTCGCGGTGGGGTGAATGGCCAGCGGGGTGGCGGTTTGATCCACGTACCAGCGCACAAACTCACGAATGTCGGTGTCTTGCATATGAATAGGGCTGGCTTGGGCGCCGGTGGCGATGCAGGTGGCCAGGGCGAACGATACGGCGGTTTTAGCAGCGAATTTCAGCATGGGTGACTCCATTTTCTACGCGGACGAGACAGGCGCTCACGGGGACGATGCCGAAGCCTTGGCGGGCGAGGTCGTCGGTGGTGAGGGTCTGGCGGTCGCTATCAATGAGACGGTAGGTGGTGTGGTCGCCAAACTGGGTAAAGCTGGCGATACGGGTGGTGCTGAGGTCGGGCAGTGCTAGCGGTGCAGCGGGGGTGTCGTCTGGTGATCGTGCGTTGACGCGGTCGGCGACGAGTACCGACAGGGTGATAAAGCAGCCCAGCGCAAACGAGGCCAGGGAGAGAAACGGGCGGTTAAAGCGTTTCCAGTAGATACGGGTCATTTTCATGTAGAACCTCGCGTCACGCGGTACCCTGAGCCTGCCGTGGGTGAGCCAGGGCGGTAGCACGGAGTAAGTGCCGTGGGCGTAGTGGTCAGAGAAGGCTTGTTTGGTGTCGTACGCGGGGTAGAGCGCGCGGCCGGTGTAGGTCCAGCGTTCGACGACGATGGAGGTGGGGGAGTCGCCGTATTTGACGATGCCTAGGTGGACTTTTGGCATGGGCATCTTGCCACCGGCGAACATGGACCAGAGCGAGCCGATAATGGGGATCGAGATGCGGTCCAGGCGACGGCAGTAAACGACGTGTTCCGCGAGGGCGACGCGGGCTTGCTTGTCCATGATCGACAGGTCTTGAATCAAGAAAATGATATCCCAGCCGAGTTTTCGGGCATGGAGAAACCAATTGATAACGTCTTGGCGGCTTTTGTCGTTCCAGGAGCGGGCGTTGAACCAGGTGCCGCATTCGTCGAGCACTAATAGGCCGTTTTTATGTTCGTCGTAATCGTCGGTACCGGTGCCGATGGACTCCAGGTCAGCCAGGACGGGTTTATCAGGGATGCGGTAGCAGCGGGTCTGTTTGGCTTTTTCGCCAATCAGCTTATCCAGTTTTAAATCAAGGTTAGTGGCGACCTTGCAGCCGCGATTGAGCTTGTCCTTGATCTTGCCCACGGCGACGAGGGTTTTACCGGCGCCTAGTTTGCCGGTGACGACGTAAACGGCCATACCTTACCTCACACCGATGAAAGCACTCGGTCTTTTACCGAGAGCACAAAGAAGAAGAATTTGGTGCTTAAAATGGCAGTTATGCAGGCCGTAAAGTTGTTAGGTAAGACCCGAGCGATACCGTTTGATAGTTCCGTTGGGAGAGGCGCGGCAAAGGTAGTAAAAAGCAGTTCAACGGCTTGAATAATCTGCTCAAACAAATATAGAAAAATGGCAATTTTTACGGATAGCCACGTTATTTGAAATATTAAGCGTCGGAAGTAAACAAAGAGTTCGACAAAAAAGACCATGCGACTAAGCCGCCAAAATCTTTTTAGTGACACAATGCCGATCGCTTTACCTACTGCTTTTCCAGCAAGACCTATAACGCGGGCAACGGTGGTGAAGATAGGGAACGCCATAGTTAGTGTCCTTGGGCTTGACCGTTAGAGCGGTAAGAGAAAACGGTGCTCACGATGGTGTAAGCGGTAAAAACGTATAGCAGCCAGGCGAGCATGGCTTTAAGAAGGTTGAAGTATTCACAGTCGATGGTGAATGACCTTTCACCGCTGCCAAACACAATAGGGGTACAGGCTGAAGTGGGTACATCCGGAATCAGGCGAGTAATTAAGCTACGGTACGGTGCTAGTGCGGCATCGACGGTATCTAAAAGGGCACGTACACGTTCTTCGAGAATGCCCAGTTGTTCCGTTTCGTAAGTGTCGTAGAGTTCTTCTGCATAGGCTCGCTGGTCAAATTCATTAAATTCTTCATCTGAGGTGGCTTCTTCTAATCCTGTTGAAAATCCATCAGCCGCTTCATTAGCGCTATCGCCAAAGAAATTGGCTAATGCATCAATCAAACCGCCTTCTTCCTCGCCGTCCCCTTCACCTTCTCCATCACCCTCACCGTCAGAGCCACCGGAAGAACCGCCACCGCCGCCAGAGACACGGACGGTAATGTTTTTCATGCCATCGACGATGGCGGTTTGAAGGTCGCCGAGTTTGCTGGTGAGACTGCCTGTTTGATCGCCAATGGCATCAGTAACGTCAGTCGTTTGGTCGTCTAACGAATCGGTGAGGGCGTCCGTTTGGTTAGTCGTCGCGGTGGTAAGATCGGTGGTTTGATCTGTGAGGGAGTCGGTAAGGGTATTGGTTTGGCTACTGATCGCGCCGGTTACATCGTTGGAGAGCGAGTTGATGGCGTTTTGATTAGATTGACCAGCGGAGCCGATCGCTTCAATAACGCCGGATTCGTCAAACTCGAAATCTGGCACGGTGGAACCGTCGTCGGGGTCACCATCACCCGTATCGCCACCGCCATTGTCGCCGCCTGGGTCGGTGGGGTCGGTAGGATCGCCACCACCAGAGCCCGATTGAACATTACCGCTCGAATCAACATAGGAGAAGTAATCAGGAGCGGCTTCCCAATCGACTAAATAAGAGGTGTCGCCGATAGTGACGCAACTAGACGGGTCAGAGCAGGCACCTGGAAGAGGCTCTAAATAACTAGGAGTGGCAAAATCGTCAACAGGCAAAGAGCCATCAGACGATGACGCTAAACCCCCCCGTAATATTATTGCCATAAATTCCATAATCACCTGTTGAAACAGATTGTATAGGCACAGAACAATCTAAAGAATCACCAGAACCAGCACACGTTAAAACACCGCCACCCATAGAAACAGAACAAGCACCGCTATGCGTTTTAACAGAGCCACCAGATGATAAATAATTAGATACACTAGCGTCCTGAGTATTGTAAGAGTCTCCATTTTCAGATTGACACTCTTCATTCGTTTTAGTGGGTAACGCAAGAGGATTATTTTCTAAATAAGCAATATAATTAGCATTACCACAACCATGAACAACATTATCAGGACAACTAGAAGCACTTTCATGACGAATAGTGTTAGTAATATAGCCGTAAGTACCATGCCTATAGTACAAACAAGTAGCAGGAGAATAATAAGTTTCACTATGTAATTCAGAATCACTTTCAACATAATTACGACAAGAGGCAGCAGGACTTGATGCAAAAGACCCTGCCCTATTGGCAATATGATAATAATTATAGTTATCTGATAAAGCAAAATCAGAAAACACCATTAAAAAAGGTGCCGTTAATAGTAAAGCCGCTTTTTTAATCATGTTGCCCTCGCGATATAAAAAGGGGCGTTTCCGCCCCTTGGTGGTCCCTTGCTTGGCGGGACCTGAATTCAACTAATAAGTGCAGCACCTGCGGTTTCTAGCGCTCCTGAGTATTCACCTAAGAACACCTGGGCTGGGGTTCGGTATCCCAGCCGCTTTCTTGGTCTATCGTTTAGCTTAT
>NZ_JACCDE010000030.1 GCF_013415125.1 Vreelandella glaciei | reverse complement strand
ATGAAGTACACCTGGCTGCCCTTGAGTGCCTATCTCTCGTTTGAACGTCTACGTGAAGAGGTACACCGCTTACTCGGTGGTTACGGAACTGATCACGCGATTAATTTTGAATAGGCACTTATCTCAGACACTTTACATTGACCTTTACTCTGTGGGAATTGAGGCTGCGGTCGCGCAAATGGTTAACGTAATTCAAGGAATGAATGGATATCAGAGATCGAATCAAGCACCGTACTCGAATGTTGGATTTACAGTAGGAGGCAGTGACCAGGAATTAGACATACATCTGGTCGCTCAGCATTATCTTGAGCCCATTGCGAGCTTCGTTGTTCTTGTAATGAATGACGAAGGTGATCTGGAATTCAGCACTCCGCATGAAGACCCAATAAAAGCGGGATTCAACAAGAACATTAAACTAAATAACGGAATTACCTATAACGGTCAGCTTGTTTCCGCGTTCAGGGGCTTGACGCCTAAAATGCCGATACTTGTCAAAGTAAAAGCTAAACAGGGTAAGAGCATACAGTTCTGTGGCGTGTTGCACCAAAAAGGCTCTCAAGAGTGGTCAATGATCCCGCAGTTTCAGGGTTAACAAGCGGCTTTTGTCGGACGCGCCTACGCTTCGCTTCGGCTCGCCGCAAAGCCGAGCGTTAGAGCTCACGAAGTTTCAAATGTCAGCGTCATTAAAGGACAGAAATGCAAAACCTTGTAAAACACACGCTTTATCTATTTCTTTGGATTACTGGTCTCACTGCTGCTATGACGCTCGCAGGAATTGGCTATGCATGGTTTTCCTCAGAGGCCAAAGAGCTTCCTCATTTGGAGTGGCTAATTGGTTCCGTAATAATAGAGGTAGTCGTAGTAATTCTTATGCTTGCAAAAAAGGGGATGAAGTATCTGCCTGACACGCAAACGGATAAAGAACCAAAGGATACACTTAAGTTTATGGAGAAATTTATCTCTATGGGAACAAGTGCGACGGTAGTGAGTAACAGAGTTTCGTGGCTTGTTGGTGACGATAAATTGATATCTATTCTTCAATCCAAAATTGAGAGCGGTACTCGCATTGAAATTATTACGCCAAGTGCAGTTCCAGAGGTGCTCAGAGAAAAGCTGAAAGGCGCATCTTTCATTATTACGAAAGAACAAGTTTCTCCTGAAGCAAGATTTACATTAGTGAATGGCGACCGTAGCGGTGCTGAAAAGCTTGCCATAGCACGAGGTGTTCACCCTGATCATGAGATAACAATTTTCGACAATAATTCTGGACCTCAAATAATTGCAATGGCGAAGGACATAATTAGAAAATCTAAGGAGCTGTCTAATGCCGCATAGATGGTGCAATTCAGCACAAATACGTCGAGAGCAAATTGAGTCAGGGATAGACTTAACATTCAATGAAGTATTCAAGCCTCTTATAGTAAGCCGCATTAAGGGACTTAGGCCTAGTCGAGTTCTGGAAGTCGGCGCTGGAACTGGACACATTTCCATTGAACTATCTAAATTGGGTTTTTCGGTCACGGCAATAGAACCTTCTTTAGGTATGTACTTGGTCGCCCAAGATGTTTTGTCTTCAACCGACGTAAAATTGGTAAACTGCACATCGTTCGAGTTAGAGCAAGATACGATTTACGAGGTCGCTTTCTCTCACCTTGTTGCACACGTTGTTGATGATCTTTCTGCTTTTTTTAGATCGATCGGTCAGCACATCGAGAAGAACGGGTACTTTATTTTCTCAATCCCACATCCCTGCTTTTATAATGACTACAAGAATTTTTTTGGAGATGAATATAATTACATGGTATCAATGACAAAAAACGTGTCATTTACCATCACAAAAGATTCGCAAAATACAATAAGTGGAGTTCCGTATCACCACAGGCCATTGTCAGAATACTTTAATAAGCTGGTTGAGTCCGGTTTCGCTATCGACGGCTTTGATGAAACTTATCCAGATGAACATATTCAAGAAAAATATGGAGCCAAATGGGAAACCCCACGATATTGTATGTTTACATGCAAAAAGCTCTAACAAACTCGGATTGGTTTTCCGCTGCGCTCCAAACCAACCGCAAATGCGGGCGTAAGAGCATCATTGATTCAGGGGGCGGGATGAGTATGATAATGTCATACCTCTCCCATGTTAGGAGTATCAGCCATGAGCATGCACCGGAAAACCATCACGCTGACTGAACAGCAAGACGGCTGGGTGAAAGCCCAGATTGAAAGCGGCCACTTTGGCAACGATAGTGAATACATCCGCGATCTCATCCGCAGGGATCAGCAGGCCAAACAACGTCTTGCCATGCTGAGGCAAGCCCTCGTTGAGGGTGAGTCAAGCGGGAACCCGAAACCCCTGGATATATCGGCTATTAAGACGGCTGGCCGTAAGCGGATCAAGGCGGTTGATTAGTGCTTGAGTTGAATGTGACGCCAAAGGCGGAATCAGATCTCATTGGAATTTGGGTGTATCCCTGTGAGGAATGGGGCGTAGATCAGGCGGATAATTACCTGGATCGGCTTGAGACCGGCATGAAACGGCTGATTGATTATCCATCACTTGGCGCTAACTACGACCATGTTTTTTCTGGGTATCGCAGATTACAGGTCGAGCACCACGCTGTTTTTTATCAACTGCATGAATCGGAAGTGCTTGTTGTTCGTGTGCTTCACGAGGATATGGATGCTCCGGAAAGGCTTTTGGAGTAGTGGGAGCTCTATTTTCGGCGCAGCTTCAAGATCTCCATCAAGCCCCGTGTCGTTGCCGCCCAACAAGTAGATGCACTCGGAAAAATTACTCGCTACGCTCCTAATTTTCCGGTGAGCAAGGCATTATGCCGTTTCTCTCCCCCCGTCTCCGGCATGCTAGAATTGAAAAGTAATCTGCTCATGCGAAGAGGTTCCACAATCATGAGACTCGAACAAGTCATTCAAGAGACAAAAGGGCTTTCAGCTAATGATCGAGCTTTACTTGCCCATTGGCTGATTTCTAGCCTTGAAACTCAGCAAGATGAAGGGGTCGATGCTGCTTGGCTCTCTCTTGCTGAACAGCGGCTTGATGAGCTTGAGACGGGCAAAGTTCAAGGGGTGTCATGGGAAGAAATTAAAGGCCAACTTAAGCGTCCTTCGTAATGACTGAGCTGAGTTTTCATCCAGATATTTATGGTGAGCTACAAGAGGCTTACTCATGGTACGAACAACAGGCCGTTGGTTTGGGGGATGATTTCGTCAGCGAACTTGAGTCTGCCTTCGAATCGATAAAGTCGTTGCCAGAAACGTGGCCGAAATTCGGTAAGCGAACACGCAGATTTTTGCTGACAAAGTTCCCGTACGCTATCGTTTATAAGCCTTCCATTTCTACCTGTCACGTAGTTGCGATAATGCATCAAAGCCGCAAGCCGGGTTATTGGCTCCACCGGGCATAATCGCGTAGCCGATGAATTCTACCCCCTAGCCCACACAACACCCTCCACCAAGGCGTCGGATCGGCGATCCACTCAAGGCCTCACAGCCTAGTATTATTGAACGGCGTATCTAAAGAGCCTCAAGCCGTGCTAAAAGCGCTAACACTACAAACTAGCGCCCTTAACCCCCAAATATCTGCTGCAAATCCGGCACGTTCTCCTCCTCTTCCACCATTGAGAGCGACGCCTCAATAGCTTTCAGGTGGCGGCTCATAAAGGCTTTGGCGCGCTCGCCATTACCTGTTTCCAGGTAGCCGATCAGGTCATCGTGGTCGTGGGATTCGCAGCCTAAATGGCCGCGGTGGCCGTAGACGGCGAGTATCAGCGATGAGCGCGAGCAGAGGCGTTCGACAAACTCTGCCAGGGTGGCGTTACCTGAGAGCTGCGCAAGGCGCACGTGAAAGTCAGCCGATAGCCGAATGGCGACGCTCTGCTGGCCGCTGCGCAGGGCTTGGCGCTCTTGGCGGGCCATTTCGCGCAGTTCCGCTGCTTCTTTTTCGCCCATGCGCCGGGCTACATCGGGCATTAATCCGCACTCGATCAACTGGCGGGCAACGAATACGTCTTTGGCTTCGTCGGCGGTGGGCCGGGTGACGCTGGCGCCACGGCGTGGTATTAGCGTGACTAACTGCTCCAGCGCCAGGCGCTGCAGGATTTTACGAATGCCGGTGCGGCTAATGCCGAATACATCCGCCAGCGCATCTTCGCGCAGCCGTGCGCCGGGCTTTAAGCGCTGCTCGACAATGGCATCGCTTACGGAGCGATAGATCGCATCGTGGCGCTCATCGCCCTCTTTGCTATTTTTAACTTCTTTAGCAGGAGCGCGCCGTTTTTCCGGCGCCTGCGCATCACTCATAGCTAGCCTCTCTGATCGTTACTCCCAAGCGGCAATGATATCGCGCTCTTCATCGCTCATGTTGGTCATATTGCCTAACGGCATGTAGCGGCTGGCCACGACCTGCTG
This sequence comes from Vreelandella glaciei, assembly GCF_013415125.1. Lineage (GTDB taxonomy): Bacteria > Pseudomonadota > Gammaproteobacteria > Pseudomonadales > Halomonadaceae > Vreelandella > Vreelandella glaciei. The sequence continues at coordinate 71,829 of NZ_JACCDE010000030.1, read as the reverse complement.
AATCTGCGTTTTTTGGCCCAGAATCTCATCCCAGCTATCGAAAGCAAACCCGGCGGGAGGCGCTGAAAAGCCTTCATGCTCGGGATTACTGGCATGGCATTGTACACAGTGCTGTTCTATCAACCCGGTGATTTGCGCCTGGTCTGGCCCTTCCGTGCCGTCCACGCCGCCCGGTGATGACGCACTCGGCGCCGCCACCCAAAAGGCTAACAGAATAAGCCCTACCCCAAAGGCGGGATACGCTGGCTGGGTTTTGCCTGCATGCATCAATACAAAGAACTGACGGATCAAGGCACCGGCAAAGATAAACAGCACCATCACCACCCAGGCAAGCTCATGGGAGTAGATAAATGAGTAGTGATTACTCACCATCAGCAACACGACCGGTAGCGTGAAGTAGGTGTTATGCACCGAGCGCTGTTTGCCGCGTTTGCCATCCAGCGGATTGGGCGCATCGCCCGCCTTCATGGCTTTTACCATGCGGCGCTGGCCGGGAATAATCCAGAAGAAAACATTAGCCGACATCGCCGTCGCCATTACCGCACCCGTGAGTAAGAAGGCGGCACGGCCGGTAAACATTTGCGTGCTCAGGTAGGCAACGATCACCATCATCACGGCAACCGCAATGCTGAGCAGGCCGTCGCGATCCATATTGGGGCTAATGCGCTTACACAGCTCGTTATAAACCACCCAACCACCGAGCAAGAATGCCAGTGCCAGCACGTTGGCCTGCCAGCCGGTCATGTTGGCGGCCCACTCCCAGGGGCTATTGGGATTTACCAGATAGAAGCCCGGATGGACCATATAGAGAATAACAAACAGCGCAAAGCCGGAAAGCCAGGTGGTATAGGCTTTCCAAAATGACCAGTGCAGATCATTGGGGAGCTTGGCGGGAGCGGTGGCATACTTCTGGTTGTGGTAAAAACCACCGCCATGCACCGACCACATTTCACCAAAGACGCCCTTCTCGCGGTCTTCCTCAGCCTTTGGTGTGCGCAGGCTATTATCCAGCATCACAAAATAGATAGACTCACCGATCCAGGCGATAGCCGCAATCACATGCAGCCAGCGCAGCAGCAAATTAACAAAATCGATTAGGTATGCTTGCATAACGGAACTCCCCTATCAGCTACCGCGGTAAGTTGAGTAGCCATAGGGCGAGAGGAGTAGCGGCACATGGTAGTGCTGGCTGGCATCGGCGACGCCAAAGCGCAGCGGGATTACGTCTAAAAATCGCGGCTCATTAGCTTCAACGCCTTGGGCACGCAGGTAATCACCGGCATGGAACACCAGCTCGTACTCCCCTGGTGTGAGCGCATCACCTTCTAAAATAGGTGCATCGCAACGCCCGTCACTGTTGGTGATTACGGTGCTCAGATGCTGGCGATCACTGCCGGTAAGGTGAAACACCTCAATGGTAATGCCCTGACCGGGCTGACCTTTGGCGGTATCCAGTACGTGGGTGGTTAAACGCCCCATGGCCACTCCTTATTTATAACGTTGTTTGGTTGTCTTGACCTATTGGTCAAAGAGTACCGTTACTGCTATTTATTGTATACAGTAATTCTATTCCAGCACATTTGAGCAATCGTCGCTTTAATATTATTCGTTTTGGAGAGTGCCAATGCCTACAAATCACCCGTTACTGCTTTCCCCCGCACCGAGTCAGTGCAGCCTGGAAATGCTTGCCCATCACTATGGGGATGTTTATGAGCACTCTCCTTGGGTAGCCGAAGCGGCTTGGCAGCATGGCCTGACTGACGCCCACGATGCGCCCGACGCACTGGCCGCGCTGATGGGTCTTATGTTGCAGCAGGCAAGCAGTGAACAGCAAATTAAAGTGATTCAGGCGCACCCAGACTTGGCAGGCAAAGCCGCCATGGCAGGTGAGCTCACTCAAGATTCAACCAGCGAACAGGCAGGCGCCGGGCTCGACCAGTGCAGCCCTGAAGAGTTTGCGCGCTTTGAATATCTCAACACGGCGTACAAGGAGAAGTTTGGTTTTCCTTTCGTGATTGCCGTTAAAGGGCTGGATCGGCATGACATTCTTGCTGCCTTTGAAGAGCGCCTGAACAACGACCCAGCCACCGAAAGAAAAACGGCGATTGAGCAAATTATCCGTATTGCGCGCTTTCGTTTAAGGGCGCGGGCCGAGCAATAAACCAAAGCGTTGACGCCTATTCGCCGAAGGGGCTATTGCATTTATTTCTTGTATACACTTTTATTAGTTAATGGATGCAAGATGATAATAATGCCACCCACTGCGAATAAAGGCTCTTTATGTCCACTCCGCCCGACGCTCAGACGCGGCCTTCGCGTACCATTAATCAAAACCCCGACGCGATGCCGCCGCTCTCAAAAGCGATTCCACTCGGCCTACAGCACATCATGGCCATGTTCGCTGGTAACGTAACGCCGCCAATTATTATTGCCGGCGTGATTGGCGCCAACCCGGCGGAGCAGATCTTTTTAATCCAGGTGGCGCTGTTTGTGGCGGGGGTATCCACGCTGGTACAAACCATCGGTATTGGACCAATAGGCGCCCGCCTGCCTATTGTGCAGGGCACCAGCTTTGGTTTTTTGCCGGTGGCACTACCGTTGGCTAAAGCATTTGGCCTGCCCGCTGTGCTCGGTGCTTCCTTTGTGGCTGGGCTGCTACAAATTGTTCTCGGCGCCTTTTTAAAGAAGATTCGCCACTGGTTCTCGCCGGTGGTGACCGGCATCGTGGTGCTCTTGATCGGGATTACCTTGATGCCGGTGGGACTCAATTACGCCGCGGGTGGCGTTGGCGCGGATGACTTCGCATCGCCTGGTAACTTGCTGTTGGCGCTGTTTGTCCTCAGCGTGACGATTGCCATTCATCAGTATGGGCATGGCTTTATAAAAGCGTCTTCGATTCTGTTTGGCTTAGTGGCGGGCTATGCGGTTGCCATCATTCTTGGCAAGGTCGATTTTACCTCGCTAAGCAACGCCGCTTGGTTCGCGCTACCCAAACCACTGGAATACGGCATGACGTTTTCTGGTACCGCGATCATCGGCATGACGCTGATTATGTTTGTGGTGGGGCTAGAAACGATTGGCAATATCTCCGCGATTACCACCACTGGCGCTGGCCGCCCCGCTAAAGACCGTGAGCTCTCTGGCGGCGTTATGGCCGATGGGGTAGCAACTTCATTTGCCGCCGTTTTCAACACCCTGCCCAACACCGCTTATGCGCAGAACGTTGGCCTGATTACCCTCACTGGCGTAGTCAGTCGCCACGTGGTGACTATCGGCGGGCTGCTATTGATCGCCATGGGGCTATTTCCCAAGCTGGGCGGGCTGGTCGCCGCCATGCCGCCTGCGGTACTTGGCGGAGCAGGTGTAGTGATGTTCGGCATGATCGCGTCGGCGGGTCTTAAAATCATCAAAGAGTGCGAGCTGGATCAACGCAATATGCTGATCATCGCCGTATCGCTAAGCCTGGGGATAGGTCTGCCTGCCGTCGAGGCGATTTCAGAAACCATGCCGGGGCAAATGGGGCTGCTGCTTAAGTCAGGTTTAGTGCCTGCTGCACTCGCCGCTTTATTGTTGGATGCCATCCTGCCGGGCAAGCCTGATAGGCGCGCCAAGCTGGCGAAGGACGAAGCGGAGTATCAAAACCGTTAATCATGCGATGACGGGCAAACGAAAACAAAAATGCCGAACCCTTTGGGCACGGCATCTTTAAGCGGTGGTACAGGCTAGATCACTGTTTGGCAGTCTCTACCGCTTTTTTAGAGGTTTCTTCTGCCATTTTTTGGCTGTCTTGAGCAAAGCTTTGGCCGATGGAAGTCACTTTTTCAGTGTCGCCCTTCACTCGCTCCATAAACTCGCCAGCCGTTTTCTGCTGGCTCTCCATGGCCTTTTTGAAGCTGTCTGCATCTTTTACATCAAGCCAAGTGCGCGCTTGTGAAATTGCCATATCAGAGTAGGCACGGAAAGCGTCCATTTGTGCACTGAAAAGCTGATCGTAGTAATCAAGGGCTGTTAGCGTGTAAGAACGCATGGGTGAAACAAATGCGGACTCAAACTGTTGCGTTGTCTTATCAGTAGCTTTCGTCATCTTCATATCTCCAGATGTGAGCTAGCACATAAACACGCCTCATTAGGCGGTTGTTAGCCAGGCTGTTGCCTCTGCTGTCCTTAAAGCTAGCAGTGCTTTTTGTGCAGCGCAACATGGTTTTTTACTCATGCTGCGCCTGCTCACTTCTGGTCAGTGCAAAACGCTGGCGGCATCCTGGCTACTAGCGGTTACCGAACAAATGCTTACGCGCCTGTTCGTCCATTTCTACACCCGCCTGAGGATTAACATCTTCGACCAATGCGTAGGCTCGGCGCACGGCTGGGCGTGCTTTGACCATCTCGAACCAGCGCTCTAGGTCGGGGAACTCTTCAATGGTTTGACGCTGTTTTTCCCAAGGAACAATCCAGGGGTAGATCGCCATGTCGGCAATCGAGTAGTCATCGCCGCCCACATAAGTGTGATTCGCCAGGCGCTGATCCAACACGCTGTAAAGGCGATTGGTTTCACGCACGTAACGCTCGATGGCATACTCAATTTTCTGCGGGGCGTAATGGCAAAAGTGGTGGTTTTGGCCTGCCATCGGGCCTAAACCGCCCATTTGCCAGTGAAGCCACTGCAGCACGATATAACGTTCGCGGCCCGCAGCAGGCAAGAAAAGACCGCTCTTATCGGCGAGGTATTCCAGAATCGCGCCAGACTCAAACATCGAAAGCGGCTGACCGCCATCCTGCGGGGAGTGATCGACAATGGCCGGGATACGGTTATTAGGGGCAATAGAGAGAAATTCAGGGTCAAACTGCTCGCCCCGGCCAATGTTAACCGGCTTCACTCGATACGCCAGTTTGGCTTCTTCGAGCATGATGGAGATTTTGTGGCCGTTAGGTGTTGTCCAGTAGTACAGGTCAATCATTGCCATCTCCTTTATGAAAACACTGATTGGCTCATTATGAGCCCATCAAGCTTTCGAAATGCAGCTGGCGGCACACGAATGTACCGCCATGGTTAGATATAGCGCGCAGCGAGCGTTATATCTCCCGCACGGTCAGAGCGGTGCTGGCCGCCCCGTCGTGTACGCCAAGCATGCGTTTGAACCACTCGTCTACCGGGTCGCCCGGCTCTACTACCGCCTGTGATGATACGACATGGGCCCACATCATGCTGCCGAACAATAAGTAGTCGCAGCCGCTGGGTGCATCACCGTCTAAAAAGGCGCTCTCCCGCAGCAGGTCACGTACCGGCGCCAGCGCCTGTTGAAGCTTCTGTTTACCCTGCTCAGGCTGATGAAACTCTTCTAGCGTGCAGCCAAAACGAGCCTCACGGGTTTCGCGGAAATAGGCCTGGTCACCAGGATGTATTGCTGCGAACAGATCCATGGCGATAATACGGAATAGCGCCGGATTCACGCTGCGCTCAACGACGTATTTGAACAGTAAAGCCCGCTGATAGCTGACGCCTTCGCCCAACACGGGTGACTCGGGATACGCTTTGTCCAGATAGCGCATGATCTCGAAGCTGTCGGTGACAACCTGCTCGCCGTCGCACAGCACCGGCACTTTGTCGTAGTCGGCAAACTCCAGCGCTTTTTTATCAAGGAATCGCCATGCCACGGTGGTGAATTCCAGGCCTTTATGGGCAAGCGCCATCCGTACGCGCCAGCAGTAAGGTGAGAAGCGTAGCCGTTCGTCACGGCCGCACAGGTCATAAAGCTTAAGTGCCATTACTACCGCCTTTTAGTTCGTTACATTGGGTGCTGAAAAACTGTTGGTAAAAAGTGGTTAGAAAACCACATTTATAAACGCTGCGTAGTTAAACAATGAGCTCAAGGAACTAGCCGTGCAAGAGGTACGGCTAGGCACTGTCTATTAGTCTAATAGCAGCGCTTGCTATAGCTTCGGCTTTATTTCTAAAAAAACATTATAAAACAATAAACTATGAAAAAAAGTGCGGTATAAATCGATATCTTAAACACACGCCAAACTGGTAAGACCAATTTTCCAATGTAGTCATATTGTTAGGCTAAACGTATCTTTCACCTACACCCGACTGGCACCACAACAGCCAGACGGTTATTGCGGAGCATACCAAATCAATAACAAGGGGCAGTTCCTTCCATGAACGAAACGATTCTTGCACTTCTGGCCTTTCTGCCGCTGTTACTGGCCGGTATTTTGCTCATAGGTTTTAAAATACCAGCCAAGATAGCGATGCCTATTGTTTTCCTGACCGCTGCCATTATTGGCTTAACCGCGTGGGATATGTCCTTTAGCCGCGTAGCGGCATCGACCATTCAAGGCCTGATTCAAACAGCGGGTCTTTTGTGGATTATCTTTGGCGCCATCTTGCTGCTTAACACCCTTAAGCACTCCGGCGGCATTACCGCTATCCGTAATGGCTTTTCAGATATTAGTCCCGACCGCCGCGTACAGGCGTTGATTGTTGCTTGGCTGTTCGGCTGCTTTATCGAAGGGGCTTCAGGCTTCGGTACGCCAGCCGCGGTTGCCGCACCCTTGATGGTTGCTCTCGGCTTCCCGGCGCTTGCGGCGGTGGTTGTGGGTATGATGATTCAATCAACGCCGGTCTCGTTTGGCGCAGTGGGTACGCCTATTGTGGTCGGTGTCGGTAGCGGCTTGGATCGCGCAGGTATTAGCGCCGAACTCGACTCAGTAGGCTCTAGCTGGGATGTCTTCTTCCAGCTAGTCACCAGCGAAGTGGCGATTACTCACGGTATCGTGGGCATTTTAATGCCGCTGATTCTGGTTACCGTGATGGTGCGCTTCTTCGGTGCCAACCGCTCCTGGAAAGAGGGGCTGTCGATTACCCCCTTCGCCATCTTTACCGGTATCTGCTTCGTAGTGCCTTACATGCTGGTAGGCGTGCTGCTGGGCCCTGAGTTCCCTTCAATGATCGGCGCTATGGTGGGCTTGGCAATTGTCGTACCCGCTGCCAAACGTGGCTTCCTGATGCCAAAAGATACCTGGGACTTCCCCGAGTCCTCTTCTTGGCCTGACGAGTGGATCGGTAACCTACAGATCAAGCTTGATGACGTTGTAGGCAAAGCGCCAATGTCCACCTTCAAAGGCTGGGTACCCTACGTACTGTTGGCACTGTTTTTGGTGGCCTCACGCACCATCGAACCACTGCGTAGCGCACTAACGTCGATCAACCTCAGCTGGAGCAATATCCTTGGCGAAGCGGGCGTAAGCGGTGGCGTTCAGCCGCTCTACCTACCGGGTGGGATCATTGTTGCCGTGGTTATCGTTACCTACTTCCTTCACCGTATGAACCCGCAAAAGATCAGCGCAGCGGTGTCTGAATCCACCAAAACGATATTTGGTGCTGGCTTCGTGTTGATCTTTACCGTGCCGATGGTGCGTATCTTGATCAACTCCGGCGTTAACGGCGCAGATCTTGTCTCGATGCCGGTGATGATGGCCCAGGCAGTGGCCGATAGCGTGGGCGGCATTTATCCCTTCTTTGCCCCAGCAGTCGGGGCAATGGGCGCCTTCATTGCAGGCTCCAACACGGTATCCAACCTGATGCTGGCGGAATTCCAGTTCAGCGTTGCGGAAACCCTGGGACTTTCCACGGCCATGATGGTAGCGCTGCAGGCAGTGGGCGCGGCGGCGGGCAATATGATCGCTATCCACAACGTGGTCGCGGCATCCGCGACGGTGGGCCTGCTCGGCCGTGAAGGCGCCACCATCCGTAAGACGATTCTACCGACGCTCTACTACCTCATCTTCACCGGTATCATCGCCCTCATTGCGTTCTACGTGATTGGCGTAACAGATCCGTTAATGTGACCATAAAGTAGAACGGGCTGTAATAACGACGCTAGAAACGCAAACCCCCAGGCCAAGGCCTGGGGGTTTGCTATTTAGGACAGCGGGTTTTACGTCAATCGATACGCTTTAGCTGCTGGCTATGGAGCTTGCCGCGTTCAACATAGCTTTGAGCGTTCTGCTTCAGTCCCGCCACGACTTCTTCGGAAAGCTCCCGCACTACCTTGGCCGGCGAACCGACGATTAGCGAGTTGGGCGGAAACACTGCGCCTTCCTTAATAAAGGCACCGGCACCCACCAGGCTGTTCTCACCAATCACCGCGCCATTGAGCACGACCGCCTGGATACCGATCAGGCAGCCGTCACCGATGGTGCAGCCATGCAGCATCGCCTGGTGCCCTACCGTTACGCCTTTACCTACCTTGAGCGGAAAGCCTGGGTCTGCGTGCAGCACGGCGCCATCCTGGATATTGCTCTCTTCACCTACTTCAAGATGGTCGGTGTCACCGCGCAACACGGCTTGATACCAAACGCTTGAGCGCGCTTTTAAGGTGACCTGACCGATCACATCGGCCGTTTCCGCAATGTAAACGTCGTCGTGAACCGCTGGGCGATGCTCGCCGTATTGATAAAGTGCCACGTTAACCTCCTGGGTTGTTATTGGTGTTCCGCCTTCAGGCTAGCGCTTGTTCCAGCAATCGAGCAACGTGAATCGCTTCGCGGCCACTTCCATCGTGAATCTGATGGCGACAGCTCGTGCCATCGGCAATCAACACGGCGTTGCTATCCGCTTTTCGAATCGCAGGTAAAAGCGAGAGCTCCGCCATTTTCAGCGAGGCGTCGTAGTGCTCCGCTTCATAGCCAAAGCTACCCGCCATACCGCAACAGGAGGACTCGATAGTCTCGACGGTGAGGTCAGGAATCCAGCCCAGCACCTGCTCGACGGGGCGCAGCGCATCGAAAGCTTTTTGATGGCAGTGGCCATGCAGCATCGCACGCTCGTAGTTCAGCGGTTTCAGTTCGAGGGGAAGCTTATCTTCGGCCCGTGCCTTGACCAGAAACTCCTCAAACAGATAGGCCGATGACGACAACGCTTTTGCCTCTTCGCCAAAGCCGTACTGCAGGAATTCATCGCGCATGCTGAGCAGGCAAGAGGGTTCCAGGCCTACAATCGCCACGCCGCGCTCCACAAAGGGCATCAAGTGTTCAAGCGTACGTTTGGCTTCCGCCTTGGCTTTGTCAAACTGACCCGAAGAGAGGTAGGTCCGCCCACAGCAGAGTGGCCGCTGCCCTTTGGTTACGTTGAGATGCACACGGTAGCCTGCCGCTTCCAGCACCCGCTTGGCCGCTTTGGCGTTATCACCTTCCATATAGTTATTGAAGGTATCTACAAACAGCAGTACCTCCCGTTCCGAGGTGACTGGCTGCCGAGACGCCTCGGCACTGGCGAGAAAATTACCGTTAAACATCGGCAGCGAGCGTTTGGGCGCCAGCTTTAACGCCTGTTTGATCTGCTTAGCCAGAAACGGCACCCGCTCAACACCATTCACCAGGGCAGAAAACTTGCTAGCCCAGGGCGCATAGCGCGGCATTTCACCGACTATACGATCACGCAGGGATAAGCCTTTGACACGGGCGCGGGCGGTACGCGCCTCTATCTTGAACTTGGCCATATCGACGCCGGTAGGACAGTCACGCTTGCAGCCTTTGCAGGAGACGCAGAGATCCAGCGCTTCTTTCACATCGTCGCTGGCCAATCCTTCATCGCCCAACTGACCCGAGAGCACCAAACGCAAGGTATTAGCACGGCCACGGGTCAGGTGTTGCTCATCTTTTGTCACGCGGAAACTAGGGCACATAGTGCCTGCATCAAACTTACGGCAGTGGCCGTTGTTGTTGCACATCTCCACCGCCATGGCCAAGCCATGGGTGTCGTCGCCGCCGGTCCCGGGGGGCGACTGTTCGCCGGTGAGCGGATCGCGCTTCACGTTCCAGGCGGACCAGTCGAAGACCGGCGTCAGTGGAATGGTGGTATAGCTCTTGGGAAAACGAAAATAGCGCTCGTCATCCATTTTGGGGGTATCGACGATTTTGCCGGGGTTGAACAGATTTTCCGGGTCAAACAGCTGTTTTATTTCGCGGAAGGCGTTATTGACGGTTTCGCCAAACTGCCACGCCACCCACTCGCCACGGCAGATGCCGTCGCCGTGTTCGCCGGAGTAAGCGCCTTTGTATTCACGCACCAACGCGGAGGCCAGCTCGGCGATTTCACGCATTTTCTCGGCGCCGTCCCGGCGCATATCGAGAATTGGCCGTACGTGTAGCGTGCCGACACCGGCGTGGGCGTACCAGGTACCTTCAGTGCCGTAGCGGTTGAACACCTCGGTGAGCTTATTGGTGTACTCGGCCAAGTGTTCGAGCGGCACCGCGCAATCTTCAATAAAGGAGACCGGCTTACCGTCACCTTTCATGCTCATCATGATGTTGAGTCCGGCTTTGCGCACGTTCCACAGCGCTTTCTGCTCGGCCGCTTCGGGCATATCCACCACGCTGCCCGGCAGACCTAAATCGCCCATAAGCTCATTCAGCCCGCGCAGCGCTTCAAGCTGTTTGGCGTGGTCGTGACCGGCAAACTCCACCAGCAAAATCGCCTCGGGCTTGCCGATCAGCGCCTTCTCGATGACCGGGCGGAACGCTGGATTCTCAAGCGACAGCTCGATCATGGTGCGATCAACCAGCTCCACCGCCGTGGGGCCAAGCTTGACGATATGCTGAGTGAAATCCATCGCCTGGTAAAAGGTCGGGAAGTTCACCACACCCAGCACCTTCTGCTCAGGTAGCGGTGAAAGCCGGAGCTTAATACGCTGGCTCACCCCGAGCGTGCCTTCCGAACCCACCAGCAGATGGGCCAGGTTGGCACGGTTGCCTGGGTCGTAGGGCATCGGATTCTGACAATCGAATAGATCCAGGTTGTAACCCCCGACCCGGCGCAACACCTTAGGGAAGTGATCGCGAATTTCCGGGCCTACCCGCTCCGCAATCGCCCTCACCTGCTGGGCGAGGCGCTGCTCCCGCGAGCCTTCCGCGAAGCGGTCAACGAAACCAAAACTCGCCGCGCTGCCGTCAGCCAGTAGCGCGTCGACGCCCAGCACGTTGTGCACCATATTGCCGTAGTAGATCGAGCGTGACCCGCAGGAGTTATTGCCCGCCATCCCACCGATGGTGCACTGGGCGCTGGTGGAAACATCCACCGGATACCAGAGCCCATGAGGTTTGAGCCAGGCGTTAAGGTGGTCGAGCACGATGCCCGGCTCCACCACCACGGTGCGCGCCTCGGCGTCAAACTCAATCACCTGATTGAGCCAGCGGGTAGTATCGATCACCAGGGCTTCACCGACGGTTTGACCACACTGGCTAGTGCCCGCGCCCCGGGCCAAGATGGGCACCCTGGCATCACGGGCAATATCCAGGGCAATTTTCAGATCTTCCTGATGGCGCGGGATGACCACGCCTACCGGCGTCACCTGATAAATAGAAGCGTCGGTTGAATAGCGCCCCCGAGTGGCCCGGTCAAACAGCACCTCCCCGGCCATCTCTCGGGATAACCGCTCGGCTAGTTCGCCGAGCGGTTTAATCTTGGCATCGCGGGACGGGTATTGGTTCGTCAGAGACGTCATATGGCTCTCCCGTCGTTTAGCGCTCGCCTGCGTTAAGCGGGTTGGCAGCAAAGTAGTCCAAAGCAGCCGTTACGCCACTGCCTTTAAGGTTAACGCCGGACAGCTTCATGCCCGCCTCACAGCCACCCAGCGTGGCAATCAGCGTTAAATCGTTGCAGTCGCCCAAATGCCCGATCCGGAACATTTTGCCTTTGGCCTTACCCAGCCCCATGCCTAATGAAAGGTCAAAACGCTCATAGATAATCTTGCGCACCGCATCCGCATCGACACCTTCGGGCATCACCACACCGGTCAGCACCGGCGAGTAAACCGACGGATCTAAACACTGAATCTCAAGCCCCCACGCCTCTACCGCCGCGCGCACCCCAGCGGCCCAGCGCTGATGGCGGGCCAGCACATTGTCCATGCCCTCATCCAGCAGCATATCCAACGCTTCGTTAAGGCCATACAACAGGTTGGTGCTGGGCGTGTAGGGCCAGTAGCCGTTCTTGTTGGCTTCGAGAATTTCATCCCATGCCCAGAAGCTTTTCGGCAATTTCGCCTGTTTGCTAACTTCAATCGATTTAGGCGAAAGCGCGTTAAAGCTGATGCCCGGCGGCAGCATCAAACCTTTCTGCGAGCCGGAAACCGTTACATCCACGCCCCACTCATCATGGCGGTAGTCGGCGCTGGCCAAACCAGAAATAGTATCGACAATCAGCAGTGCGGGATGGCCAGCTGCATCGATGGCTTTACGCACGGCGGCGATATCGCTCGTCACGCCAGTAGAGGTTTCGTTATGTACCACACACACAGCCTTTAGCTCGTGGTTGGTATCCTCTTTAAGGCGCGCCTCGATCATGTCGGCCTGAACACCGTGGCGCCAGCCTTCGTAGCCCGGCAAGCCCAGAAACTCAGGTTGGATATCCAAACGCAGGGCCATTTTGTGCCACAGCGTGGCGAAGTGGCCGGTCTCAAACATCAGCACACGGTCGCCCGGTGACATGGTATTGGCCAAGGCAGCTTCCCAGGCACCAGTGCCCGACGCCGGGTAGATAATCACCGGGTTCTCGGTTTTGAAGATTTTTTGGATCTTGCTCAGCAGCTCAAGGCCCAGGGCACCAAACTCAGGCCCGCGGTGATCGATTGTGGGCAGGCTCATCGCCCGTAAAATACGGTCTGGCACCGGCGAGGGGCCAGGAATTTGCAAAAAGTGACGGCCGGATGGATGAAAATTAAGCTTTAACATGATGAGGTTCCTGTTTGTTGTTGTCAGGCTAAACGTTGGCTCTGCCAATTAGCGTTATTCAAAATGGATAATGAATGCAATTACTCACATCAAAAAAGCGCTATTTGATACATCCTTCAGCACGTAAAGCGTCAAGCTCAGCGCCGGAGAACCCTAAACTATCGAGCACTTCATCGGTGTGCTGGGCAAAGAGCGGCGCGGGGCTGCGAATTTGCGACGGTGTTTCTGAGAATTTGCTCGGAAAACCGATGGTTTTCATTTTGCCCATTACCGGGTGCTCCATCTCTTGCACCATGCCGCGCGCTAAATAGTGCTCATCCTGCATGGCCTGGGCGAAGTCGTTGATTGGTCCGGCAGGTACACCTGCGCTGTCACACAGGGTTAGCCACTCATCCACGCTTTGATTCGCCATTAGCTCTTCGAGCAGCGCCTCCAGCTCTTCAACGTGCTGGCCACGGTCCTGATTGGTAATAAAGCGGGGGTCCTGCATGAGTTCTTCGCGCTTCAGTACGTCCTGGCAGAAGCGCTCCCAGGTGCGCTGGTTGGCGCAGCCGAGCATCAAATAGCCATCGCTGGCTTTGACTGCCTGATAAGGCGCGGAAACACGGTGGCGCCAGCCCGTTGGCCCAGGCACGGTACCTTCAGAGAAGTAAGCCGCCGCTTCCCAGGTAAACCAGGGCAAACCGCACTCGGTGATAGCGATGTCGATATGCTGGCCAGCACCGGTTTTCATCTTGTGGATACACGCCGCCAGAATCGAGTAGACCGCGGTTAAACCACCGCCAATATCGTAAACCGCAATGCCGGTTTTCAGCGGGCGCTTGCCCTCCTCCCCGGTCATCGACATCAGGCCGGTCATGCCTTGTGCGACCAGGTCAAACCCGCCTTTATGACTATAGGGGCCGGTTTGCCCGTAACCGGAAATTGAGCAGTAAACGATGCCGGGGTTGATTGCTTTGATAGTGTCGTAATCGATCTCAAGCGACTTGGTCACACCAGGCCGGTAGTTCTCAACGATGACATCCGCATCAGCGGCCAAGCGATAGAATATTTGCCGCGCCCGTTCGTCTTTAAGATTCAGCGAGATACTTTTTTTGTTGCGGTTAATCTGTGAAAAGCAGGTCGATTCGCCATTCACGTAGGGGCCCATTTGGCGGCTGTCGTCTCCGCCATTGAGCTTCTCGACTTTAATGACTTCGGCGCCCATGTCCGCCAGCACCATGGTGCAGTAGGGGCCGGCCATAATCTGTGATACATCAAGTACTTTTATATCTTGTAGGGGAAGCATGCGCTCTCTCCTTGACCTTTAATGACCAGACCACTCAAAGGGCGTTTTATTGACGAACTTATCCACCGCGGCGGCAAAGTCTCGGCTCATATAGCAAATGGTGACCCAGTCGTCGCTGGCATCGGCAGGGAGTCTCCGCTGCTCTAGCGCACGTCCAATCAACGCCTTGCTGGCCTGTAGCGTCAACGGCGACCGCTTGGCAAAGGCTTCCGCCAGCGCAGTCACTTCAGCGTAAATTGCATCAGCGTCAAACAGTTGATTTATTAGGCCTGCAGCCTGGGATTCTTCGGCGCCAAATAGCCGAGCCATCATTAGCGCTTCTTTGGTGCGTGCAACGCCAAGCATGTCGATCATGCGCGAGACGTTGTTAATCGAGAGCGTATTGCCCAGCGTTTTGGCAATCGGCACGCCAAACTTCATCGTCGGGGTGGCGTAGCGGAAATCACACACCAGCGCTAGCGCCGCACCGCCGCCCACGCAGGCGCCTTCAATCAATGCCAGGGTCGGCTTGGGAAAGGTTTCCAGCTTGCCCACTACGCGGTCAATGCGTCGCTCGTAGGCAATCGCGTCTTCAGGCTGAGTGAAACCCGAAAACTGGCTAATATCAGTGCCCGCGACAAAGGCTTCACCGCCCACGCCATGAAGCACCACGGCATACACAGTGTCATCCTCGGCCAACTGATCGCAGTGCTTTTCCAGGGCATCGTACATTTCCCAGGTCATCGCATTGCGGCTCTGGGGCCGGTTAAAACCAATCCAGGCCACGCCATTACGAACGGAAAATGTGACGCTCTGGGCAGCCTGTGATTCGTCAAGATTGCTCATTTTCGTCTCCTGTTTGGGCGTGGTGCCGGGCTCATAACACCCGGCAACCAGCGCGTATAGCTGCTTAGCCGTAGATAAAGTTAACCAACGCCAGCGCAAACGCCGGGATGTAGGTATTGATCATTAGCACGGCGAACAGGACGGCGATAAACCACAGATTGGTTTTGGATGTGGCCCATACATCTGACTTGGCGATTGAACAAGACGCGATGAGGACGCTGGCCACCGGCGGAGTTTGCTGACCAATGGCTAGGTTCAGCGTCACGATCAAACCAAAGTGCAGCGGGTCGATACCCACTTCAAGTACTAACGGCAGGACGATCGGTACCACCAGGATGATGGCCGCTGCAGAGTGCAGGAAAATACCTAAAATCAAGAAAATAACATTAAGCAGTGCCAAAATAAGATATTTATTGTTGGTTAGCTCGCTGATTTGCATGGCGATTTCTTGAGGCACTCGGGTCTCAGTAAGATAGCCCCCCACCACTGCAGACGCGGCCACCAGCAGCATGACCACAGCGGTCTGCACACCAGCACTCTTACAAGAATCAATGAAATTTCTGATAGTGAATTCGCGATAAACCACCGCACTGATAAAGATCGCGACACATACCGCCAACGCAGCGCCTTCAGTTGCCGTAACGAAACCACCAAAGATACCGCCCAGGATAATAACTGGAATCAATAGCGCCCAGATGGCTTCTTTAAAAGCTGTCCAAAGCTGTGAAACCCGGAACCGTCCTTCAGAGGGGAAGTTGTTCTTGCGCGCCAAGTAGTAGCACATCGCGGCTAAGCCCATCGCGCCCAACAAGCCCGGCAAAATACCCGCCACAAACATTTGCACCACTGATTCGCCCGACATCACCGCATAAAGAATCATCGGGATAGAGGGTGGGAGAATGATCGCAAGGCTTGCCGCAGAGGATGAGATAGAGGCCGCAAACTCTTTTGAGTAGCCTTTCTTGCGCATAGCCGGGATCAGAATACTGCCGATCGCCGATACACCCGCCACTGCCGACCCAGAGATTTCAGCAAAAAATACCGACGCGCCGATCGTCACCATCGCCAAACCGCCTTTGATAAACCCTACCATTGCCATGGCTAGGTCAATCAAACGCCGAGAGATACTCGACGCGTTCATAATGGCGCCCGCTAAAATAAACAGCGGTATGGCAATAAGCGGAAAATTGGTCGCGCCCTCAAACATAGTCATGCCCACCGTAGGCATCGCCATGTTGCCGTATGTCATAAAGGTGGCAATCGTTCCTACCAGCGCTAAGGCAACCGCCACCGGCACGTTAATTAGAATAAGCACTATTAGTGCTAAGAATATGTACAGTATGACCATGGTGTTTACTTATCCTCGCTGATGCGTGCTGACGGTGGCGACTTCTTCAGCGTCGATGCCGGCTTCTTCAAGCTCATGGTCAATAAAGCCTCTACCGCGCGCACTTTTAATCACATCAGGGATCCGCAGCAGTTCTGCAATAATGAACAGCACAGCAGCAACGGGAATCGCCGAGTGAACCAGTTGCATAGACACCCCTGGGAGGCTGACCATGCCAACGCCTTCGAGAATCAACATGACTTGGTAGCTCGCGAGACCCAAGAAAACGAAGAACCCGATAGTGATAGCTTCAGCTAACAGCGCGATCGGCACCCGAATAGCGGGAGGACACATGTTCAACACGCTTGGACAGGTAATGTGCGCGCCTTTAGCGGCTGCTAAAGCTGTGCCGTAGTAAGTCACCCAAGCCAGTAAAGCGGCGGCTAGTTCGTCATACCAGCTTAATGGAGAGCCTAGATAGCGGGTTACAAAACCTAGTGTTACGACAACGGCAAGCGCAATTACCAAAAAGACCACGATGCCTTCAAGAAACGAAAAATATGCGTTCTTGAACTTTGTAAAAGTACTCATTGAGACCTCCGAAAGGCGAGGCGCCCCGCCAAGTAGCGACGCACCTCTAAAGAGTGGCGCTTTGCTTACTCGCGAAGAGCAGTCACGGCGTCAATCATTTCCTGGCCACCATCCACTTCGTCAGCAAACTTGCTGTAAATGGTCTCAGAGGCCTCAACAAAGGCATCGAAGTCGACTTCATTCACTTTCATGCCTTCGTCCCGCATTTTCACCAGAGTTTCATCGTCTAGCCGCTGCCCCTCTTCCAGCACAAAATCTTCCATCTCGACAGCGACTTCTTCGAGTACCTGTTGCACTTCTTCAGGCAGGCGGTTCCAACTTACACCGGCGGTCAGATAAGCGGGTGTATAAACGTGGTTAGAGATCGAGAGGTAGTCTTGAACTTCGTGGAAGCGCGAGGAGTAGGTTTGAATAAAGGGATTTTCCTGGCCATCCATTGCGCCTGTTTGCAGGGCAACAAACACTTCCGACAGCGACATTGGCGAAGGTGCCGCGCCGTAGCTACGGAACATATCGATACGCCATGTGCCGCCAGGTACGCGCAGCTTTATTCCTTCGAGATCTTCTGGCGTTACGATTGGTCTCTCGTTGTTAGTAATCTGGCGAAAGCCATTTTCCCACACGCCAATAATTTTAAAACCACGGGCTTCTGCAGCGTCATACAGCGGGCCACGAACGATCTCTTCACGCACGCGCTTCATATGTTCGCGGTCTTGGATCAAGTAAGGCATCTCGAACAGTGCAAACTCAGCGGATTCAGAGCTCATTACTGTCGAGGGCAACGAGAGATCTAAAGACCCTAACCGCAGGCGACGCATCATCGATTCGTCACCACCCAGTTGGCTATTGCCAAAAACGTTTACTTCCGCCACGCCTTCCAAACGTTCGTTGGCAAGTTCGGCAAAGCGATTCGCAGAAATTTCAAACAGTGATCCAGGGCCACCGACATGGCCAAGGCGAATTTCCGTCTGGGCGTTGGCGGCGGCGGCCTGCAAGCCAAACGACACAACGGCCGTAACGAGTGCTGTTTTGAGCAATTTCATTGTGAACTCCAGGTAAAGCATTTGTTGTTGTTAGCAATGTCACCATCGTGGCTCTGGCACCCGATAGCGCCTGCAAAAGGCGTCGCTTGAGTAGATCTACTTATTGTTGATCTAGCGCTACTCATGAAACATCCTCCACCTCAATTTGAATTCAAAATTCAAAATTAGGTATTAAACTTTCGTCTCGACACGAAAATCTCACTGCAACCAGTTGATTTAAAAAGGGCTAATAAAAAGTAATCGTAAAAAAAAGCGGACAGCGCCTCGATTCGACCGCTGCCCGCTTCATTTAACATCTTTCTGCTAACACTTAGTCCGGTTCAAGCCCCCAGCGCAGACCGGCCCGCTCAATACCGGCAATCGCCGCTTGCTGATCCTCCTCAGATGAAGCACCGCTAACCCCCACCGCACCAATCACACAATTTTGCTGATCTAGAATGGGGACGCCGCCGGCCACCGCTACAAAATGCCCCTGGGAAGCCGCCGCCACACTGGCAACAAAAGCGGTGCGCTCGGCATTACGGGCGCCACTTACCCCACTGGCAACACCGATGCCCAACGAGGCATAAGCTTTTCCCTGCGCAACCGGAAACCGCAATGGCGCACAGCCATCTTCCCGCTCTGCGGCGATCACATGGCCACCGCCGTCTAGCACGATGATTGTTAACGGCGGCAATTTTGCTTCGCGCGCCTGCGCCATGGCACCATCAATGATCTTTCTGCCCTCTTCTCGGGTGAGCTGTACGCTGCAGTGAAATACTTGTCCGGCCATAAGAGTTACCTTTTTTGTTGTCACTCAGTTGTTGTCAGCACGTTGTCTTGGTAAGTACGCGGTTTTGGTAAGCACATCGACGTCGTAGATAGCGATGGTGGACAAAAGCGCCACCAAAGGAATATTGAATTCATAATTACTTTTGCAGATCATATCAACAAAAGCCACTATGCAAAGATGGCATCGTGCTCACATTGAACTAGGTGGTCTGGGTAGCTTGGCAAGCAAACAAGCGAGCCGCTGACAAGGAACTTACGAATGACAAAGATCTTGCAACGCAATTTATATCGCGAAGTGGCCGATAGAATTGGCGACCTGATTGAGCACGGAGAGCTGCTACCCGGTGAACGTATTTCGGAAAAGCAGCTGTGCGATCGCTTCGGTGTATCGCGTACGCCGCTGCGGGAAGCATTGAAAGTACTCGCCACTGAAGGACTGATTGAACTGCTACCCAATCGCGGCGCGCGGGTGGTGCGGTTAACCTTAAAAAACGTTAAAGACACCTATGACCTGATGGCCGCACTAGAGGGACTGTCGGGGGAGCTTGCCTGCCAGTACATCAGTGACGCTGAAATTGCCGCCATTCGTCAGCTACACGACACGATGCTGGAACACTACCGTAACCGGGATCTAATGCCCTATTTCCAGGTCAATCGGCAGATTCACGAAAGCATTCTGGCGGCGTCCAATAACGATGTGCTGCAAGAGATGTATAGCAATCTAAGTCAGCGCATTAAGCGCGTGCGTTACTCCAAGAAGATGACCGAACGCTACTGGAGCCAGGCGGTAAAAGATCATGAAAATATGATGGCTGCACTTGAAAAGCGTGACAGCCAATTGCTCGGCCAAATTCTCCGTGACCATCTGTGCAATAAGATTGAAGTGGCTACCTTAGCAGGCGTGATTGACACCGAAGACGATAAAAGTGCGGCTAACAGTTAACTTAGCTATTGCCACTCTTCAAGGCGCATGGAGGATCGCTCCAGCCGATCGTGCTCCACCTCCAGATCACGCAGCAGTTGGCTAATGCTGGAGAGATGCTCTAGCGCCACCTGTTTTGCTTGCTCTGCATCGCCGCTGACAACGGCATCGTGCAGTTGAGCATGCTGCTGATTGATCATCGCCCGCGGCACAGGCAAATGATAAAGGTGTTTGACCGAAGCGAATACCGAACTCAGCAATAAATCGGTCAGGCTCTGCAGCGTGTGTACCAACACTGGATTATGCGATGCTTGGGAAACCGCCAAATGAAAGGCGTGATCAAATCTAGCCAGCCGCTCGACATCGATCGGCTCGGCGGTTTCCGCATAGTCGGCCATTTCGTGATAACGGCGGGTGATCAGCACGCGGTCAGCGGAGGTGCCCCGGCTTGCCGCCAAACGTGCCGATTCCCCTTCTAACAGGGCGCGCACTTCTAGCAGATCGAACAGCGTGCGCGGATGGTCTTTAAACAAGTGCATAAGGGGGCTTTGCTGATTGACGGGTAGCAGCGTCGCCACCGTCGATCCATGGCCCTGGCGGGTGTCGATAATCCCCTTGCTGCGCAGAATTCTTAATCCCTCGCGTAACGACGCGCGGGAGACGCCAAGCCGATCACACAGCCGCCGTTCCGAAGGGAGCAACTGGCCGGGGCGAAAAACGCCATCCAGAATAAGACGTTCAAGCCGAGTAGCCACCTGATCCGGCCTACGCTGCCCGGGGGACAAGGCTTGATTCTCTGCTGCCATGGTGACTCTCCTAATGGGCGATATGACCAGCTTGCCAGGACTCGACCCAGTACTAAACAAACAAGGCACCCCTGTCGACCAATTACTGGTCAGACCAATGCACCACAGCCTAGACAGACCGATAAAAAAAGCCCAAATTGAGGCCATGTTAGGTGGGCGGCCCATGGACAACTTTTCAGCGTTCGCCTTTAACGATAATAAACATGGGATGTCATGATGAATATCCTCTTTGATGAGCGCCTGGACGGCGAATTGGTCCAGCGAGATAAAAGCGAGGTCTTGAGCGACCTGCAGCAAGCGGTTCCCGATATGACGCTGCTGCACCGTGAAGAAGACTTACGCCCTTTCGAATGCGATGGGCTGGCGGCCTATCGCGTACTGCCGATGTTGGTGGCGTTGCCGGAAACCCTTCAACAGGTTGAAGGGTTACTCAAGCGCTGCCATACCCTGGGCGTACCCGTGGTTACCCGCGGTGCGGGCACCGGACTCTCAGGGGGCGCCCTGCCGCTGGAGCAGGGCGTGCTGCTGGTCATGTCACGGTTTAACAAGATTCTGAGCGTTGACCCCGATGCACGGATGGCCCGCGTTCAGCCCGGCGTTCGCAATCTGGCGATTTCCGAGGCCGCCGCACCTTTCGGGCTCTATTATGCCCCCGATCCCTCCTCACAAATTGCCTGCTCCATCGGCGGTAATGTGGCTGAAAATGCCGGTGGCGTGCACTGTTTAAAATATGGCCTGACGGTGCATAACGTCATGCGTGTGGACGTGCTCACCATCGAAGGCGAGCACATGACACTGGGTGCCGAGTCCCTCGATGCGCCCGGTTTTGATCTGTTAGCTCTGATAAATGGCTCCGAAGGCATGCTCGGCGTGGTCACCGAAATTACCGTCAAGCTGCTGCCCAAGCCGGAGACCGCCAAAGTACTGATGGCCAGCTTCGACGATGTCGAAAAAGCCGGCCGCGCTGTGGGCGATATCATTGCTGCGGGGATCATTCCCGGTGGCCTGGAGATGATGGATAAACTGGCCATCAAAGCCGCCGAGGACTTTGTCAAAGCGGGCTACCCCCTCGACGCCGAAGCGATTCTGCTCTGCGAGCTGGATGGCGTTGAAGCCGACGTGGACGACGATTGCGACACCGTGCGCCGTGTATTGGAAGCCGCCGGTGCCACCAATATTCAGCAGGCCCGGGATGAAGCCGAGCGCGCCAAGTTCTGGGCCGGGCGAAAAAATGCCTTCCCCGCGGTGGGTCGCATGTCGCCGGACTACTACTGTATGGATGGCACTATCCCCCGCCGCGAACTCCCCCGGGTACTCAAAGGCATTGCCGCGCTTTCCGAAGAGAGCGGCCTCGCGGTCGCCAACGTGTTCCACGCAGGTGATGGCAATATGCACCCGCTGATCCTGTTTGATGCCAATAAAGAGGGTCAGTTGGCGCTTGCCGAAGAGGTGGGCGGCAAGATTCTTGAACTCTGCGTAGCCGCAGGCGGCTCGATCACCGGCGAACACGGCGTCGGGCGGGAAAAAATCAATCAGATGTGCAGCCAGTTCCAGCCGGATGAGATCAGCGTTTTCCATGCCCTGAAAGCGGCATTCGATCCCAAGCGCCTGCTCAATCCTGGTAAGAACATTCCGACCCTGGCGCGCTGCGCAGAGTTTGGCGCCATGCATGTTCACAATAACGAACTGCCGCACCCGGATCTGCCCCGTTTTTAATAGTGACCTAGTCAAGATAACCACTAGGCAAAATAAATATTGGAATAGACCATGACCGAATTAGCGATGCATGCCGCCGACCGCGATATCGCTGACACCCTTTGTGATCAGGTGCGCAGCGCATATGAGACACGCACTCCGCTTCGCATTGTAGGCGGCGATACCCGCGCCTTTTATGGCCGACCGGTGGATGGCCAAGCGCTGCAGATGGCCGAACATAGTGGCATTGTCAGCTACGATCCGGTGGAGCTGGTGGTCACCGTGCGCGCTGGCACGCGGCTAAGCGCCCTTCAAGCAGCGTTGGCAGAGAAACACCAGATGCTGGGGTTTGAGCCGCCCATGTTTGGCGAAGCCTCGACCATTGGTGGCGCGGTCGCGACCGGCCTTTCCGGCCCGCGCCGCCCCTGGGCAGGCGCAGCGCGGGACTTCGTGCTTGGCACTCGGGTCATCACTCAAGAGGGCAAGCTGCTGCGCTTTGGCGGCGAGGTAATGAAGAATGTCGCCGGTTACGATCTTTCGCGCTTGATGGCTGGTGCTCAAGGAACACTTGGCGTGCTGACCGATATCTCGTTTAAAGTGCTGCCCATTCCCAACGCTACGCACAGCTTACGCCTGCCCATTAATCTTGAAGACGCGCTTAAAAAGCTTGCCGAGCTGGGTCGCAAGCCGCTGCCGATCACGGCGGCAGCCTGGCATAACGGTGAGCTTTTTCTGCGCTTAGAGGGTGGCAACAGCTCTGTCAGCGCGACGCAAGCGCAGCTAAACGGCGAGCCGCTCGATGCCAGCTTCTGGACCTCGCTACGCGACCATACCCACGATTTCTTCCAACTCAGCGACGACCAAGCGCTGTGGCGGTTATCGCTGCCTCCGCATACGTCGCCGCTAGCACTGGATATTCCCGAAGCGGATATCTTTTACGATTGGGCGGGCTGTCAGCGCTGGGTAAAAACATCGCTGGATGCCAGCACCCTGCGCGCCGCCTGCGCGGCAGCAGGCGGCCATGCCACCTGCTACACGCCGCACGCCCAGGGAGGCGCCGCCGACCCTTTCACGCCGCTCAATAAGGTAGTGGAAAAATATCATCGTAATTTAAAGGCGGAGCTGGATGCCCATGGCATATTCAATCCCAGTCGTCTTTATGCGGCGTTTTAATCAGGAGAGCTGACATGCAGACGCAATTTACCGATGCCGACCGTCAGAAGCCGCACATTCAGGAAGCAGATAGCATTTTGCGCACCTGCGTTCACTGCGGTTTCTGTAACGCCACCTGCCCCACCTACCAGCTGTTGGGCGATGAGCGCGACGGCCCCCGCGGGCGTATTTATCTGATGAAGGAGCTGCTTGAGAGCCGCGACGATGACGACCAAGTCACCGAAGAGACTCGCCTGCACCTTGACCGCTGCCTGACCTGCCTTAACTGTGAAACTACCTGCCCTTCCGGCGTGGAGTACCACAAGCTACTCAATATTGGCCGTGCCGAAATTGAGCGCCGGGTTCCCCGTCCTGCTGGCGAGCGGGCCCAGCGCTATGCACTGCGGAAAATGATGGTCGAGCCTAAACGCTTTCAGGCACTGCTAAAGCTGGGCCAAACCTTTAAGCCGCTGGTGCCTAGCAAGCTACGCAGTAAAATGCCCGCAGCGCCCATAGATGCAGGTGCACGCCCCGACGCAAACCGTCATACCCGGCAAGTGCTGATTCTGGAAGGCTGCGTGCAGCCGGGGCTGTCACCCAATACCAATGCGGCTACCGCGCGGATCCTAGATCGGCTCGGCATTAGCGTAACGCCGGTGGCTAAAGCAGGCTGCTGTGGCGCGGTTGATTTTCACCTCAACGCCCAGGACGATGGGCGGGCTCGTATGCGCGCCAATATTGACGCTTGGTGGCCATATATTGAACAAGGCGCTGAAGCCATCGTTCAAACCGCCAGCGGTTGCGGCGCCTTTGTTAAAGAGTATGGCTATATGCTCAAGGATGACCCTGAATACGCCGTTAAAGCGCAAAAGGTCAGCACTTTGGCCAAAGATATTGTCGAAATCTTGCGCGATGAGCCCCTGGAAGCATTGAACGTTAAAGAATCCAAGCGGCTGGCATTTCACTGCCCTTGTACGCTGCAACACGCGCAAAAGCTTAACGGTGCAGTGGAAGGCGTACTCACCAAGCTCGGCTTTTCGTTAACGCCGGTGCAGGATGCGCATCTCTGCTGCGGCTCGGCGGGCACTTACTCGATTACTCAACCGGAAATTGCCACCCAACTGCGCGACAATAAGCTCAATGCCCTGGAGGCCGGTAATCCAGAGATGATTGTCACTGCCAATATCGGCTGTCAAACCCACTTGGCTGGAGCCAACCGTACGCCGGTGCGCCACTGGGTTGAAATCGTCGATGCGGCACTTCCCTAGCGCTGGTTGTTACTCTTTACCCCCTACCGCCGCGCTGCTACTTAATAGCGCGGCGACTCACTCCCTGCCTTAAAAAGGATTACCCCATGCAAACAAAAGCCATCCTCGCTCAAGCCGATGTCATCAATGTATTAGACGCGGCGCAAAAAGAAGCCGACAGCAATAACTGGCCGGTCACTATCGCAGTAACCGACGACGGCGGCCACTTATTGGGCCTGCGCCGCTTAGATGGTGCTGCCCCTTTCAGTGCCGATGTTGCCACGCAAAAAGCGCGCAGCGCAGCGCTAGGTCGTAAAGAGACCCAGGTATTTGAAGAGATGATTAACGGCGGCCGTACAGCGTTTCTTTCTGCGCCGCTGCAGGGTCTACTTTCAGGTGGTGTGCCGATCACAGTGGATGGCCATGTGGTGGGTGCCGTAGGTATTTCCGGCGTTAAACCCGACCAGGACGTACAGGTTGCCAAAGCAGGTGTTAGCGCTATCGGCTAATGCAGCGGGCAGCCCGTAGGCTGCACGCAATAAAAAAGCCCGGATCAATGATCCGGGCTTTTTTGGAATTCGTTCGACTGATGCCGATATTACATTTTCAATCTAAGCGCTTAATGGCGGACCGGACGAGACTCGAACTCGCGACCTCCGGCGTGACAGGCCGGCATTCTAACCGACTGAACTACCGGTCCACGTTAAGGCGCATTACTACTACAACCATCGTATGCATAGCATTTTCAGCGGTTCAGAGGCGCTTCAAATGGTAGGCGATGGTGGGTGGTACTGGGTTCGAACCAGTGACCCCCAGCTTGTAAGGCTGGTGCTCTCCCAACTGAGCTAACCACCCAATTTGTCAATAAGCACCACAGTCGCTTATCAACCTTGCTTAGCAGTTATCGTGGCGGACCGGACGAGACTCGAACTCGCGACCTCCGGCGTGACAGGCCGGCATTCTAACCGACTGAACTACCGGTCCGAATTGCGATAACACACTTTAAAGCTAATTACTTATCAAGCAGATAGTTATTTGATGTTGGCGGACCGGACGAGACTCGAACTCGCGACCTCCGGCGTGACAGGCCGGCATTCTAACCGACTGAACTACCGGTCCGTTATGCACATCAAAACTTCATCTTACTTTTTGCTTCTTACTTTTCACTTCACGTTTTCAAACCATTTTTAGTACTAATAAATTAGTGTTACTAAACATGGTGGGTGGTACTGGGTTCGAACCAGTGACCCCCAGCTTGTAAGGCTGGTGCTCTCCCAACTGAGCTAACCACCCGCTGGTCACGTGGCGCTGCATTCTACAGAAGGTTGTTTCAATGTCAACATGCTGCGCTTAAAAACTGCTTTTAAGCTAGCGCGTTGCCCTCTTCTTTCAAGCCTTGGCTGTGAACGCGGACGAAGGATGCCGTAACCTGGGTGGCTTCGTCAATCAAAAACGTTTGCGTTAACCCAGAAGAGCGCCGCGGCTTGAAATCGTGATCGCCATCTTTCAGCCAAGCCAGCTGCGCATTAGCGGGCAGCATATAGCTTGCGACCTCCTCCTGAGTACCGAAAGGATCTCGCTCACCTTGTATCACTAGCATGGGGCAAGTAACCGCTGGCCAGTGTTCCAAACGAAGCTTTTCCGGCGCTTTGGTGGGATGAAACGGGTAACCGGCCACCACGACACCAGGGCACGGTTGTTGGCTGGCTAACAGCGTCGCCACGCGGCCGCCCATCGACTTCCCCCCTATCCACAGCGGCCCGTCGAATAAAGAATTAAGCAGCGCATACCACTCGGCAAACTGAGCCAAGGTCTGCGCGATCGGTGGCGGTGGGCGTCGCTTGCCGGTTTCCTGCATTTGCTGCATATAAGGAAAGTCAATACACAGAACTTGTATTCCCTGCCCCGCCAAAGAGGTGACAAATTGACGCATGAAAGCTGACTGATGACCGGCGCCTGCACCATGGGCAAACAGCAAGCGTCCTATTTTGGCCTCACCCTGAACCGCCAACGGCCCCATGCCCTGCACCAGATAACAGCCGCTTGAGTCGAGATGAATCTCCTCGCTTAATGCGTCTGGCGGCAACGAAATATAGTCAGATAAAGCGTAATGTGACATGCACCGCTCCTAATAATTCAATGATTAACCTATTGGCATGTTCAGCTTAAGCCTCGGCTGCGCTAGAATCCTCGTCGGATCTTGACCTGCATCATCAAGCGGGTGGCCGCATCCGTGCAAAATGCCACGGGTTACCCCCTAACCGCGTTCGATGGGAACATGAAATGAGCACAGCATTTGAACACCCGACCTACAACTACAAGGTAGTTCGGCAGTTCGCGATTATGACCGTTGTGTGGGGCATCGTGGGAATGACCGTTGGTGTCATCCTCGCCTCGCAACTGGTTTGGCCGCAACTGAACCTCGGCATACCTTGGACCAGCTTCGGGCGACTGCGTCCGTTACACACTAACGCCGTTATTTTCGCTTTTGGTGGCTCGGCGCTTTTTGCAACGTCCTATTACGTTGTCCAACGAACGTGCCAGACACGGCTATTCTCGGACAGGCTGGCGGCCTTTACGTTCTGGGGCTGGCAAGCCGTTATTATCTCAGCGATCGTGTCACTCCCCATGGGCTACACCACGACCAAGGAGTACGCTGAGCTAGAGTGGCCGATCAATATTTTGATTGCAGTCGTTTGGATCAGCTATGCCATCGTGTTCCTGATGACGATTAAAAAGCGCACCACGTCGCATATTTATGTGGCGAACTGGTTCTTTGCGGCGTTTATTTTAACCGTTGCAGTGCTGCATATCGTTAACAACGCGGCGATCCCGGTTACCCCGATGTACTCCACCTCGATCTACGCCGGTGCGGTGGATGCCATGGTGCAGTGGTGGTACGGCCATAACGCGGTAGGCTTCTTCCTGACCGCCGGCTTCCTGGGCATGATGTACTACTTCGTACCCAAGCAGGCTGAGCGACCGATTTACTCTTACCGTCTTTCCATCGTCCACTTCTGGGCGCTGATCATGATTTACATGTGGGCAGGCCCGCACCACCTGCACTACACAGCGCTGCCGAACTGGGCGCAGTCATTAGGCATGATCATGTCTATCATCCTACTGGCGCCCTCCTGGGGCGGTATGATCAACGGCATGATGACCCTGTCAGGCGCTTGGCATAAGCTACGCACGGACCCCACACTGCGCTTCTTGGTAGTGGCCCTATCGTTTTACGGTATGTCGACGTTTGAAGGCCCGATGATGGCCATCAAAACGGTCAACGCGCTGTCGCACTACACTGACTGGACCATTGGCCACGTTCACTCCGGTGCGCTCGGCTGGGTAGCGATGATCACTATCGGCTCAATGTACCACCTGATTCCGCGCGTATTCGGTCGCACTGAAATGCACTCCGTCAACCTGATTGCCGTGCACTTCTGGCTGGCCACTATCGGCACGGTACTTTACATCGCCTCGATGTGGGTTAACGGCATTCTGCAAGGTCTGATGTGGCGTGCGATCAACCCTGACGGCACCTTGATGTACACCTTCGTTGAAGCCGTTGAAGCCAGCGCACCGGGCTACTTCGTGCGCTTAATCGGCGGCCTCTTCTGGGTCACCGGCATGCTGATCATGGCATTCAACGTTTACATGACCGTTAAGCGTCGTGAGGCCATCAGCCATTCAGCGCCACAAGCTGCTTAAACCGGGGAAGTTGAGACCAATGAAACACGAGATTGTCGAAAAGAACGTTGGCCTACTTGCCGTGTTGATCCTTGTCGTGATCAGTTTCGGCGGCTTGGCTGAGGTGGTGCCGCTGTTTTTCCAGAAGCAGACCACCGAGCCGGTTGAAGGCCTGGAGCCGCTATCAGCGCTGGAACTGGAAGGCCGTGACATCTATCGCCGTGAAGGCTGCGTGGGCTGTCACTCACAGATGGTTCGCCCGTTCCGCGCTGAAACCGAGCGCTACGGCCACTACAACGTGGCGGGTGAACAGGTTTATGAGCACAACTTCCTGTGGGGCTCTAAGCGTACCGGGCCGGATCTGGCACGTGTCGGCGGCCGCTATAGCGACGACTGGCACCGTGCTCACCTCTACAACCCGCGGGATGTAGTGCCCGAGTCAATTATGCCGGCTTACCCCTGGCTGTTTGAAAACACCCTCGATGGTGACGCCACACCGAGAAAGATGCGCACGCTGCGTCAGTTAGGTGTGCCGTATACCGACGAAGATATCGCCAATGCAACTGCAGATGTCCGCGGCACCCAGGAAATTACCGCCCTGGTCGCGTATCTACAGCAGCTCGGAACCGTGCTCGAGGGCACTCGTTAAGTTATGGATACGGGAACTTTTCGCGGCCTCATCACGCTGATCTTGATTTTCGCTTTTATCGGCATCGCCCTCTGGGCGTACTCCAAGCGACGCAAGCCAGACTTCGACGAAGCGGCCAACCTGCCCTTTGCCGATGAAGATGAGCAACCGACCAGTGACAAGCACGCGTCGCATGAACGCGATAGCGAAGCGCATTCCCGCCAAGACAGGGGAGATAAGAAGTTATGAATAATTTATGGGGTGACTCCCTATCCGGCTTCTGGAGTGCCTGGATCATTATCATCACGCTGGGCACAATTGCGCTGAGCGTATGGATACTGCTGGCCAACCGTCGTACCGATAAAACGCCGGATGCTGAAGGCAACGTAGAAACCACTGGCCACGCTGCCGACGGTATTGAAGAGTATGACAACCCACTACCTCAGTGGTGGTTCAAACTATTCATCCTGACGGTAGTTTTTGCGTTGGGTTATCTCGTTCTTTATCCCGGCCTTGGCAACTACGCCGGGGTGCTGGGCTGGTCGCAAGAGGGCCAGTGGGAAGAGGAAGTTGCGCAAGCGGAAGAACGCTTCACACCGATTTTTGCCCAGTATCAGGAAGTGCCTATTCCTGAACTAGCCGAAGATAACGAAGCGATGCAGGTGGCGGAACGCATTTTCCAGAACAACTGCGCGGTATGTCACGGTTCCAACGCGCAAGGTGGCTACGGCTTCCCTAACCTGACCGATGACGACTGGCTATACGGCGGAGAGCCCGACAATATCGTTCAAACGCTGACGAATGGCCGTAACGGGCTAATGCCTTCCTGGCAGCAGTTGGGGCAAAACAATATTGAGAACCTGACTCAATACGTGCTCTCGCTGTCTGATGAAGCGCATGATGAGGCACAAGCTGAACAGGGCGAAAGCACCTTTACTGCAGTCTGTGCGGCTTGCCACGGCCCAAGTGGCACGGGCAATACAGCCCTCGGCGCGCCTAACTTGACCGACAATACCTGGCTCTACTTGGCGCCCGGCCAAGAGGTAGGTGACTCCATCCGTCAAACGCTACGCAATGGCCGTAACGGTCATATGCCGGCGCAAGCGGCTTATATTGGTGAAGAGCGTGTTCACCTGGTCGCCGCCTACGTGTATAGCCTGCGCTTAGCGGACTGATTGACTAAACAGCCCTACTAGCCAAGCAAGGGTGCGGCCTCAAACCGCACCCTTTCTTTATACGCAAACCGATACAATATTGACCATGCACCGCCTTTACGAGACTAGGTGCACTCCCTCCTGCCTTCTGAGCCGGGAATACCGCCATGGAAAAGATACCAACCCAAGACGTCACGCCGAATCCGGTGGGGCATCACACTCCTCCACAACAACCGGTTACTCAGGAAATGTACGCCAAACGGCGTCACATTTATGTGCGAGAAATTAAAGGTATTTTCCAGAAACTACGCCGCAGTACTAATTGGGCGTTAATGCTGATGTTTTTCCTATTGCCCTGGATTAAACTTGGCGGCCGGCCACTCATTCTGTTCGACCTGCCTAATCGCGAATTCCATATTTTTAGCGCCACGTTCTACCCGCAGGAGTTCATACTGCTGTCGTGGCTGTTGATTATCTGTGCTTTTGGGCTGTTCTTTATTACTGTTTTTGCTGGTCGGGTGTGGTGTGGTTATACCTGCCCGCAAAGCGTTTGGACCTTTCTGTTTATCTGGCTTGAACACCGCATCGAAGGCTCGCGTAATCGGCGTATCAAGCTCGACGATCAGCCGATGACAGCGGATAAGGCGTGGCGTAAAACCGCTAAACACACCGCTTGGCTACTGATAGCGCTCGCTACCGGCATCACCTTTGTGGGTTACTTCACGCCGATTCGCGATTTAGTGGCGGAATTGCCGACATTTGAAGCCCATGGCTGGTCCTACTTCTGGGTGGGCTTTTTCCTGGTGTTCACTTACCTGAACGCAGGTTGGCTGCGTGAACAGGTGTGCATTTATATGTGTCCCTATGCCCGCTTTCAATCGGTGATGTTTGACCGTGACACACTGATTGTCTCCTACGATGAGTCCCGCGGCGAACCCCGTGGGCATCGCAAAAAAGGGCTGAGCCATCAGGAAGCGCGTCAAGCTGGCTACGGCGACTGTATCGACTGCGACCTGTGTGTGCAGGTCTGCCCCACTGGCATCGATATCCGCGATGGCCTGCAGTATGAGTGCATCACCTGCGCCGCCTGTATCGACGCCTGCGACAGCGTGATGGACAAAATGGGCTACCCACGGGGGCTGATACGCTACACCACCGAAAACGCGCTTGAGGGCAAAAAGAGCCATATAATGCGCCCTCGCCTGCTAGGCTACTTTGCGGCATTAGTATTAATGATAGGCACTTTTGCCTGGGCGATTAACGACCGCATGCCGCTTAACTTTGACGCTGAACGCGAGCGCACCCAGCTTTACCAAACGACCCGTGACGGCCTGATTAGTAATGTGTTTACCCTGACCATTCGTAACCTTGATGATCAGGACCACACCTACCAACTAAGCGTTTCCGGGTTACCCAGTTTAGCCTTAGAGAGCAATATGATTGACGTGCCTGCGGGTGAGTCGCGCTTAGAAGTTGTCACGGTGACCGCTAGCCCTGACGAGCTACAGCAACCCAGTCACGATATTGTATTCACGCTGCAGGCTCAGCAAGACGAGCGTATTCGCCTTGAGCGGGACGCCCGCTTCCTGGGCGATATGAGGAGATAAACGACTATGTCATCCCTACCCTCTAGCGAGAAGGTGACCCCCTGGTATAAGCAGTTTTGGCCATGGTTTTTAATTGGCATTCTGTTCTCTTCGATTATCGTCAGCACCGGCTTTGCCGTTATGTCGATCAAGAGTTTCGACGGCATGGTGGTACAGGAAGATTATTACGAGCACGGCAAAGCCATTAATATGGTGCTTGCCAAACAAGAGCAGGCGCGCGCACTGAACTTAAGCGCCGAGCTTCGCTTGGATCCGATGACCAGCGATATCGTGGTTGATTTAAGCGGTGATGCGCGCCCTGAAATGCTCTATTTAGACCTTATCTTCCCTACTGAAGATAACCGTGACCAATCGTTTGTGCTTGAGCACGTGCGTGATGGCCGCTATATCGCCCAAGGGCCTGACAATCTGCGCTATCGCTGGTACCTACAGATTCAGCCCGCACTAGAAGATGCCGACTGGCGCCTGACGGGTGAAGCGACGTTCCCGAATGAAAATAGCGTCGCGCTACTGCCGGGAGGGCGCAAAGCAAGCGAATGAGCGACGCCACCCCCTGCTACCACTGCGGCAATCCGGTTCCCGCTGGAGCACCCTGGTCGATTAGCCTAGATGAGGATACCCACCCGCTTTGTTGCCCCGGCTGCGAGGCGGTGGCCCATGCCATCGTCGACGGTGGCCTAGAGAGCTACTACCGCTACCGTACCGAACTGCCCGAACGCCCGGATGAGCGCCAGGCCGCCAAAGCGGACACCTGGTCGGTGTTTGACGACCCCGGCCTGCAGGCGCAGTTTGTCCACCCCGATGGCGACGAGGGCAACGTCAAAGCTACCCTCGCCATTGAAGGCATTACCTGCGCCGCCTGTGCATGGCTGATCGAGCACCGCCTGAACGCCCTGGAAGGGGTCACCTCCAGCGCGGTGAATTTAACCCACCACCGGTTGCGGGTAAGCTGGAATCCCCAGCGGTTGAAGCTCTCGCAGCTGCTGGCGGAACTGGCCGCCATCGGCTACGACGCCCAGCCCTACGAGCCTGATCAAGCCCAGGCGCGCATGCAGCATGAAGAGCGCATGAACGTGCGACGGCTAATTATCGCCGCTGTGGGCATGATGCAGGTGATGATGTTTTCGATCCCGATCTATGTCTCCGGCCCCGGAGAAATCAGCGACGACTTCTATGCCTTGTTTCACTGGCTCTCCTTTGCGCTGGCCACGCCGGTGGTGTTTTTCTCCGCCCAGCCGTTTTTCCGCAACGCCCTGCGCGATCTGCGCACCGGGGTACTGGGCATGGATGTGCCAGTCTCGCTGGCGATTGGCGGGGCTTACCTTGCCAGCAGCTACGCGGTGCTGTTTAACGTCGGCGAGGTCTATTTTGACTCGGTGGCGATGTTTACCTTCTTTTTACTCTTTGCCCGCTACGTAGAAGGCCGCGCCAGACGCCGCAGCGGCCATAGCGGCAATGCGCTGAGCGGCGTGTTACCCATTTCGGCCACGCGGCTGGAAAGCGACGGCAGCGAGCGCATTCTACCCGCCAGCGAACTCGCCCCCGGCGACCGTGTATTAATCAAGCCCGGCCACGGCGTCCCTGCCGATGGCATTATCGAGGAAGGCGAATCGAGCCTGGATGAGTCGATGCTGACCGGCGAATACCTACCGGTCACCCGCCGGGTGGGCGACCGCATTACCGGCGGTAGCCAAAACATGGAAAACCCGCTGGTGATCAGGGTGACTCACGCCGGGCGCGATGCCCGGGTAGCGGGCATTGTCGATCTCACCGACCGCGCCTTTGCCAGCCGTCCGCGGCTTGCGCAGATGGCGGCGCGTATGGCCCACCTCTTTGTACTCCGACTGCTGCTGGTGACCGCCTGCGTGACGATCACCTGGTGGTTTATCGATCCCTCTCGGATGCTCTGGGTGCTGCTTTCGGTGCTGGTGGTGACCTGCCCCTGTGCGCTGGCGCTGGCCACCCCCGCGGCACTGACCGCAGGCCACGGCCAGCTACGTAAGCGCGGCGTGTTGATTACCCGCGCCGATGCCATGGAAACCCTCTCCAACGTTACCCGGGTGATTTTTGATAAAACCGGCACGCTGACCCGCGGCGAAATGCACCTGACCCAGACCCAGCCGTTCGGCGAATTAACCGCCGAGCGTGCCCAGGCGATTGCAGCGGCGTTAGAGGCCCACTCAGAACACCCCATCGCCCGCGCCTTTCGGCCGTTCCGGGATGCCACGCTGCAAGCCAAAGAGATCCACAGCCACACCGGGCAAGGCCTTGAGGGGAGCTTAAACGGCGCCCGCTGGCGGTTGGGCAAGCCCAGGTTTGCAGTAAACGGCGCAATAGATAGCGCAATGGATGGCGCCACCGATACCCCCATCGCGGCACCCGCCAGGGGCCAGTGGCTGCTGCTGAGCGAAAACGGCGAACCCCGCGCCTGGTTTGGTCTGCATGATGGTATTCGTGATGACGCTGCTGCCACGATCAAAGCCCTTCAGGCCCAGGGGCTAACCGTGGAGCTGCTCTCCGGTGATACCGTCGATGCCGTGGAGAGCCTGGCCAACCAGCTCAACATTACTACCTGGCACGCAGGCACCAGCCCCGAAGGTAAACTGGCCCGGATGAAAGAGCTTCAAGCCGCTGGCGAAACCGTGGTGATGATCGGCGACGGCATCAACGACGTGCCGGTGTTAGCCGGTGCTGACGTGGCGATTGCCATGAACGGCGCGACGGATCTCGCCCGTACCCGCGCCGACGCAGTGCTGCTCAGCCCACGCCTGATGCGGATTTTTGAGGCTATCGAGATTTCCCGCGCGACGCGGCGTATCATGCGTCAGAACATGATTTGGTCAGTGTGCTACAACTTTTTGGCACTGCCGCTGGCGGCAATGGGGCTGGTACCGCCCTGGCTGGCGGCCATTGGTATGTCGCTCAGCTCGCTAGTGGTGGTGGGTAACGCGCTGCGGCTGTCACGCTGGCGTACGACGCCGCCAGCCTCTTCGCCAAGCGCTTCAACACCGGTAACCGCATGACGATTCTGTATCTACTCATTCCGCTTTCACTGATTCTGCTGGGCCTCGCCGTCTGGGCATTCTTCTGGGCGGTGAAAAATGATCAGTTCGACGACCTGGAAGGCCCGGCGCACCGCATTTTGTTTGATGAAGATGAAAACGACCTCAACCCCGAACAGCGACGCCAGCGACAACAAGCCAAGCACCGCCCTGCTGCCCCCTCCGACACACACTCGTCCGACGACCAAGAGCCCCGGCCATGAATCCAACCGGCCTTGACCTGCCGCCACTACTGGCAGCATTCGTGTTTGGTTTGATGGGCGGCGCCCATTGCATTGGCATGTGTGGTGGCATTATGAGCGCGCTCACTTTTGCAGTGCCCCCCAGCATGCGCCATCCGGCGCGTATGGGAGGCTTGCTGCTCAGCTATAACGCAGGTCGCATCACTAGCTACATGAGCGCAGGTGCGCTGGTAGCCCTACTAGGCACGCTATTTTCCCTCTCTGCCACGGCGAGAATGCTGCTACAAGTGTTTGCGGCGCTGATGCTGATCCTGATGGCGCTGTATATCGCCAACTGGTGGAAAGGGCTGCTCAAAGTGGAGGCGGTTGGCCGCCGTCTATGGCGCTTTATCGAGCCTGTGGGGCGGCGCTTAATGCCGGTGGTGTATATCCCTCAAGCCTTCGCGCTAGGCGCACTTTGGGGCTGGCTACCCTGTGGGCTGGTCTACTCCATGCTGGCCTGGAGCTTGGCGATTGCCGACCCGCTCCAGGGCGCGCTGCTAATGGGCGCATTTGGGCTAGGCACCCTGCCGGCGCTGCTCGCCACTGGCCTCGCTGCGCGCCAGCTAAGCCACCTGATTCGCCACCCGGCGACGCGCAGCGTGGCGGCACTAACGATTATCGCGTTTGCGCTGTGGCAGCTCTGGACTCTTACGGCACACAACTTCTAATAGCATGACATGGCTCAAGCTTTACGCTTTCGTCACGGGTTAGGCTAGCGGCATTACCTCACGTCGGAGCGCCCCTTCATGCCCGTTCATGCCCCTGCGGTTTCACCTCTTGCCTCGTCTGTGGCGGCAGCGCCCGTGCAGCCGGTGTGGGATGAAGCCCTGCTGCGCCGCTACGACACCAGCGGACCACGCTACACGTCTTACCCCACGGCGCTGTCATTTCACGACCAATTCACCCCCGGTGACCTGACCCAGGCACTAGAGCGTAGCAATGCCAGTCAGCGTTCGCTGTCGCTGTATGTTCACGTGCCTTTTTGTCGCAAGATCTGTTTCTACTGCGCATGCAATAAAATCGCCACCAAGAACACCGCCCTGACCGAGCCCTACTTATCCCGACTCGACCGTGAAATGGTGCTGACCGCACGCCACTTGGATACCACACGACCGGTGAAGCAGTTGCACTGGGGTGGCGGAACACCGACGTTTCTTAACTTGAACCAGATGGGCGACCTGATTGATCGTTTGGATGCCCGGTTTGGCCTTTCGTCCTCTGCCGATCGCGATTACGCGATTGAAATAGACCCACGCGAAGCGGATGTATTTACGCTGCGCCACCTGCAATCGCTCGGTTTCAATCGCATCAGTTTAGGCGTGCAGGACTTAAGCCCGCTGGTGCAGAAAGCCATTAACCGTATTCAGCCACGAGTACTCACCGAGACGCTGATGGATGAAGCACACCGACTGGGCTTTCGTTCGCTCAATCTCGATTTAATATACGGCTTGCCCTTTCAGACTGAAAAAAGCTTTGCAGACACCCTGCGCCAAGTGATCGAGTTAAATCCCGCACGGCTTTCTGTGTTTAACTACGCCCACATGCCCGAGCGTTTTGCCCCCCAGCGGCGGATTAACGTCGATGACCTGCCGGGCAGCGAAGAGAAGCTGGCAATTCTGCGCACCACGATTGAAATGCTCACCGCGGCTGGCTACGTACATATCGGGATGGATCACTTTGCCCGGCCTGACGATAGCCTGGCCATTGCCCAGCGCGACGGCTCGCTACAGCGCAACTTCCAAGGCTACTCCAGTCACGCCCAGTGCGATTTAATCGGGCTTGGCGTTTCGGCGATTTCGCGCATTGATGACGTCTACGCGCAGAACCCGAGCGATCTGGCAAGCTACGAGGCGGCGTTGGATCAGGGCCAACTCGCCACTGTACGCGGCGTGCGGTTGAGCGACGACGACCTCATCCGTCGAGACGTGATTGAGCGGCTGATGTGCGATATGGGCATTGATCTGGCTGCGGTCAGCCAGCGCTGGAACATCGATGCCCCCCGCTATTTTGCCCCCGCTCTGGAGCGCTTACAGAGCGCCGAGCAAGATGGCCTACTGACCCGTAGTGGTGATCAACTTAGCGCCACGTCCATGGGTCGTCTGCTGGTGCGCCATTTAGCCATGGCGTTCGATACCCATCTTTCTGGACAAATAGGGCAGCGCTACTCTAAGATTGTTTAATCACCTTATTGTAGGCATGCTAACGCCATCACAATAAGTAAGAATTTGCTAATTTTACCCTGACCCACTCAAGGAGCACCGTATGTTGGAACCTATGAGCAGCCGACGCTCGCTACTCCACGAAGCGCGCTGCCAAACCTGCAGCCTTAGCTCGCTGTGCCTGCCGCTTGCCCTTGAGTTGGACGATATGGGCCAGTTCGATGCCATTATTCGTCGTCGCGCACCGCTGAAAAAAGGCGAACCACTATTTCGCCAAAGCGATACTTTTACCAGCGTTTACGCGGTACGTTCGGGCAGTTTGAAACAAGTCACCTCAGAGGGAAACGGCAGCGAGCAACTGACCAATTTCTACCTCCCGAGCGAACTAGTGGGGTTGGACGGGATTGATGAGGAGCACTATCCAGGTAGCGTGATTGCCCTGGAAACGACCACCGTTTGCGAGATTCCCTTTGATCGCTTGGACTCACTCTCTGAGGAGTTGCCCGAACTGCGTGGCCAGCTGTATCGCAGCATGAGCAAAGAGTTACGCGATGACCGGCGCATGATGCGTCTGCTGTCGCGTAAAACCGCCGACCAGCGGCTGGCGAGCTTTTTGATTACCCTCTCGGATCGTTTTCGTCGCCGTGGCTACTCGCCCTACAGTTTCCGCCTTTCCATGCCCAGGGCCGATATCGGCAACTATTTGGGTTTAGCGGTGGAAACCGTCAGCCGGATTTTAAGCCGCTTCCAGCAGCAGAGCGTAATGGCGGTATCCGGGCGAGAGGTCAATATTCTTGATATGCAGCGCTTAATCACCCTCGCCGAAGAGGAGCAAAACGCTAGCTGACGTTAAATGCCTGGATACGCCCGGCCAGCAGCTCTGCCTGTTTGGCCTCTAAGCCTTCAAAATCGAAAAGGCTGCGGTCGGCCAACTGGGAAGGGGCAATATTAGTCACCGCCTTAAACATGCTCTCCAGGCGGCCGGGGAATTTTTTGTCCCACTCGGCGAGCATCTCTTTGACCACCTGGCGCTGCATATTGGGCTGCGAACCGCATAGATTGCAGGGAATAATCGGGAATTCCATCAGCCGTGAAAACTCGGCAATATCCGCCTCTTTACAGTAAGCCAACGGCCGAATGACGATATTTTTACCATCATCAGAAAGCAGCTTAGGCGGCATCGCTTTTAAGTTGCCGCCAAAGAACATATTGAGAAACAGCGTTTCAAGGATATCTTCGCGGTGGTGACCCAGGGCGATTTTATTGGCGCCAATCTCTTCAGCAAAACCATACAGCGAACCGCGGCGCAGACGTGAACAGAGCGCGCAAGTCGTTTTGCCTTCCGGGGTTTTCTCCTTCACCACCGAGTAGGTGTCGCGCTCGACAATGTGATACTCCACGCCCTGCTTATCCAGATACGCAGGCAGCACATGCTCGGGAAAACCGGGCTGTTTTTGATCCAGATTGACCGCTACCAGTGAGAAATTGACCGGCGCGTTGCGCTGCAAGTTGCGCAAAATCTCCAGCATCGTATAGCTGTCTTTGCCGCCGGAGAGACAGACCATCACGCGGTCGCCTTCATTGATCATCTGGTAATCAATAATCGCATTGCCTACTTCTCGGCGCAGGCGCTTTTGCAGCTTGTTAAATTCACGTTTCTGCTTAGCATCAGCCAGCTCTGGCGAGTCTTGCTCAACATCAGCGAGGGCGGCTCCGAGGGAAGCAGGGTCAAAATGATCAAGAGATTGCATGGTATAAGCACTGCCGAGGGTGGAAGGCATTCAAGAAAAAGTGGCTGCTATTCTAACAACACTCACCGCCCTGACCCAACTACTCGTATGCAGCGCTGCCTATTACTAAGCAGCCTCCGCCATAATGCGCTGCAGGCGCATATACAGCAGCGCGCTGGAAGTGGCCTCACCTAACACACCCTGCATCCCCATCGCGGGTACTTGCCAGCACGCCAGCGCTTGAGCAAAGCTACTCGGTGCCTCTATCTCCGGGTGCAAGCGCCGCAGCTGGCGCTGATGCAGCTTTTCTACGTCGACCTGGGCATTGGGCAGCGCGAAATTCAACCGCTTTCTCAGCAACGCATTTAACGCGCCAATCCGCTGGTCTAACTGCCAGCCGACAATAGGTCGATTGCCAATAAACTCTACTAACGCATTTAAATTGTCGCGATTTGGCGCCGCCACACACCCCGCCTGACACAGCAGGTGATGGCGACGCAGCGATGCATGGTCAGCCTGCCCCGGTGCGCCTAACGTCAGCACAAAAGCACGGCTGGTACGCACCTGCTGTTGGCTAAGCACCACGGCGGCCAAACTGATCACAGGTGATGTCGGCGTAGGCGTTGATGTGCAGGCAAGCGCTACCAGCTCTTCGCCCATATAGGGCTGAAAGAGCCAGGCATAGGGAGAATCAGCACAGCGCCGCCGGTCGCTTTCGCGACGCAACAAGGTGCGTAAGGAACCGCTAAAAAGTGCCACGTGTCGATCTAACAGCCGTATTCCGCTCACGAATACTCCAAATGGTAACGATGGGAAAGCCGCTGCTTAAAGTCTTTGACAATATGCATCGCTTCACGCAATAGGTCGCGCTCAAGGGAAGAAAGATTTTGCACCACGACACGGTTAGCGCGACTGCTGTTTTGGGCGTTAGCTTCTTGAGCACCGACAGGCGTCTCCAACGCGGTTAGCTGCTGTTTAAGACGTAGCTCGGAAAACAGGGCCAACGCTTCGCCCAGGTCATCTGCAAAACGGCGATCCAATCGCCCATCGGCGGCCAGGGCATCCAAACGGTCAAACGTCGAGGTGGCTTGGATGCGCCGCTCAAGCGCCATGGTGCGCACGCCGTGAACAATGGGAAAAATACCGCCTTTCTTGATATCGATACCGTGCTGAGGCTTTTTCAGCGAGCCAAACAGCGTCAGCGGTGTGGAAAAACGTAGCGCCGTGCGCGCAAAGTACGAAAGCAACAGCTCATCACGAGAGCAGCGTTCAAATAGCTCTTCTCGTACACTGGCAAGCAGGCTGGGGTTACCGGCCACCGCATGGGCATCAAGCATGATCGCCAGCTTCATCAGGCTGTCACCATCCCGCTCGCTGGCCCATTTGGCAATATTGCTCTTCCACTGCGACACCGTGGCCACCCACTCAGGGTTTGAAACCATAATATTGCCGGGGCACGGCGGGTAGCCAAGCTGGATTAGGGTATCGGTGAGCGTTTGCATGTGGCTCAAAAGATCTGGCCACCGCGCGTCATCGGCTAAAATCAGACCATTATCCTGGTCTGTTTTTAGGATTTGCTCACCTCGCCCTTCGCTACCCATTACCATCATGCAGCTCTGGTCGCGATACTGTTCCTCTATCGTGAACTCCCAGGCCTTGCTCATGATCCGCCCGTTCAGCGCGGCGAGAAGATCCATCGCAAAACGCAGCTTTACGCCCTGGGCCATCAGCGCTTTTACCAGCTCCGGTGTACGTTGGCTGGCTGCCGACAGTGTCTCTAAACTGCTCGCCTGCTCGACCTGCAAACTCACCACGTAGCTGCGGCTTGAGAAATAGCTAAGCACGTCGGTGAGCTCGACGACGCCTTTTAAGACGTTTTGCTCGAGCACCACTACCCGCGTCACTTTATGGCGTGTCATTAAGACCAATACTTCAAACAAGTATTGTTCCGGCGCAACGGTGACCAGATTAAAATGGGCGAGCTCATCAAGCGGCGATGACACCGCACTACCGCCCAACACCAACCCATTGAGCAGGTCGGTTTTCGTCACCATGCCTAGCTTGCCTTGAGTCTCTACTAGCAGGCTATCAGCATAGCTATCGTTGAGCTGCTTCACCGCGCTGGCAATATCAGTAGCCGCCGCCATTAACAGCGGCGCACGCATACATTCGCTTACCTTGGCCAACATAAAACCCGCCATGGTGACGCCACCTTCGGCACGCTTTTCAGTCAGTAAGCGTGCTTTATGCGTCAACGATTGGCGAAAGAAATTACTGAAATCCGGGTAATGACGGCACAGCTGCTGAAACAACGCTTTGGGCAGTAGGTAACACAAGCACTCCTGCTCGGCCTTAAAACGATAGCGGCTTTTACCGTTAAGGATGCTGATCGCGCCAAATAGGTCCCCGGCCGTGTAATGGCCAATACGCGAAGTAGACGAGGGCAGCGTGGGGTCGATTTCTGCCACTTCACCCTTATGGATCAGATAAACAAACTCGCCCCCCTGTCCGGTCTCTAGAATTATTTCGTCGCGGTCAAAATACGCAAGGTCAATACCGCGACGAATGTGGTCACGTCCTTCATCGTCAAGAAGCGTGAACGGCAGTTGGGATAGATCCACATCGACCATTGTGCATGACCTCATTCAACTAAAGGCGAACTAGAAAATAAAGTAAATAAGCACTCCGCCCGACATTGATCCACATCAAAGGAGTCTTTCCAACGCTTCAAAAACTGTAATCGATTATTATGTGAAGGTGGCTGTACGGGTATAAAGGATTCACTTCCCAAGTAGCAAGTAGAACATTGTTATACCTTTAGCTATCACGCTAAGGTCGAAGCGACTTTTGATACGCGACCAAAGTATCGATACTCACTAACCGTCATTACCCATTAAAGGCAGCATATGTATTTAAAGTAGCCAATAACTGCTTTTATTTGCTTACTAGACTATCGTCCCATAGCCCTGGAAACGCCTACAAATTTCGCTTAAATAGCGTCTAAAAACTCGCACTTTCAACAACATGTAGCCCGCAGAAAGCCATTAAGCTGTTTATTGATACCAAAGTCTGGGATTTATTTTTTGACGTTTATTGCCCAGTATTAACAATGAGTCATGCAGGGTAATCGCACGTCACTAACTAACTCGAAATTTCATATCGAATAATAAGGTGACGTGCTAACAGGAACTGACTCACCACTCCTAACGATTGAGTGGCTTTAGACGTGCGATTGCCCTGATGGGTCACACGCTATTCCTCGTGAACTTTCCCAACCTTAAAAATCACAAGTGGAGAGCAACACAATGGCAGACGACAAAACCAATGCTGCTGAATACTGGAAAGCAAACGTCCGCTTAATTTTCGGATGCCTGGCCGTTTGGGCATTTGTTTCTTACGGATGCGCTATCCTCTTTCGCCCACTGCTCGCCGGTATTCCGGTTGGCGGCACTGATCTTGGCTTCTGGTTTGCACAACAGGGCTCAATCCTAACGTTTATCGTGCTGATCTTCTTCTACGCCTGGAAGATGAATAAGCTCGATCAAAAATTTGGCCTTGGGGAGTAAGCCGGTATGAGCCAGTTTGCAATTAACTTACTGTTCGTCGGCGCCTCCTTTGCCTTGTATATAGGCATTGCGATTTGGGCGCGCGCCGGCTCAACGAAAGACTTCTACGTCGCTGGGGGTGGGGTTCACCCCATTACCAACGGGATGGCCACCGCAGCGGACTGGATGTCAGCGGCGTCGTTTATTTCCATGGCGGGTTTGCTGGCCTCAGGTGGCTACGCCAACTCTACCTTCCTGATGGGTTGGACCGGTGGCTACGTTATCCTCGCGATGCTGTTAGCCCCTTATCTGCGCAAGTTCGGTAAGTTCACCGTGCCCGACTTCATTGGTGACCGCTTCTACAGCAACACCGCTCGCCTCGTGGCGATCGTGTGCTTGATTGTGGCGTCGGTTACCTACGTTATCGGTCAAATGACCGGTGCGGGCGTGGCGTTCTCGCGCTTCCTTGAAGTCAGCAACACCTGGGGTATCTGGTTAGCCGCGCTGATCGTTTTCCTCTACGCCGTATTTGGCGGCATGAAAGGCATCACCTACACCCAGGTGGCCCAGTACATCGTTCTGATCATCGCTTACACCATTCCTGCGGTGTTCATTGCCTTCCAACTAACCGGCAACCCGATTCCGATGTTCGGTATGTTCAGTACGCATACTGAATCCGGCCTTCCTCTGCTGGCTAAATTGGATGATGTGGTGAGTGCGCTGGGCTTCCGCGATTACACGGCCGACGTAGACAACAAGCTCAACATGGTGCTGTTCACTCTGTCGCTGATGGTGGGTACTGCCGGTCTTCCCCACGTTATCATTCGCTTCTTCACCGTACCGAAAGTGGCCGATGCACGTTGGTCTGCTGGCTGGGCGCTAGTGTTCATTGCCCTGCTTTACCTTACGGCTCCGGCGGTAGGCTCCATGGCACGCCTGAATCTGGCGACGACCGTGTACCCAGAGATGGCCGGTCAGGTTGAGAACTACGAAGAGGCTGCGCAAAACCCGATTCTCTACGAAGAGCGTCCAGACTGGGTTCGCACCTGGGAAGAAACCGGCCTTATCAGCTTCAACGATCTCAACAATGACGGCCGTATTCAGATGTACAACGATGCAGCTGACTACTCTGATCGTGGCTGGGAAGGCAACGAACTAACCGTTAATAATGACATTCTGGTACTCGCCAACCCGGAAATCGCCAATTTGCCCGGCTGGGTTATTGGTTTGATCGCAGCAGGTGGTATCGCGGCCGCCCTATCAACCGCAGCAGGCTTGCTACTGGCGATCTCGTCGGCGATCAGTCACGACTTGATCAAGACCATGATCAATCCGAAGATTTCCGAAAAAGGCGAGATGTTGGCGGCGCGAATCTCCATGGGGGGCGCGATACTGTTGGCCACCTACTTGGGGCTTAATCCGCCTGGGTTCGCAGCACAAACGGTGGCGTTGGCCTTTGGTATCGCCGGTGCATCGCTGTTCCCCGCGCTGATGATGGGTATCTTCTCCAAGCGGATGAACAACTCAGGTGCGATTGCCGGTATGCTGGCGGGCTTGATTTGCACCCTGCTTTACATCTTCACCTACCTGGGCTGGTTCTTTATTCCGGATACCAACACGCTGGCCAACACGCCGGATAACTGGATCTTCGGTATCTCGCCGCTCTCCTTCGGTGCCGTAGGCGCGATGATCAACTTCGCCGTTGCCTTCGCGGTCTCCAGAGTGACAGCTGCACCGCCGCAGGAAATTCAGGACCTAGTGGAAAGCGTTCGCTATCCGAAAGGTGCTGGCATGGCGATAGATCACTAAGTCATACTCCTTCCTGACGCGTTATTGCCATGCGGTGATAACGCTGGGGATCGACCTTACCATCGGGCTTCCTTCGGGAGGCCCGATGGCTTTTATAGACGGCTTTTTGAAAGGATAATTTATGATTTGGCATTTGATCGCCGCCGTTTTTGCAGGTCTTGCGGCTGCCGGGATTGGTCTGATACTGCGCAATTTGAGCGGCAAACGTTTGCCCAAGTG
Organism: Vreelandella glaciei; assembly: GCF_013415125.1. Taxonomy (GTDB): domain Bacteria; phylum Pseudomonadota; class Gammaproteobacteria; order Pseudomonadales; family Halomonadaceae; genus Vreelandella; species Vreelandella glaciei. The sequence goes on along the minus strand of NZ_JACCDE010000030.1, from coordinate 27,606 downwards.
GATAGTGCCGGTGTTTGGCGCGCTGGGTATGCTGGGCTATCAAGTTCAGGTCGAGTACAGCTGGTTTGAACATAAGCAGGCGCAACTTCCCGAGACCGCCAAGGTCATTTCAACCGAAAGTAGCACGGCGGTATGGCGCCCATGGACCTTTGCCTTTCCCATGACTACTAAGTTCAGCATGGTCGATAGCGACAATATTCGCATCAGCGAGCAGGACGGCGCCCGCTTAGCAGAATTTATTCTTTATCAGTTTGAACGTCACCACACCGATATTTTGATCACCCAGCCCTACGTACTCAACTGTGAGAACCGGGAATTGGTACCACTGGATGAAGAGTCTCGCGAGCCTATTCTCGAAGAGATACGCACGCTGCGCGAAACCTCTCCGTTACTCAGCAACGTATGCACATAGATAAATAAAGTCTGTGGTGTAAACAAGCTTAGAGAATGGTCGTACACGACCCTCCATTTCGCCTAGAATGAAGCCTTTTTTATTAGCGCACGATTAGTGGATCGCACACTCTGGCGGGGAGAAAGGCATGTTTCACGGCGGGCTACTGGTAGCGGTTTCGTTACTCTATATTGCCGTTCTATTCGGCATCGCTTGGTACGGTGACCGCCGCGCGCGCACCCACGGCGCCACCCGTCGGCGTCCGATCATCTATAGCCTGGCGCTGGCAATCTATTGCACCTCGTGGACGTTTTACGGCGCGGTTGGCCAGGCAGCTACCGCGGGCTGGTCGTTTGCAAGCATCTTCGTCGGGCCGATTTTGACGTTTTTGCTGTTCTGGCCGGTGCTGGCCAAGATGATCCGCGTTGCCAAGCACCAAAACGTCACCTCGATTGCCGATTTTATTGCCTCCCGTTACGGCAAAACCCAGTCGTTGGCCGCCTTTGCCAGTCTGGTCGCTCTCGTCGGCACCCTGCCCTACATTGCGCTACAGCTAAAAGCGGTATCCACCACTTTTAGCGTACTCACCGATGCCACCGATGTGACCCATACGCCGCTGTTTGGCGATACGGCCTTCTATGTGGCGATTGTAATGGCAATTTTCGCGATTCTGTTCGGCACCCGCCACACCGATGCCACCGAACACCACGAAGGCTTGATCCACGCCGTAGCGTTTGAATCGTTGGTCAAGCTGCTCGCTTTCGTGGTGCTTGGCGCCTTTGTTACCTGGGGTATGTTCGATGGCCTGGGTGAGCTGATGGGGCATGCCGAAAGCCAGCTAGAACTCCAGCGCCAATTGGCCAATCAAGATTTTGGCCAGAGCTTCTGGGCACAAACGCTGCTCGCCATGCTGGCGATTCTATGTCTACCGCGCCAGTTCCATGTGGCGGTGGTGGAGAACATTCATCCTGACGATGCCACTAAGGCGCGCTGGTTATTTCCACTCTACCTGCTAGCCATTGCCTTTTTCGTGGTGCCCTTGGCCGCCGCTGGACTGCTGTTGTTTTCCGAAAGCGGCGTAGAGCCCGACACCTACGTACTGGCACTATCCATGGCCTCGGGCCACCAGTGGCTAACGCTACTCACCTTTATCGGCGGTTTCTCGGCGGCCACGGGCATGGTAATTGTCGCCGCCGTGGCAGTGTCGATCATGATTTCCAACGAAATCGTTATCCCGGCGCTGTTCCGACTGCGCTGGTTTGATACCAAGGCGCGGGATTATGGTCGCTTGGTGCTGCGCGCGCGGCGTTTGACTATTGTCGCTGTACTGGCAATGGCCTACGGCTTCTACCAACTGATTGCCGAGTTCACCTCGCTGGCCTCGATCGGCATGCTCTCATTCGCCGCCGCCGCTCAGTTTGCCCCCGCGGTAATTGGCGGGCTTTACTGGAAGCGCGGTAATCGCCTCGGGGTCATTGTCGGCATGAACGCTGGCTTTGCCATCTGGGTATATAGTCTGTTAATGCCCGCCATGATCAATGCCGGTGTGCTTCCGACAATGTGGCTTGAAGGCGGCCCGCTGGGGCTTAACTGGTTATCACCCACGGCGCTGTTTGGGCTCAACTTGGGCGATAGCTTTACCCACGGCGTCATGCTCTCACTCGGGGTCAACCTGTTCTGCTATATCTTTGTCTCTCAGGTCACTTCGCAGCGGGTGGTTGAGCGTATTCAGGCCTCGCTGTTCGTAGATAGTGTGGAAACACGCCAGACTTCGGTCAACCGCCCCTGGACGGGTGCGACGACCGTGGGCGATTTAAAAGTTCTTTGCGAGCGCTTCCTCGGTGCCGGCCAAGTGGATCGCGCCTTTGAAGATTACGCCCGGCGCGCGGGCAAGCCATTGGACAACGGCACCCGCGCCTCAATCGATATTATTCAGTTCACCGAACGCTTTCTGGCCTCGGTGCTGGGTGCTTCATCGGCACGCATCGTGGTTAACTCGGCGCTTCAGGGGCGCGGTATCGGCATCTCGGATGTGATCTCAATTGTCGATGAAGCCTCCCAAGTGCTGGAGTTCAACCGGGCGCTGCTTCAGGCCACCATTGAAAATATTAACCAGGGCATCAGCGTAGTCGACCAGAACCTGCGCCTGGTGGTGTGGAACCAGCGCTATCTGGAGCTTTTCCGCTTTCCTGACCACTTAATTCGCGTCGGTGCACCCATTGACCGCATCTTCCGCTACAACGCCCACAACGGCGAGTATGGCCCGGGTGACCCGGAAGAGCATGTCCAGCTACTGCTCGACAATATTCGCGAAGGCCAGCCCCACCGCTATGTGCGCTACCGCCAGGATGGCAGCGTGCTGGAAGTGCAAGGCAACCCAATGCCCGGCGGGGGCTTTGTGTATACCTACCAGGATATTACCCAGCAGAAGCGCATCGAAGAGGCGCTGATTCGCTCGGAAAACAATATCCGTATCTACACCGACAACGTCCCCGCGCTGATTGCCTACTTTGACAAAGAGTGCCGCTACCTATTTACCAACCGTGCCTACGAGCAGGCGTTCAACATTGACCGCAATGCGGTCATTGGTCGCCGCTTTGAAGACGTGCTGCAAATTAAGCAGGCGGAAGAGCGCGCGCCATGGGTCGCGCGCGCCTTGAAAGGCGAACGGGTGAGTTTTGAGGTCTCACTGCGGGTGAATGAGGCCATGCGCTATATGCTGGTCACTTACACGCCGCACTTTGGCGACAGTCAGGCGATCCTGGGCTTCTTTGCACTCTATCAGGATATTACCGAACGCCGTCAGGCCGAAATTGCCCTTAAAGAGACCAACGAAACCCTGGAGGAGCGCGTCCGCGAACGCACCCAGGCGCTCTCTGAAGCCAACGCGGCATTGCGCCAGGAGAACCGGGTACGCGCCGAGGCGGAGCTCGCTCTGCGCCAGGCTAAGCAGCTCGCGGAAGATGCCAACGCGTCTAAGACGCGCTTTTTGGCCGCGGCGAGCCACGACTTGTTGCAGCCGCTTAACGCAGCACGGCTATTTACTTCTGCGCTCATGCAAAACGTGACCACTACCGATACCCAACGCATCGTTGGCCATATCGATAACTCGCTGCAAGCTGCCGAGGAGTTGCTCAGCACCCTGCTGGATATCTCCAAACTGGACGCAGGCGCCTTAACGCCACGCCGCAGTCACTTTGCCCTGGCGGATATCGTTCGCCCGTTACGCGCCGAGTTTGAGGTGATGGCGGACGATCGCGGATTGGACTTAGAAGTCGTGCCTACCCAGCTTTGGGTAGACTCAGACCCCCAGATGCTGCGCCGTATCGTGCAGAACTTCTTGTCTAATGCCATTCGCTATACCCAGGAGGGGCGCGTACTGCTGGGCTGCCGCCGCCAAAACGGCTGGCTCTCAATTGAAGTGTGGGACAGCGGCCCCGGCATTCCCGAATCTAAATTAAGCGAGATTTTTCAAGAATTCCGCCGCCTGGATCAGGTCTCCCGTCACAAAGAGAGTGAGAAAGGCCTAGGGCTGGGGCTCTCCATTGCCGACCGCATGAGCCGGGTGCTGGATCACCCCATCAAAGTGCGCTCGACGGTAGGCAAAGGCGCAGTTTTCTCGGTTAGCGTGCCGATTGTGGCTGCCCACGAAGCCAGCAGTAACGAGCTTGAGCCACACGCTCGGCGCGGCAGCCATAAGCTTAGCGGTACGCGGATTGTATGTATCGACAATGAGACGCTGATTCTGGAAGGCATGACCGCCATGCTTAGCGGCTGGGGCTGCGAGGTGTTTACCGCCACCAGTATCGGTGGGGCCAAATCGATCCTACGCAATATGGATGGCGACCCTGACGCTATTCTGGCGGACTACCACCTGGATAACGAAGTCACGGGGTTAATGGCGTTAGAAGCGCTCAGCGAGCGTTTTGAGGGGGCGGTACCGGGAATTGTAATTACCGCTGACCGTACCGAAGCAGTGGCTGAAGAGATCAAACGAGCGGGCTATCAACTATTGCTGAAGCCCGTTAAACCGGCGGCGCTACGAGCATTACTAACGCGCACCTTGCAGGCCAATCGCGCGGCGCGTTAAGCGCCGCGGTTAACGCAGTCGGTACTCGCTACTTGCTTAGGAAACGACTTTCGGCGGCTCGACTTCAAGTTTCTGAGCCGCGATAACCGCCTGGGTACGCGAGTGCACGCCCAGCTTGCGTAGAATCGCAGTCACGTGGGCCTTGATGGTCGCTTCAGAAACACTCAGTTCATAAGCGATCTGTTTATTCAGCAGGCCTTCGGTCAGCATATTCAAGACGCGAAACTGCTGGGGCGTTAATGAAGCGATCGCCTCGGCAAAGCGCGACTCCTCTTCACTGGTCTCTTCCAGCACGTTGGCCAACGCTTCAGGCAACCACACTTCGCCCTGCAGAATTTCACCGACGGCTTCAGCAATTAGTTGTAGAGACGATGATTTAGGGATAAAACCCGACGCGCCGTAGTCAATAGCACGACGGACCACATAGGGCTCATCACTGCCAGACACGACCGCAACGGGGATATCGGGCATCTGGCCGCGCAGTTGGATCAAACCAGAGAAGCCGTGGGCTCCCGGCATGTGCAGATCAAGCAGAATCAAATCGGCATCTGGGTGGCGATTCACCACATCGGTGGTGGCTTCCATGGTGTCCGCTTCGACAATTTCCGCCTGGGGGGCCAACTGGCGTAACGCTTGGGTCAGCGCTGCACGAAACAGCGGGTGATCGTCAGCGACGATAAACTTATGAGCTACTGCCATGGATATTCCTCCGGTTCCTCGAGCAGCGGGGTTGTCTGCCGCCGCGACGCTAGGCTCTTACGGTTGTGAAGCATGGTACCCCATGGGCTTCATCATGCCCAAGCATCACATGCACAATTTATAATAGATAGTTCATACAAGTGAAACACGTATCTATAAATCCATATCTACAAACACGACCGTGCCGACCTACTCGGGTCGGCACGGCTTTGAGTCAGCAAACAGGCTTTATTAGGCTGAACAGCCTATAGCTGTGTCGCCATTATTGGTTGGCGCGATGCTCAATCAGCTCATCGACCACCGACGGGTCAGCCAAGGTGCTGGTATCGCCCAAGCCATCACACTCGTTGGCGGCAATCTTGCGCAGGATGCGACGCATGATTTTACCCGAACGTGTTTTCGGCAAACCTGGTGCCCACTGGATGACATCCGGCGAAGCAATCGGGCCAATATCTTTGCGTACCCACTGGGTCAGCTCTTTTTTGAGTTCGTCTGTCGCTTCGATACCGTCATTCAGGGTGACATAGATATAGATGCCTTGTCCCTTAATATCGTGCGGGTAGCCAACAACGGCTGCTTCCGCTACGGCGCTGTGCGCTACCAGAGAGGACTCAATCTCGGCGGTGCCCATACGGTGACCCGAAACGTTTAGCACATCGTCCACACGCCCGGTGATCCAGTAGTAGCCATCCTCATCGCGGCGACAGCCGTCGCCCGTGAAGTACATACCGTCGTAGGTCGAGAAGTAAGTCTGAACATAGCGCTCGTGGTCACCCCAAATAGAGCGCGCCTGACCCGGCCAGGCGTCAAGAATCACCAGGTTGCCTTCAGTGGCGCCTTCCAGCTTGTTCCCTTCGTTATCGACCAGCGCAGGCTTCACACCGAAGAATGGCACGGTCGCAGAACCGGGTTTAAGCGGCGTAGCACCCGGCAGCGGCGCGATCATGATGCCGCCGGTTTCGGTTTGCCACCAGGTATCCACAATCGGGCATTTTTCGTTGCCGATAACGCGGTAGAACCACTCCCAGGCTTCCGGGTTAATCGGTTCGCCCACGGAACCGAGAAGACGCAGGCTATCACGCTTGCTCGAATCCATGACGTTATCGCCATGAGCCATCAATGCGCGTACCGCAGTGGGCGCAGTATAGAGAATATTGACGTTGTGCTTATCAACGATTTCGCCCATACGGCCATGGCTCGGGTAGCTTGGCACACCCTCAAACATTAAGGTAGTCGCGCCATTGGCCAAGGGCCCGTAGACGATATAGCTGTGCCCGGTCACCCAGCCAACATCTGCAGTACACCAATAGATTTCACCCTCTTGGTAGTCGAATACATACTGGTGGGTCATAGCGGCATAAGTCAGGTAGCCGCCGGTAGTGTGCTTCAAGCCTTTCGGTGCCCCTGTAGAGCCCGAGGTATAGAGAATGAACAGCGGGTCTTCCGCGCCCATGGCCTCAGCTTCACACTCATTTGACTGCTTGTCGACGAGTTCATCAAACCAGATATCGCGGCCGTCGTTCCACTCAATCTCACCACCGGTACGCTTAACCACCAGTACGTTCTTGCACACGTCGGTGCCGTCACGGGTCAGCGCGGCATCCACATTCTCCTTAAGCGGCACATGCTTGCCACCGCGCACCGACTCATCGGCGGTAATCACTAGTTTGGAGTCGGCGCCGATGACCCGCTGGGCAACGGCATCCGGTGAGAAGCCGCCAAAGACAACCGAGTGAACGGCCCCGATGCGCGAACAGGCAAGCATCGCCATGGCCGCTTCGGGAATCATCGGCATATACAGCGTGACGGTATCGCCTTTACCGATGCCCAGCTCTTTCAGCGCGTTAGCCAGCTGATTCGTACGGGCATAGAGCTCGCGATAGGTAATGTGTTTGGACTCATTAGGGTGGTCGCCTTCCCAGATGATCGCCGTTTGATCACCGCGCTTATCCAGATGGCGGTCAAGGCAGTTGGCGCTGACGTTCAGCAGGCCATCTTCAAACCAACGAATATCGACATTGTCACGCGCAAAGGAGGTGTTTTTGATTTTGTTGGGCGCTTTGATCCAGTCGAGACGTTTAGCTTGTTCAGCCCAGAAGCCTTCCGGGTCGTCTATCGACTGCTGATACATGGCCTCATATTTGGCTTTATCGGCCCAGGCATTGGCGGCGAAATCGTCGCGCACCGGATAGACGTTCTGTTGATCGCTCATAAAATTGCCTCTGTCCGTGAAAATGCACTCTCTAAGAAACTGTAGTCGATACGATTATTTATGGGGCCTATTGACCATTATCGGGCGTATCGACTGCCATTAATGTTCCCCTAGCATAAACCTCCTCGCGCGGGCTTCCCTTTAGACATTGGTATTATCATTTTTTATTTAAAAAACAGCTATTTATAAACAAATCAAAGCGCATCTTCTGGCCTGTAGACCAAGGTCTTAGCGCAGTGTCGACAGCGGTAACGACGCCCGTTTACCACTAAAGCATGACGCCTCGGGGTAAATTGATGAAACCGGCAATCGCACTGGTAACGATAAGGTGCGGACTGCGCCTGCTGGATATCGAACCGATGGGTCACACTAGGAGTTAAGCCGAAGAGGTCGCGCATCACCGTTTTCCACTCGCGGCCGTGGGGTTTTAAGCGCGGGCCGTTGTCCAAATGAAACACCAGCCAGTGAGCCATTTCGTGGGGAATCACCTCATCAAAAAACGCCGTGCGGTTTTCCCTCAACAGCACCGGGTTCAAGCGTAACCCGCCGTGACCAAGATGCGCCTGCCCAGCCGAAGCACCGCGCAGGTTAAACCACACTTTTGGTACTGGCAGCGCCGGGCACACTTCACAGCAGCGCTGCCACGCTTGTTCAACGCGAGCCCGCGCGGCCCGGTGCAACTCTGTTTCTGACATGGCCGCCAATTCAGTGGCAGGCCAAGGGGGCAGTGGTGAGGTCTTCATTAGTGATAAACTAGCCGTTATAGATAACCATTGACGAACGATTTGTACTGACGAGGCTTTACTCATGGCAGAGCGCAGTGACACGCCCGATACAACCACGCCACCACAGCCACTGCTTGAGGATGAGCAGTTGGATAGACTGGACGACTTCCTCGACTCTGATCAAGTCGATGAAGACGCCTTGGATCTGATCTCCGCCCATGGCTTTTTAGTGGCGCTTGCGGTTGCCCCTAGCGAAGTACCGCCTACCCAGTGGCTGGCTGAGCTGTTTCAGGGTGAGCCTCGCTACGCCGACGACGCCGAGCGTGATGAGATTATCACCCTGCTCACGCTGCTGCGTGACAACGCGGTGGCGGTACTTGAGCAAGGCGGCTTGCCGGAGCTTCCATTTGAGCTAACCCTGGGTGGCGAACCCGCCGAGGAAACCCCCATTGGCGATTGGTGCGCGGGCTTTATGGAGGGCGTTTTCAGCGACGAGAGCGCTTGGTTCCAGGACGATGAAGAGGCTGCCGCCACCCTGCTACTGCCGTTTATGCTGCTCTCTGGGCTGTTCGACGATGAGCCGGACATGGCCGAGCTGGCTAAAGATCAAGAGCGCCAGGAGTCGTTAGTAGTGCAGTTACCAGAGCTCGTTTTAGACCTTTACCTGCACTACCGCGTACCGCCGGAAACGCCCAAACCCAAACCGCGTAAAAAAACGCCTGCCAAGGGCAAGAAACGCTAGTGCTATCAGCTGCCATCATTTGAGCCGCGTGATGATTCCATCCAGTAACCCATAGATCCACTCTTTGATGCGCTGGCCCCAGGGGCGCGCCGCCCAGGCCGCTGCATCCACCTCCTGGCTGGCGGCGAAGTTACGCTCAAACAGTTCGCGTACTTCCGCCGCTAGCTGTGGGTCCATCGCTTCTTGGTTCGCTTCTAGGTTCCAGTGCAAATTCCAGTGATCAAAGTTACACGAACCAATGCTTACCCACTCATCGGCAAGCACGAATTTGGCATGGATAAAGGTTGGCTGAAACTCATAAATACGCACGCCCGCTTTCAGCAACGAATGGTAGAAGCGTTGGCCGGCAAAGCGCACGCTGGGATGGTCGTGCTTTGCCCCAGGCAGCAATAGGCGCACGTCGATCCCGCGCCGGGCGGCTCTAACCAAGCGTCGACGTAGCGCGAAGGTCGGCACAAAATAGGGAGTACACAGCCATAACTGTGTTTGTGCATGATTAACACGCTCATGCAGTGAATGACGAATGGCTTGGTATCGATAGCCCCGCGCTGACATAGCCCGACCAGGTACACCATCGGCATGGGCTCGAGGTTCACGTCTTTCAGGCAGCGTCCCCGCGCTCTTATCGCCTTTCTCATTGTGGGTTAGCCGCGAGTTCCAAAGCCGCCGAAATAGCTGCTCCCAGTCAGCCACCACCGGTCCATCAATACGCAGCGCAATCTCATACCAGGCATTGAGAAACTCATCTACCGCACCGAAGCCACCGGTAAACGCCAGTTCGCCGTCAATAACGACAATTTTGCGGTGATCGCGGCTCAAGTTAAGCGTCAAGGAGTGGAAGCCTAGCGGGTTAAAAAAGCGCAGCTGAACACCGCCCTGCTTCAACCGTTGGCGATCATTTTTAGAGAGCCCCATCGAGCCATAGCCATCCAGCAGCAAACAGACGTTGACCCCGCGCTGTGCAGCCTCAATCAGCGCATCACTGACTTGATCCGCCAGCTCCCCCGACTCCATTAAATAGAGTTCTACCAACACATAGTGGCGGGCGCTATGTACTGCCTCGAACATAGCCGGCAGAAAGCGTGTGGCCTCCGGCAGCAGCGTAAATCGATTACCTTCTCGCCACGCATTCTGCATGGGTGCTCCTTGCGGTACTGCCGATAAGCGAGCCGATTAGCGCACTAATGAGCGATGGACATACAAATCATAGCGGCTGGTTTTACCCTCAAGGGTATGCTGCGGCGCAGGACCCGTAATAGGCGGCGCCTTGCGGGGGCGCTTAACCACCACGCGGTGGGTGGCGACATCCAGCGCTGCTTCAAGCAGGCGTGGAGCGTCGTCGTCATCACCGGCCAGCTCGCGAAACAGCCGCATCTCTTTTTTCACCAGCGCCGATTTCTCACGATGGGGAAACATCGGATCCAGGTGTATCACCTGGGGTGAAAAGTGTGCACTCGCTACGAGTTCAGCCAGGGATTGAGCGGCATCGCCATGGCGCAACGTCATGCGGGCAGCGATATCCGCCGTATCGCTATGCCTGGAGGCGCGTTTTAGGCCATCTTCCAGCAGCGCCGCAATCGCCGCTACTCGCTCAATTAACAACACCTGAGCGCCCAAACTAGCCAATACAAACGCATCGCGGCCTAATCCTGCCGTTGCATCGACAATGCTGGGTGACACGCCCTTGGCTAACCCACAGGCCTTTGCTACAAGCTGGCCCCGCCCACCGCCAAAGCGCCGCCGATGGGCCGCTTTGCCCGCCACGAAATCAACGCTGAGCGGCTTGCCGTAGCGTTTTTCATCACCGACCAGCGCTAATCCGTCTTCCCCCTGAACCAAACGCAGCCCGTCAGGTAGAGCAATGTTCTCAATATCGCTCCTCACAAAGCTCATGCGGGCTTTTTCCAGGCAACGTCGTTGCGCAGATACACCGGCTGAACCAAGTGCGCGGCCTGCCCCAACCCAGCGGCAAAATCACGCGCCGCCAGCCACGCCATCTCTTCGGCGCGGGGCTCCAAATCATCCAAATGCTGGGGCATGCTTAGCTGCACATCGACAGTGAAGCGCTCCCACAGCGAAAAGCCGCTGCCCACGCCTACCCAGTCGGTTTCATCGCCAGGCAGGCGCAGTGCCTCGGGGGCCAGCACCGCCTCGGCGCTCATTGGCGTAATGGTGTCTTTAAGGCAGTGCCAGGTCGCGGCGTATACCTCGCCCATACGGGCATCTAAAGCCGTCACTACGTGGCGGAGGTGATAGCGGCGATGGGCCTGAAGCGCCAGCGCTTCCAGCGTTGAGATGCCCAATAGCGGGCAGTCGAGGCCAAATGCCAACCCATGGGCTGCCCCCGCCGCGATACGCAGCCCGGTAAATGAACCTGGCCCCCGTCCAAACGCTACGGCATCAAGCTGGGAAGGCGTTACCTGAGCTTCGGCAAGCACCTCATCCACCATCGGCAGCAGTCGACGGGTATGGGCACGGGGCGTCATCTCAAAGCGCGCCAGGCACTCAGTACCAGCGTCGTCTTGGCGCAGTAGGGCTGCAGAGCAGGCGCTTGAAGAGGCGTCCAGGGCAAGCAGATGTAACGGCATAGCAAGTGGCCACTCGAAAGAAAGGTTGCGGCATTATACCTTTGTCACGCTAATACGACGATGGCCCGCATTGAGCGGGCCATCGGCAAAGGCGTATAACGCTTTTTTAGCTTATCAGCTAAGGGCTTCTTTTACCTGGCGGGTGATATCCGTCACGCTGCCAACACCTTCGATGCGGTGGTACTGGGGCGCGCTCTGCGGGTCCTGGGCGGCCCACTGCTGATAGTAATCGACCAGCGGCGCGGTTTGATCGTGATAAACCGACAGGCGATTGCGCACCGTGGATTCTTGGTCATCTTCACGCTGGATAAGCGTTTCACCGGTCACATCGTCTTTGCCCGGCTCTTTGGGCGGATTGTGATCAACGTGATAGACGCGACCTGACGCTTGGTGAACGCGACGTCCCGCTAAGCGGCTAACGATCTCTTCGTCGGGTACGGCAATTTCCACCACGTGATCCAGCTTGACGCCGCCCTCTTTCATGGCGTCGGCCTGGGGAATCGTGCGCGGGAAGCCATCGAACAGAAAGCCATTTTCACAGTCGGGCTGGCTGATGCGCTCTTTGACCAGATCGATAATGATGTCGTCAGACACCAGACCACCGCTGTTCATGATTTCTTTTACTTTCAGGCCCAGCTCTGTGCCATCTTTAATGGCCGTGCGCAGCATATCCCCGGTGGAAATCTGAGGAATCTTAAATTGCTCGCAAATAAACTGAGCTTGAGTCCCCTTCCCCGCGCCGGGGGCACCCAACAGGATTAAACGCATGGCACTGCTCCTTGAAGTTCTTGGTATGAAAAAAGCGTATGAAAATTCTGTTAATTGACAATAACCGCGCCTCTCGGGCGACACAACTCCCCAAAAGCCTGAGAGACCCGCTTTTATCTCACTTTTTTAAAATTAAAACAGACAGGTGGCGCAAAACTACCACTTTGGTCGCCCTGCTATAGGTTTAGTAAGGATAGAGATAGCAAACACAAGCGGCGCCCCGAGGGGCGCCGCTTGTGTGAGTACATCGCTACCAATTACAACAGTAAGCGACGTATATCGGTCAGCACATCTGCCAGGAAGGCAGTAAAGCGTGCCGCATCGGCGCCGTTGATCGCGCGGTGATCGTAGGAGAGCGACAGCGGCATCATTAGGCGTGGCTGGAAGGCGCTGCCATCCCAAACCGGCTTCATCTGCGCTTTGGACACACCCAGAATGGCCACTTCCGGCGCGTTAACAATCGGTGTGAACGCGGTACCACCAATCGAACCGAGGCTCGAAATGGTGAAGCAGCCACCAGTCATCTCGTCGCGCTTGAGCTTTTTGGTCTGGGCTTTCTTGCCTAGCTCCGCCATTTCCTTGGCAATCTCGATCAAGGATTTTTTGTCGGCGTTGCGAACTACCGGCACCATCAGACCATCAGGCGTATCCACGGCAATACCGATATGGACGTAGTTCTTCCATACCAGGGTTTCGCCGTCGCCCTTCAAGCTGACGTTGAACTGCGGGAATTTACGCAGCGCAAAGGCACAGGCCTTGACCATAAAGGGCAGCGGCGTCAGTTTGGCGCCCTGGGCTTCAGCCTCTGCTTTCATCGCCTTACGGAAAGCTTCCAGCTCGGTGATGTCCGCTTCGTCGAACTGCGTGACATGAGGCACATTGAGCCAGCTACGATGCAGATTGGTCGCGCCCATCTTGAGCAGACGTCCCATCGGCTTCTCTTCCACTTCACCAAACTGGCTGAAGTCGACTTCCGGGATCGGCGGAATGCCCGCCCCGCCGGTGGCCGCAGCTGCGGCGCCGGGCTGGGCTTTGCCCTGATTGGCAATCGCTTGCTTCACGTAGGACTGTACGTCCTCTTTGAGCACGCGATCTTTCGGGCCGCTGGGTTTCACCAGTTCCAAATCGACACCCAGCTCACGGGCCAGCATACGCACCGCTGGGCCGGCGTGAACCAGCTTGCCATCGCGAGGCTTATGGGCCGCCATCTGGGCTTCGGGGCTGGGCGTACCCGCCGGAGATTCAGTGGCCTTGGACGGCTTATCTTTTGTAGGCTCAGATTTTTCGGGTGCGGCTTTTTTCGGTGTCGCTTTTTTGGCGCCAGCGACTTCCATATAGCCAATCACATCGCCTTCAGAGACGGTGTCGCCCTCTTTTACGGTCAGCTCCAGGAGCTTGCCTTTATAGGGGCTGGGCACGTCCATAGAGGCTTTGTCAGACTCTAGAGTGATGAGCGGGTCTTCTTCGTTGACCTCGTCACCCGCCGCTACGCCGATCTCGATAATCGGCACGTCAGAAGCGCCAGAAAGATCGGGTACGCGAATCTCTTTGCGCGCAGGCGATTCGCTAGCGGCCTCTTCCCGATCATCTTCTTCAGAGGACTCTTCCGGCTCGCTGCTGGCTTGGTGAGAGGACGGCTCTGAAGAGGCACTCTCTTGCGGCGCGTCTGCGCTGTCATCTCCACCTTCGCCTGCGATCTCCATCTGGCCGATCACATCGCCCTCAGACACCGTGTCACCCTCTTTCACGGTAAAGCTGACGATCTTACCGCTATGGGGGCTGGGCACGTCCATGGAGGCTTTATCAGACTCCAACGTGATCAAGGTGTCTTCGGCCTCAACCTCATCGCCTTCGCTGACCGCGACTTCAATAATTTCGACGCTGTCCGAGCCGCCGAGATCGGGCACTGTGATATCCACCGTCTGCTTACCGCCGGCAGGCTTTTTCGCCGCGGGCTTCTGCTCCTGCGGTTTGTCTTCTTTAGGTGTTTCTTGTTTCGCTGGGGCCTCTTCAGGCTGGCTATCAGACGAGCTCTCTTGCTGCTCGCCGCTGCCGCCTTCGACTTCCAGCTCAACGATATCGTCACCTTCGGAAACGCTATCGCCTTCTTTGACCAGCACTTTGAGCACCTTGCCGCCTTTCGGGGCCGGTACGTCCATGCTGGCTTTGTCGGATTCCAGCGTGATTAGGGTGTCTTCCGCTTCAATGACGTCGCCTTCTGACACCGCAATCTCGATGATTTCGACATCGGTATCGCCGCCGATATCGGGAACTTTGATGATTTCGCTACTCAAGGTCGCGCTCCTTCCAAATCGGATCGAGCCGGTGGGCAACCGCCCACCGGTCAGCGGTTTAGCTAGTCAGCGGGTTAGGCTTATTGGCATCAATGCCGTACTTCTTAAGCGCTTCACCAACCTGCTTGCGATCAATCTCGCCACGCTCAGCCAGCGCACGCAGCGCCGCCACGGTAACGAAGTAGCGATCTACTTCGAAGAAGTAGCGCAGCTTCTCGCGGGTATCTGAACGGCCAAAACCATCGGTACCCAGTACAGTGTAGTCACCCGGTATCCAAGCGCGCACTTGATCGGCATACAGCTTCATGTAGTCGGTCGACGCGATCACCGGTCCGTCGCGCCCTTCCAGGCACTTAGTGACGTGAGGCTTGTTGGCCTCCGCATCTGGGCTTAAGAAGGCTTCACGATCCAGCAGCAGCGCTTCACGACGCAGCTCGTTAAAGCTGGTCACGCTCCAGATGTCGGCGCCGATGCCCCAATCGTTCTCGAGCAACTCAGCGGCAGCTTCCACTTCGCGCAGAATCGTGCCCGAACCGAGCAGCTGAACGCGGCCCTTGTCACCTTTGGTTTCGCGCAGCAGGTACATGCCTTTGACGATATCGTCGGCGGGCACGTTTTCAAGCGCAGGGTGCTCGTAGTTCTCATTCATCACCGTCAGATAGTAGAAGCAGTTCTCCTTGTCAGTGAACATGCGCTTCAGGCCATCCTGCAGAATCACGGCGACTTCATGGGCATAGGTCGGGTCGTAGCTGCGGCAATTGGGTATGGTGGAGGCCTGAATCAGACTGTGACCATCCTGGTGCTGCAGGCCTTCGCCGTTAAGCGTGGTGCGCCCTGCGGTGCCGCCGACCATAAAGCCACGCGCCTGTAGGTCGCCAGCCGCCCAAGCCAAGTCACCAATGCGCTGGAAGCCGAACATCGAGTAGTAGATGTAGAACGGCAGTAGCGTGACGTTGTTGTTGCTGTAGGAGGTCGCCGCGGCGATCCAGGCCGACATCGCGCCCGCTTCGGTAATGCCTTCTTCGAGGATCTGACCTTTCTGATCCTCGCGGTAGAACATGATCTGGCCTTTATCCACCGGCTCGTACTTCTGACCTTCCGAGGTGTAGATACCCAACTGGCGGAACATGCCTTCCATACCGAAGGTACGCGCTTCGTCAGGAATAATCGGTACTACCTTCTTGCCCAGCGTTTTATCTTTGACCAGGCCGTTAAGCACCCGCACAAACGCCATGGTGGTCGAGACTTCACGCCCTTTCGAGCCGCCCATTTGCGAGGCAAAGGTCTTGTCTTCGAGGCTTGGGATCTCCAGGGCCTCGAAGTCACTTTGACGGCTGGGTAGGTAGCCGCCCAGACGCTCACGCTGCAGGTGCATGTACTTGAGCTCGGGAGAGTCGTCTTCCGGCTTGTAGTACGGCACTTCTTTGAGCTGCTCGTCGGTTAACGGAATACCGAAGCGATCGCGGAAGGTCTTGAGCGCTTCGTACTCCATGCTCTTGACCTGGTGCGCTTCGTTGGCCGCTTCGCCATCGCCGCTGCCCATGCCGTAGCCTTTAACGGTATGCGCCAGGATGACCGTGGGCTTGCCGTTGGAGGTGTTAACCGCTTCGTTATACGCCGCGTAAACCTTGAACGGGTCGTGGCCACCGCGGTTGAGCTTCCAGATATCGT
Organism: Vreelandella glaciei; assembly: GCF_013415125.1. Taxonomy (GTDB): domain Bacteria; phylum Pseudomonadota; class Gammaproteobacteria; order Pseudomonadales; family Halomonadaceae; genus Vreelandella; species Vreelandella glaciei. The sequence goes on along the minus strand of NZ_JACCDE010000030.1, from coordinate 11,426 downwards.
CGTCGGAGAGGTCGTTAACCATCGCCTCGGTTTCTGGGTATTTGCCAAAGAAGTGCTCACGGGTGTAAGCGCCACCATTGGCTTTGTAGTTCTGGTATTCGCCGTCGACCGCTTCGTCCATGCGCTTCTGAAGGATGCCTTTCTTGTCCTTCTCGAACAGCGGATCCCAGTGACGGCCCCATACGACCTTGATCACGTTCCAGCCAGCGCCACGGAAGACGCCTTCGAACTCATCCATCACCCGCGAGTTGCCGCGTACAGGGCCGTCAAGGCGCTGCAGATTACAGTTGATGACGAAGATCAGGTTGTCGAGGTTTTCGCGACCGGCCAGTGAAATGGCACCCAGGGATTCCGGCTCGTCACACTCGCCATCGCCCATGAAGCACCAGATCTTGCGGTCATACATATCCTTCAGCTCACGGTGATGCAGGTACTTCATCACGTGCGCTTGGTAGATCGCTTGAATTGGGCCAAGCCCCATGGAGACCGTGGGGAACTGCCAGTAGTCCGGCATCAGCCAAGGGTGCGGGTAGGAAGAGAGACCATCACCATCGACTTCCTGACGGAACTTGTCCATCTGCGCTTCGCTCAGGCGACCTTCCAAATAGGAACGGGCGTAAATGCCTGGTGCCACATGCCCTTGGATATACACCAAGTCACCAGCAAAATCCCCTTGGGGCGCGCGGAAGAAGTGGTTAAAGCCTACGTCGTACAACGTGGCAGATGACATGAAGCTGGCGATGTGCCCGCCCAGGCCCGGCTTGGCACGGTTATTACGAATCACCTGAGCAATGGCGTTGTAACGGATCAAGGAGCGGATACGACGCTCCATGAACAGGTCGCCAGGCATCGGGGCTTCGCGGTGAACCGGGATCGTATTACGGTGCGGGGTTGTCACCGAGAAGGGCACCTTCATGCCGTCCCGGCGCAGGCGATCCGCCAGGCGGGTCATCAGGTAGCGGGCACGATCTTCGCCCTCACGATCCAATACCGACTCTAGGGAATCAATCCATTCCGTAGTTTCGATCGGATCGAGATCTTCTCTTGTCTCCAGACTCATAGAGGTCTCTCCGAATGACGATAAATGACAATTAACCCCGCTACCCTCAAGGGCCTGGGGCGGCGGTGTGGAACTCCACCACGCGCCAACATTTCGCCGGCGATTAACCGCCGGATAGGGGTTTTAGCTCTACATTCAACAAGCTACATGCTTGTTGAATGTAGTAAAGCTACACAATTCTGTTAAAGGTTAGCCTTTTGTATAGGCGAAGATACCTCAAAGTCGCCACGCTGCCAATTCTGTCGCAGCGGAAAAGCCTATCGAAAACAAACTATTGCACTGCAACATAAGTAATTCATAGAGCATTTGCCATTGCGACCAAATAGTCATTCGATGTAATTAAACTACCGTTTTATTGTGTTATTAGTGAAATACTTAGCACAGAAAAAAGCGTAATCGAACCGCTAACGCTTAACGCGAGATGTCAGCAGTTGCTGGAAATACGCCCAATCAAACGCCGGGCCAGGATCCGTTTTACGCAGCGGCGCCACATGGGCATGACTGGTAATACGGCTGCTATCTAGTTGAGAGTTACGCGCCATTAGCCACACCACTGCTTCCACCAGAGCGTCATACTGTGCTTTGCGATAGGGGGTAACGCCATCCCCTTCCAGCTCAATCCCCACCGAGAAATCGTTGAGTGCCCTTCGCCAGCTTAGCTCACGGGCATCCCACCAGTTGGAACGTCCGGCATGCCAAGCACGCTGATCTGTATCAACAAACTGCACGCACTCACCATCGCGACGGATAAGCAGGTGTGCGGAGACTCTTAAGTGGGCAATTGCGGCGAAAAATGGATGCTCATCTTCCGCCAACTGATTGGTAAATAGCGCCTCAATAGCATTACCACTAAACTGACCAGGCGGAAGACTGATCGCATGAATCACTAGCAACGACACCTCACCAGTGGGCCGAGGGTCACAGTTCGGTGAAACGACTTTACGCGCGCTTTCCCACCACCCGTCGAAGGGTTGTTTGTTTTCCACTGGCAAGGGCTCCTTTACGTTAGCGCTCTCTTTCTCTTTCACCTTCACCGCTGTTTTTCACTACAATGCCCGTCATCGAAGACGACGTTCAGGGAATCCACGATCATGCATTATCAATCCGCTCTTGCTGAAGAAATCCGCGCCAGCGCCGCTCGCTTGCTGGCAGAAGACGTTGGCCCAGGTGATATTACCGCGCAATTGATCCCTGAACACCAGTGGGCCAGCGCCGATGTGATTACCCGTGAAGCCGCAGTGCTGTGTGGCGCCCCCTGGGTAGATGAGCTGTTTCGCCGCCTGGATAACCGAGTAAGCCTGAACTGGCACGCCGCTGATGGCGATAAACTTGAGGCTGGCCAGTGTTTTTTAACCCTGGAAGGCCCTGCCCGCATCCTGCTCACCGGCGAGCGTGCAGCGCTTAACGTGCTGCAAACGCTGTCTGCCACTGCGACTGCCACCCGCGCTTATGTCGACCTGATTGAAGGCACTGGCGTACGCCTCCTCGATACCCGCAAAACGCTACCCGGCATGCGCTTGGCGCAAAAATATGCCGTCACCTGCGGTGGCGGCCATAACCATCGCATTGGTCTATGGGACGCGTTTTTGATCAAAGAGAACCACATTGCCGCCTGTGGGGGCATTCAAGCAGCCATTGCACAAGCGCGCAAGCTAGCCAGCGACCTGCCGGTGGAAGTGGAAGTAGAAACCTTTGAAGAGCTGGATCAGGCGTTGGCAGCAGGTGCCGACATTATTATGCTCGACAATTTCGCCATTGAAGACCTGCACGTTGCGGTAGAAATTAACGGCGGCAGAGCCACCCTGGAAGCATCAGGCAATGTGGACGACGTTACGTTACGGGCAATCGCCGATACCGGCGTTGATTGTATCTCTAGCGGTGCGCTAACCAAGGATATCGCCTCAATCGACCTATCGATGCGCATTACCCGCAGCTATAGCGTGTAGGTAGACTTACGTTTCCACTGCGTTAAGTGCCTTGGAAAGCCGATATCGCTTGAGCGATTCACCACTGCGTTCAACCCACTGCTCGCCAAGGTTTTCCCAGCCGCGGCGCATTAGACGCTCGTAAAGCATCGAACTGGCCTCAATCTCCACCTTGCCTTTGCCCTGTTCGAGCAACATACGCTCAGCGTGAACCAGTAACGTGGTGCCAATGCCGCGCCCAGCAAGAGAAGGCCAGACATAGAGCGTTTCAATCCGCCCGGCATCTAAATCTACCTCCAAAAACCCCACGCAACGTCCATCACAGGTAGCAATTAACGTGGTATACAGCGCTTGCCGCACTGCCCAGGCGCTGCCTTCACGGGGTAACGCTTGCGCCCACGCCCGCCGCTCATCCAGCGTATAGTGGGTAGCAGCCCCTTGCATGACGGCGTGGTAAAACACTTCTGCCTGATCGGCGGCATCGCGTGCCAGTGCCGCGCGATATATAACCCGCGCACTCGTTGGCGCTTGCTGCTCATCGCTATTACTCATGCGTCACCTCTGCACTGTTCAGCTAACATTTGATCAATGCCTATTCAAGCAAGACCTCTTCGATCACGCCGCTTTAGATCACACCCTATTGGGTCACGCTGAAGCCATCGGCTGCTTTATACTGTTTTATACTACGCCAATGAATCCTAACAAAAGGCAGTGTGATGGACGATGTCCCTAACAGCGAGCACTTTACGCTATCGCCCATTGGCCACATGGTCAGCGACTACCCTGACAAATTCGGCATTCCGCGCCAGCCAGGGCTCGCACCCGCGGCTAATGCCAAGCTTGTGCTCACCGCCCCCTACAATGACCCTCTCGCCGTGCGTGGTCTAGAAGACTTCAGCCACCTGTGGCTAAGCTTTATATTTCATCAAAGCCCGCAACGCTGGTCGCCGCTGGTGAGGCCACCACGCTTGGGCGGTAATAAAAAAGTGGGCGTTTTTGCCAGCCGTAGCACCCACCGCCCTAATCGCCTGGGGCTATCACTGGTAAGGCTAGTCGGCATCGACACTCAGCAAGGCGTCGTTTTGGCATTACAGGGCTGCGACTTAGTCAGCGGCACGCCGGTGGTTGATATCAAACCCTACCTGCCCTGGGCTGAATCTCAGCCTAATGCACAGGCTGGTTTTGCGCTGCAGACACCGTCACTTTTGGCGGTTACGTTTCACCCAGCAGCGCTGGATACCCTCACCCAACGCTCAGACAGCGCCACGCTGCATGCATTAATTGAGCAAGTACTAAGCCAGGACCCACGGCCCGCCTATAAGCAAAAAGAGTTAGCGTCTGATCGACTTTACGGGGTACGCCTGCGCGATGTAGACGTTAAGTTTCGCCAGCGCCAACACGGCGAAGCCACCACCTTAGAGGTGGTGGCTATCGAACCTTACATCGAGCGGTAAAACAATGATGACGTTTTAAGCGGGAAAGGTAATACCCAGGCGGCGACCAACTTCTTCATACGCCTCAATCACGCCGCCCAGCCCCTGGCGAAAGCGATCCTTATCCAGTTTTTCACGGGTGTTAGCGTCCCAAAGGCGGCAACCATCGGGCGAGAACTCATCCCCCAACACCACCTCACCCTTGAAGACGCCAAACTCAAGCTTGTAATCCACCAGCAGCATATCGCCCTCGGCAAACAGCGCTTTGAGGATATGGTTAACCTTGAAGGTCAGCATTTTCATTTTGGCGAGCTGCTCGGGCGTTGCCCAACCGAAGGTCTCCGCCAATGACTCATTAATCATCGGGTCGCCCTTCTCGTCGTTCTTCAAGAACAGCTCGAAGGTAGGCGGTGTCAGTGCAATACCCTCTTCCACACCTAACCGTTTTACCAAACCACCGGCGGCGATATTGCGTACTACGCACTCCACCGGGATCATCTGCATCTTTTTGACCAGACTCTCCGTATTGGAGAGCTGCTTTTCAAAGTGGGTGGGAATGCCCGCTTCCTGCAGCCGCTCCATAATGAAGGCGTTAAAGATGTTATTGACCATTCCCTTACGGGCCAGCGACTCGACTTTTTTGCCATCGAAGGCGCTGGTGTCATCACGAAAGTTAAGCACCAACAAATCCGGATCGTCGGTGGTATACACAGATTTCGCCTTACCGGCGTAGAGTTCTTGGCGCTTTTCCATGGGGGCTCCGTAAGGGATCAAGGATCAATAAATTAACGTAAATAACCGGAGACACGCTCAAGCAGCTCGCGCTGATCATCGGCGCTGAATGCCCGCTCGCTGGCATTGATGGCGCGCAGAATCGTCTGGTCGCCGTCAGGCTGTAGAGCAAGACGGATCTCTTGAGACATCTTGCGCACGTCAGCGCTGAACACGATTTGCAGCGGGTTACGGTTGCGCTCGGTTTCGGTCATATATTCAACCAGAAACTCATGGCTACTGGGCTCAGAGGCAAGCAAGTCGCGCTGTCCTTCCTGAGCAAAATCCAGTTCAAGGTAGTGGTTCAGTTCAGCCCATACGCGGTCTACTGGCTGCGGGATAACCACTTCCCACTCTTCACCCTGCTGGCGAACTTGTAACGTTTGCTCATCGGTAAGGCGCTGAGCGGTCCAAGAAGATGACACGCTGACGGAGGCGCTGCGTGCACTTAGATGGCTTTCCAGTGCGTCCAGACAGCTAGCCATGGTTTGCCCACCGCTTTCACAGCGAACTTCGCTACTGCCTGCGCGCAGCGCACTTTGCAGGCGTATTTCCCCCTGGGACGTCACGATAACGCCCTGGGAAGCACTGCTCTGCAGCACGTTCAACTGTCGGCTGCGTACAAACTCTTCCAACTGCGGCCACACCGTACCGGTGTCGGCGGCCACCACTAGCCAGGTTTGATCACCGACTTCGCGGCGCTCAACGTATTCAGGCTCTAAGCCACTGCCAATAGCCAGTGATTGGGGCGGACGAATTTCTGCCGCTTCGTCAAGCCGTGTCCCTTGGGTGGCGGCTTGAGGAACCGGCAGCGCATCGCGGTAACGTTGGGTATTACGGGTCTCTGGTAACACCAGCGGAGGCGCCGGAGCAGCCTCGGTGTAGTCCAGGTTACGGTCGTGGTAAAAACCATCCCGCGCGCAACCAGAGAGCGCGACAGCCGCTGCGAGTGCCAGCGGGACCCATTTAAGCGCACGTATTTCAAGCACAGAGCTCATCAAGCCACCTTAAGTCAACAAATCAGGTACCCAGCTCAACTTATCGCTGAGCTGGGTAGCAAAGGGTATTGCGCCAGGTTACTCCTCTACGACGCCTGCCATCTGCAGCGCTTCGCTCACCGTGGCGTGGTACTTTTCAGACAGCCAAGTTAGCGGTAAACGAAGACCTGCGTCCGCATAACCCATGCGATTAAGCGCCCACTTCACGGGAATAGGATTCGACTCTATGCCCAAATTGGTGTGTAGCGGCATCAGACGGGTATTAATTTGGTGGGCTTTATCAGCATCACCGGCCACGGCAGCGGCGCACAGATCATGCATCGCCCGTGGGGCAACATTCGCCGTTACGGAGATATCGCCATGGCCACCCATCAACATAAAGTCACAGGCGGTCGCATCGTCGCCGGAGTAGAGCATAAAACCACTGCCCTTTAGGCGTGAGATTAGATCTTCCGCACGCTCCAGGTTCCCTGTCGCGTCTTTCAAACCAATAATATTATCGACATCGGCCAAGCGTAAAACGGTCTCGTTGTAGAGATCAGAGCAGGTACGGCCCGGCACGTTATACAGAATCACCGGCAGTTTGCTGCCTTCCGCGACCGCTTTAAAGTGCTGATACAGGCCTTCCTGGGTGGGCTTATTGTAGTAAGGGCACACTGATAAGCAGTAATCGGCCCCGACTTCACCGGCGTAACGCGCCAGCTCAACCGCCTCAGAAGTGGCGTTAGCCCCAGTCCCTGCGATAACCGGAATACGACCATTGACCTCTTCGACAACGCTGCGAATCACATCAAAGTGCTCCGCGAAGGACATGGTAGTCGGTTCGCCCGTCGTGCCAGCAGCCACAATGCCATCGGTGCCATTTTCGAGATGGAAGTTCACCAGACGACGAAGCGCCTCCCAGTCGATGTCACCATTGACCTTCATAGGCGTCGCCAGGGCGACAATGCTGCCTGTGATCATCCGTTTATTCCTCACCAGCCAAAGTGTGATATCAACTATCTATGTATTTTACGTGCTATGTCTTTATCAAACTGGGCGCCATCGCGATACTTTTTATCAGGCGCTAGCGTTCCACAGAGAGCAAATGGTACTCAGGCGATTCGAGCCTGTACAGCGTAAAGCGGTGCGAGTTTATCACTGACCTGATTTGAGCTTTGACAACTGCCCCCGGCTTACGTGTAATCGCGCATAACTACTAATCTTAACACCCACCCTCAAAAGGACGCCTTATGTCTGTTGAAATTGATCAACCCGTTGCTGACTTTTCCGCCACCGCAACTGGTGATTCCACCGTGACGCTATCGGAACTGCGCGGCAAACAAGTGGTTATTTACTTCTACCCCAAAGCCAGCACCCCAGGCTGCACCACCGAAGGGGGAGACTTCCGTGACCGTAAACCCGCCTTCGATGCCGCTAATACAGTCATTCTCGGCGTCTCTCGCGATGGCCTACGTGCTCAGGAGAACTTTAAAGCCAAACAGGATTTTAATTTTGAGCTGATCTCTGACAAGGACGAAAACGTCTGCACGCTGTTTGACGTTATCAAGCTCAAGAAAATGTACGGCAAGGAGCATCTTGGCATAGAGCGCAGCACCTTCTTGATCGATAAAGAGGGCAAGCTCGCCAACGAGTGGCGTGGTGTTAAGGTGCCTGGTCATGTTGATGAGGTACTCGCCGCGGCTGAACAACTTAACGCTGCCAGCTAACCCCTATGCCCGCGCTGAGGATACCCAGCGCGGGCCTGTTTCAGCGCTACGCTTACTCTTTTGCTGGGGCTTGCAAGCTACGACGCTCCTCTCGCTCATGCATACTACGCGGCCAAGCGTAGATCAGCGCTTTCAGCAGTGTTGCTAACGGAATAGCAAAGAAAATACCCCAAAAGCCCCAAATTCCGCCGAAGAACAACACCGCCACAATGATAGAAACCGGATGGATATTGTTGGTTTCAGAAAATAATACCGGGGCCAGTACGTTGCCATCCAGCGCCTGGATCACCCCATAGGCGACGAGCACATACACAAACTCCTCGCTGAGCCCGAAGTGAAACCCAGCGACCGCAGCCACCGGTAGCGTTGCCACCGCCGCCCCGATATACGGCACCAGTACAGAAAACCCCACCAGAACGGCCAACAGCGCCGTATAGGGCAATCCAAAGAAAGCAAAGGTAAAGAAGGTCACCGTGCCCACGATAATAATTTCAATAAACTTACCGCGAATATAATTGGCAATTTGATCATCCATCTCACGCCAAATACGCGACAACAGGGTGCGTTTTTGGGGCAGCAGCGAAAGCATGAAGCCAACTAATACGTCGCGATCCTTGAGCATGAAGAAGACCAGAATCGGCACCAGCACCAGATAAATAATCAGCGACATAATATTGCCTAGCGATGCCAGCGAAAGCGTTAAGGCGCGCTGCCCTAGCTGACTGATTTCGCGGCTCGCCACGCCTATCCAGCTCTGCATCTGATCCGGCGTAATAATGTTGGGATAGCGCGCTTGCAGCTCGTCCAGCCAGCCTTGACCACTGGCGAACATCCTCGGTGTTTCTTGCACCAACCCCACTAACTGGTTCCAAATCAGCGGCATTAAAATAAACGCCAGGGTTAGCAAGACACTAATAAACGCCAGGAATACCATAATCACCGCCAGCAAATGCGGCAGCCCACGGCGGGTAAGTGCGCTCACCACGCCTTGCAGTAGAAACGCAATTACCAGTGCAGTGAAAAACGGCGCCAGCATACGGCCAAACCAGATGATCGCCGCAAAACCCGCCACCAATACTACCAGCAGAATCAGCGCTTCTTCGTCGGAGAAGTAGCGCTCAACCCAGCTTTTTAAAATCGTACGCAGGGTCATGAGTGACCATCCCCGACTTTACGAATCCAGTACACATAAACATCGTCACGCTGTTCACGGCCTTCCAGGGTATGCGCGCTTTGATCGGTAAACGACGCCATATCTCGCCACGAACCGGCGTCCGTTGAACGCACCTCCAGCAACTGACCTGCTGCCAAGGCAGCTAAGGCTTGCTTAGTTTTCAGCAGTGGCAATGGGCAATGCAGCCCACAAGCGTCAAGCACCGTATCGGGTTGAAAGCCCCCGGTTTGCTCAGACATACACTCTCCCTCAAAATGACCTGCCTATTCACGGCATAGATTTGTAAATGTTGCTGCATATACATTGTGTAATAGACGCTGCCGCATAAACTGTCTTGTTAGCGATTGATTTCACTAGGTCGTCGATTTAACGGCACTTCCCCGTCTTTATCAATGTCATAGTATTAATCAATGTCATACCCTGACGGTAGCGTTTAACCATCACCCATGAGGATGCCATGCCGACCTTTCGTAGCGCTTACCCAGGCTGGATATGTGCGTTCGCTTGCGCCTGCGGCAGTTTACTTTTTAGTCCCCAAAGCGTTGCTATCAACGATTACGGCCTGCCAAGCCTGGGGGCGGCGTCTACCTCGGTCAGCAATGAGGAGTATCGCCTGGGCCGTGCGTGGTTACGACAGTTTCGTGCCCAAGCCCCCCAGTGGCAAGATCCTATTACCAACGACTATCTGGAAAGCCTGATTGCCCGGCTCGCCCCCCATAGCCAGATTAACGGTCTTCGCACTATTACCGTGATGGTGGATAACGAATCGCTTAACGCCTTTGCCGTGCCTGGCGGGGTGATAGGCATCAACTCAGGACTGTTCGCATTTGCTGAAGATGAAGGCGCCTTCGTTTCGGTGCTGGCCCATGAGCTGGGCCACCTCTCTCAACGCCACTATGCGAGGGGAAACGCACGGGCAGCACAAACCCAACTGCCCGCCATGGCGGCCATGCTAGCAGGCATGCTAATTGCTGCGAGTGGCGGCGGTGATGCGGGCATGGCCGCCGCCATGGGCTCCCAGGCAGCGCTAATACAGGATCAGCTCAGCTATTCACGTTTATTTGAACAGGAAGCCGACAACCTAGGCCTCCAGGCGATGGCCGACGCGGGCTACGACCCAGAGGCCATGGTGCGCATGTTCGCCGCTATGCAGCGCATGGCCCGCCTACAGGGCGAGACACCGCCGGAGTTCCTGCTTAGCCACCCGGTCACCGATAGCCGCTTAACCGCTGCACAGGATCGCGCTGCCCAACTCAATGTCGCCGATGCCTATACCAGCGACACCCTTTACGACATGATGCGCGCCCGCGCCCTGTTGAGCATTTATGCCAACACACCTCAGCAAGCGGCTGCGCGCCTTGCCCAAGAAGGCGCCGACGAGACTGCCCAGGGCTACCTGGACGCCTTGATCGCTGCCCGTAACGGCCAGACTGATAATGCCTTACAACGCCTTGATCAACTTGCCAGTCAGCAGCCTGACTTTGCCATGCTCCCCGCCTCTGCCGCGAGCGTCGCTTTAGAGGCCGGTCAGTACGATGAGGCCATCCAGCGCAGCCAGCGATTGCTGCGCTTTATGCCTAACTACCTGCCTGCTCAACTGATATTGGCCGAAGCACAGCTACAGCGTGACCCTCAATCAGCTTATAACGTGTTACGGGACATGGCCGATCAGCATCCAGAAAACCCTCAGGTCTTCAATCTATTAGCTGAAGCCGCCGGACGCAGTGGCCATGATGGCTGGGGGCATTTAGCTCGCGCTGAGCACCTGCAATTGACGGGCCGGGTAGACCGCGGCATTCGCCAGCTCTCCATCGCTCGGGATGCAGCGGAACGTGAAAATGATCAACAGGTAGTAGCCAGGATTGAACAGCGCCGGGAAGCTTTCATTGAGTATCGCGAAGCGCTGGAAGATTTCAACTAAACCTATGTCAACTAAACCTATGTCAATTAAATCTAGGTCAATTAAATCTAGGTCAACTAAACCTATGTCATTGCGATGAGCGCAGCAACGCGGCAATCTTCACCAGAGGTGGCAGTAACACCGAGGTTGCTTCACTTCTTTCGCAATGAAGCTTCTACGCTCAATGAAAGGGACTCCTCCCCTCTCGAAGCTTCAGCGAGCTACATTGATAGTTGAACCACATCAATGCGGAGGGGAAGAGCCATGAACAAGCATAAGACAATCGGTATTGATCTGGCAAAGCGTGTTTTTCAAGTGTGTGTTGTCGACACTCGCCGCCCGCGTGTTCAGGTCAACAAAGAGCTTAAACGGCATCAGGTCTTGGATTTTATGCGCCGCCAACCGGCCTGTCGGGTATTTATGGAAGCGTGCGGTGGATCGCATTATTGGGCGCGA